>NZ_JBTNRI010000004.1:0-129120 GCF_054515815.1 Nitrosopumilus sp. S6
CAGAACCTATTGTAGAACCAGAACCTATTGTAGAACCAGAACCTATTGTAGAACCAGAATCAATACCTGAAATAATTATTGTAGTGTTATATGATAATGGGAAATCAACACATCAGCAGATCTTTGATGAAATAATCAAGTATTTGCCATTAACACAACGTGAAACTATGAGAGCTAGATTAAGTGAATTGAGAAGAAAGGGCATAATTTCAAGAGATGATGATGGATTGTGGGCTTTAGAAGAAAAAGGATACTGTGAGTATGAATCCCTGAAAAAGATTACAAAAAATGTTCACTCTGAACCTATTTCTCAACAATATTCTGGTTTGGAAGAAGGTATCCAATTATTCACTCATGGAAAATATTTTGATGCAAGTAAATTCTTTGAAAATATTCTAAATGTTGATCAAAATAATATTGATGCATTGTACTATAATGGGCGTTCACAATCTCACCTGTATGATCATGATTTGGCATTATCTAATTTTGAAACGTTGTTGAGTATAGAACCAAAACATCTTGATGCACAATACCATCGTGGTATTGAATTATCTATAATAGGTAAACATGTAGAATCAATCAACGCATTTGATATGGTGTTGGACATAGATCCTAATCATCAAAATGCATTATTGAACAAAGGCCGTTCATTAGTAATTTTAAATAAAAACAATGAAGCTATTTCTTGTTATGACAAAGTACTTGAAAAAGAACAATATAATGTTGAAGCACTTTATCTAAAAGGAACAGCATTGCAAAAAGAAAATAAAAACATTGAAGCAATCAAATGTTATGAACAAATTATTAATTATCAATCAGATCATAAACTTGCACATTATAATTTAGGATTATGTCTAACTGAAATTGGAGAACATGAAAAAGCTATTCATTCATTTGATAATGTATTATCTATTGATAAAAATCATAAAGAATCACTTTATCAAAAAGGATTGGTATTGTTGGGAATGGGTGAATTCTTTGAATCTGGAAAATTGTTTGATACTGTTTTGAAACTTGATTCAAAACATTTGGGTGCTCTTGGGCATAAAGGATTTGTTTTATCAATGCTTGATCAGTATGAAAATTCTTTGTCTTACTTTGATGATGTAATTAACATCGATCCACTTGATGCAAAAATTTTGTCTTTTAAAACATATTCTTTAATGAAATTGAATAGATATGATGAGGCATTCTCTAATTGTAAAAAAATCCTTGATTTAGATTCAAGAAATGGCAGTGCACTTTATAATTTATCAAAAATTAGGGCATTACAAAATAAACCTGAAGATGCCATTCGCTATTTGCGCCAATCTATTCAAATCCATCCCAAATACGAACAAATGTACAAGACTGATCCTGCCTTCAAAAATCTTCTGACCTCCGAATAACTATTGATCTACGCTTAATTTCTGAAAACTCTCTAATCCCAAGAATTTTAAACTCAAACTAGAGACTTTGAAACTATGAGGATCTTGCAACTACACTGTGATAGTATAGAGTACACTCCTACAAAAAAAGAGATCAAATCAGCTGAGGATATTGAAAACCCTCAAACTCAGAGACTAGAAGAAATTGTTGTTGCATTTGTTGCAATTGAAGATGGAGATGATTCATCTGTTGCAAAAAACGCAATATCTCAAATAAAAAATTCAATGGAAAAAATTGGATGTAAAAAACTACTGCTGTACCCTTATGCTCATCTTAGCTCAAATCTTGCAAAACCCTCTACTGCAATGTCTTTACTCAATGAAATGGAATCAGAAGCATCTGATCTTGAAGTTTCTCATTCCCCTTTTGGCTGGACAAAGTCTTACAAAATTCAAGTCAAAGGTCACCCATTAGCTGAAAGTTCTAAAGTTGTCACCAAAGATTCAGCTACTAAAGATGATGACGAAATTACTTCTGATGCGCTAAAAGGCGAATCTACCATTCGCTCTTACTGGAAAATAATGTCTCCTGATGGAACAATGACTAACATTGGTGATTTTGATTTTTCTAATCATAAAAAATTAGAAGTATTGGCGAAATACGAATCTGCAAAACAACGTCAAGTTGACGAACCTCCTCCACATGTTGCATTGATGAAAAAACTTGCAATTGCAGATTACGAACCTGCATCTGATTCTGGAAATATGAGATTCTTTCCAAATGGTCGTTTAATCAAATCTTTGATTGAACGTTATGTTACTGATAGAGTAAAAGAATATGGTGGATGTGAGGTAGAGACTCCAATCATGTATGATTCAGAACATCCAAGTATGGTCAGCTACTTTAACAGATTTCCTGCAAGACAATACAATATTGATTCAGAAGGAAAAAAACTCTTTTTGAGATTTGCTGCATGTTTTGGCCAATTCCTTATGGCAAATCAATTTCAAATGTCTTACAAGAATTTACCCTACAAACTATATGAGCTTACAAGATACAGCTTTAGACGTGAACAATCTGGAGAATTAGTAGGTTTGAGAAGACTTCGTGCATTTACAATGCCTGATTGTCATGCTTTTTGTAAAGATATTCCACAGGCAGTAGATGAAATTAAAGTTAGATTTGATTTGTCTCAAAGTGTTCTCAAAGAATTAGGAATTACTGAGTCTGATTATGAGATGGCAATTAGATTTACTGAGGACTTTTACAATGAAAATAAATCATCTATTGAAGAACTAGTCAAGAAACATGGTAGACCTGTACTAGTTGAGATGTGGAAAGAAAAATTCTTTTATTTTGTTCTAAAATGGGAATTTAATTTCATTGACAATTTGGGCAAAGCATCAGCTCTATCTACTGATCAAATAGATGTTGAAAACGGTGATAGGTATGGCATTGAATTTGTTGATGAAAACAATACAACACAACATCCAATTATTCTACATAACTCTCCTAGTGGTGCAATTGAAAGAATAATCTATGCATTATTGGAAAAAGCTGCATATGATTCAAAGAAAGGTAAGAAACCCCAATTTCCATTATGGCTTGCACCAACTCAAGTCCGAATTATTCCTCTAAAAGAAGAATTTTACAAATTTTGCAACAATCTTTTTGATAAAATATCTGCTCAAAATGTTCGTGTAGATATTGATGATAGAAATGAAAGTATTGGCAAAAGAATTCGTGAAGCAGAAAAAGAATGGATTCAATATATTTTGGTTATTGGAGAAAAAGAAGCAGGTTCTGAGAATCTCAGTATTCGTGACAGACAAACTGGAGATGTTAGAGAAGTATCATTTAATGATTTCATGAATGAAATTAATCAACAAACTTCAGGGAAACCCTTTACTGGATTGAACCAATCATCACATCTCTCAAAGAGACCACAATTAATGGTGTAGATTATGAGTTTCCTTGACTTATACATGAACAAAAATCCTCTGATAACTGCATCTGATGATAATTCGGAACCTGTAGCAACTGTATTTGGTATTCCATTTGATGCAACTCACTCCTACAAACCTGGTTGTAGATTTGGCCCTGATGCTATTCGCGATTCTTTTAACAATATTGAAATCTTTCATCCTGAACTATCTGTAGATTTAGAAACTGTCAGCATTGAAGACTTGGGGAACACTCGTCATACTGTTGTAGCAACTGAAATGGTTGATATGGTAAAAAAAGTGACAACTGAACTTGTTGCAAAAAAAAGACAGTTGTTTATTTTAGGTGGAGAACACTCTATCACTTATGGAACATACACTAGTTTTCCCAAAGAAACAGGATATGTTGTCTTTGATGCACATTATGATTTGAGAGATGAATTTGCTGATATCAAACTAAGTCATGCATCTTACCTTAGACGTATAGTTGAGGAACGTGGGGCTGAAAATATTTTACATGTTGGAGCACGTGCATTTGTCAAAGAAGAATTAGAGTTTTTGACAGAACAAAAAATCAAAATCATTTCAGATAAAGACATTCGAGAAGGTAGAGGCCACCAGTTACTCAAAGATCATGTTTCAACTTTTGATACAATTTATTCTAGTTTTGATCTTGATGTCCTTGATCCTGCATTTGCACCTGGCGTTGGAAATCCTGAAGCAGCAGGAATAACTTCTAGAGAATTATTTGACATGATTTACTCTCTTCAAGAAACAAAAGTAATTGGTGCAGACATTGTAGAACTAAATCCATATCATGATAATGGTGCAACTGCATCTCTTGCAGCAAAAATAATGTCTACTCTAATTGCAATCAATTTATCGCAAAATCGATAAATTTTAAAAAATTGACTATTATCTGCCTCGATTTTGCTTCTATTCACTTTATTAGATAGTATTGTTGGGGGTATCACGTGTTAAACAACCTACGAGATACCCTCAAGCCCACTCTTGAAAAGATTGGAAAAGGATTTGCATCTACTGGATTATCTCCTAATTTTTGGACTGCAGTTGGTTTGGGTGTTGCATTTCTATCTGCAATAGTTTATGGATTAGGAATTGAATTTGGATTAATTATTGGTGGTATTTTGTTACTTGTATCTGGATTCTTTGACATGGTTGATGGGCAAGTTGCACGTGTCACTGGTAAAACCTCTCAAAAGGGATCATATCTTGACTCTATGTTTGATAAAATTGCAGAGACTGCAATATTTTTGGGAATTCTAGTTGGAGGTTATGCTGAACCGTATTTAGTATTGCTTGCAATCACTTTATCATTATTGGTAAGTTATGCTAGGGCAAAATCTGATGCAATAAATGTAAAACTACAAGGTGTGGGAATTGGTGAGAGAGCTGAAAGATTACTAGTAATTGCAATCATTGGAATCATTGGATTTATGGAGATAGCTGTAATTATTGTAGTAATAATTGCGGCAATAACATTAATTCAAAGAATGATTGTTACTGCAAAAAACATCAAAGAATAAGACTATCGTAGTTTTCCGCGTTTTCTTCTATTGTCTGCAGATCTAATTTTTAGAATCTTAAAGTGAATTGCACATGAAATACAGTACCATTTTAGAACTGTAGGTGATGCAATGTATGCTCCTTGCGCTCGTAGTTCTTTAGCCAATGTATGCTCAACTAGGTTTAGTCTAGATGTGACTTTTTTTGCCTTGTCTTTTGGAACAGTTTGTCCACAGTTTGTACATTGTACAACACCTGAAGATCCTTTTCCTCCTTTTGTACGACCTCTACTTGCACGCTTAAGTGGCATGCTCGTAAGCCCATTTGCCTCTTTATATTCTTGATGGAGTTTCTATCGTGTCTCACTTGGTTTCAAAATTAAAATTCCCAAATTTGGACTATATAACAAAAATTATAACATAATATTATTAATCACAGATATGAAATCCAGAAGCCTAATTGCACTTTTGATTGTTGGTCAATTAGCTCTTTTATCCGTTACATTTGCGATCCTTTTGCAATATGCCTCTGAGGAAGAGGGATATGCAGATTATGTTAATTTTTCAGGAAAAAATAGATTCCACACTGCATTTATCTTGCATGAATTATCCGAATTTGAAGATGGTGTAATTGGAGAAACTGATCTTTTACATCGTTATGATGAATTGAAGAATAATCTTGACCTTTTAAGAAACGGTGGAGTGGTGGATGGTGATAAAATTAATCCCCTACCTGAAAAATTTCATGATAAGTTATTTTTAATTGAAACTGAATTTGAAAAATTCCATGCATTGGGTTTGAAATTAATTGATGCAAGAAATAATGGCATTGATTTAGGTACTTCTTTTTTTATTGAGCATGAAATTATTGAAGTAAAATTACTGGATTTAACTGATGAACTAACAACTGATGTTTCAGATGAATTTAAAGCCATTATAAAACAACAAGAAACTTTAGAAATAATTTTGCCTGTTATTAATGGAATTATATACATTGCAACAATTTTAGCTATTTTTAAAACACTAAAAAAAGAAGGAGAAAAATTACAAAAACTAGAAAAACTCTACACTATTGGCCAGATGGCATCTCGATTAGCTCATGACTTGAGAAACCCACTAACTGTTGTTAAGGCAAGTGTTGACTTTTTATTAATGAAACCTGACACTGATGAAACTGTAAAGGATAGATGCACTAGAATCCAAAAATCTGTATTGGATATGAATTACATAATAGAAGATGTGTTGGAATTTGCAAAAACAAAAGATCTTAACATCTCTTCTGTGTCACTTTTAAAACTTATTTCAGAATCTGTTCAAACTTTGAATGTTCCTGATGAAGTTGAAATTGAATTACCTAAAAATGATATATCTTTTTCATGTGATGGAAGAAAAATACAAGCCATACTTGTCAATTTGATTGTAAACTCTTTTGATGCCATGAACGATAAAGGAAAAATCACAATAAAACTTGAAGATAAACCACGTTCTGTAATAATTCAAGTAATTGATTCTGGTCCGGGCATTCCTGATGATATAAAATCCAAGATTTTCGAACCCTTGTTTACCTCAAAACCATCTGGTACTGGATTGGGATTAGGAATTGGTAAAAATATCGTAGATCAACATGGAGGTACCATAACTGTTGAGAATAATCCCACTACGTTCACAATCACTTTGCCCAAAAAGTAACTTGATTTTCTTATAATCTAGAATTTACTTTATGTTTTAATGTAATGAAGTATAAATTTCATTGAAGAAAATGCGTGGATTGTGTCATGGCTGTTTTACTTCTGGAGTTGAATTGTTTCTCTTAAAAGGAGATATTTTTTGTAAGGAATGCTTTGATAAAAAGAATGCAAAAAACTAAATCCACATCATAGATAACTAATAGAAATGAAATTAGCTATTTTTGCTCATTGTGCAATTGATACTATAACTATTGGGGACAAAAACTATGAGCAAATTGGCGGATCTGCATGTTATTGTGGATTAACTGCACGTGGATTCAAATTTGACGTTGATTTGTTTACTAAATTCGGAAATGATTTTCCAAAACAATACCTCTCTGATAATAAAATAAATCTTGTAAATTCTGAATCTAAGAAAAACACCACAAAATTTGCAATATCAATTTCTGGTGCTGATAGAACTTTAAAACTTGAAAACCAATGTGATCCTATAGAATACTCTGATGTAAAAGCAGATGGACATCTTGTGAGTCCAATTTATCATGAAATTACAAATGAGACATTAAAAAAAATTAAAGATGATTCAAATTTTTTGTTTATTGATCCTCAAGGATTTCTCAGAGAAAAAGACTCTCAAAATAATATTTTTCTACAAAAAAATGACATTGATCTAACTGGTGTTAATGCAATCAAAGTAAATCCTGAAGAGGCACAACAACTAGTCAGTGGCATTCATGATGAGATGATGGTTGCACTTCAGAAAAAGGGTGTAGAACATGTACTTTTAACAAACAAAACTGAAGTTTCATTGCTGGTAAAAGACAAAGTATACTCTATTACTTTGCCAAACAAAGACATCCATGATACTACCGGAATAGGCGATATTTTTTGTGCAGCGTTTTGCTGTACTATGCTCAAAGAAAAGGACTTTTTGTGGGCTCTATGTTTTGCTGGCGGTGCTGCTCAGGCTGCACTTGATTCAAAAAACGTTGGATTGCAAAAAATCCCTAGAAAGGGAACTATTCAAAACAATGCCTCGTACTTTTACAATCTGGTAAAATTTCGAGACTTGTAAATACATTATTCTTTTATTGAAGCATTTCAAATCTTTACTCTATGCAAATAGGTATCTATGGTTCTGGAAGTACTAGTAATGCTGCAAAATATGTAAAAAAAATACTTGATGATGTTGGAATCAAATCCTTTACGATTACAAAATCAAAGAGCAAACCTGCTGATTGCATTATTGTTTTAGGTGGAGATAAGGGTGTAAGAAATTATTTTCATAGAACATTTGATTCAACATTGCCTATTTTGGGAATTAGTGAAGGTGAGGCCAGTGGTTTTTTGGCACAGATTGATCTTAAAGAATTTGCATCATATGCCAATATTTTAAAAAAACAAAAGTACACCGTTGAGGAAGTTCCTCGACTTGGAGTAAAGATAGATGGAAAAAATGTTTATCCTGTTCTTAATGATGTTGCAGTGTTTTCATCTCGAAGTGCAATGTTGATGGAGCACACTTTGCGTGTAAATGGCGAGGAAGTATGGCACGATAACAGTGATGGCATAATTGTTTCAACTCCTATTGGGTCTTCAGCTTATTCAATGTCTGCAGGAGGACCTGTATTGTTTCAAGATTCTGCAGTCTTTGAAATTATTTCAGTAAATTCACTTGATGTTACAAGAAGACCCATTATTGTTTCAAATGACAGTTCAATTGAGATTGACGATATCTCTGCAAGACTACATTGTGAAGTGGTGTTAGATGGTTTGGATAGATACAAAGTAAACAAAACTGTTGAATGCACTCAATTCTTTCCTCCTGCTAAAATAATTCGTCTCAAAAAACATTCTACTGCAATTTCTGCATTAGCAAAAAAAGTCCATTTGGCAGAAGAATTACTCAGTATGCCTCCAAGCTCCAAGTTACTTTTGAAGACATTGGAATATGAAGGAGCTTTGACTCAAAAAGACTTGGCAAACAAAACGCTTCTTCCTGATAGAACAGTTAGACTGGCATTGAGTCATCTTTTGAAGAAAGGATATGTCAAAAAGAAGGTCTCAATTCGTGATGCCCGACAAAAAATTTATGAAATTTCAAAAATTGAATGAGTAATCAAAATACAAAAAACTATACTCATGGCGCAAGATTTGAAATTCTTTTGCCTTAGAATTTAATTATTTTTCAGAAGCTGCTTTGATAAAAGCTGCAAATGCTTCTTCAGGGAATCCGGGTCTACTGTTAAACTCTGGGTGAAACTGTACTCCTAGATAGAATTTATGACTAGGAATTTCTAACATTTCCATCCTTTTACCATTATCACTGTCTGCTGAAAATATTAACCCATTTTTTTCAAATTCTGGAATGTATTCCTTATTGATTTCATATCTGTGTCTGTGTCGTTTACTAATTTTTGTAGTGCCGTAAATTTTTTTAGCATTTGTATTTTCTTTGATTAATACATCATTTGCACCTAATCTTAATGATCCTCCCATATCTGAAACATCTTTTTGTTCTGGAAGTAAATCCACAATTGGATTTTTTGTATCTGGTTTTATCTCTGTAGAGTTTGCATCCTCTAATTTCATCACATTTCTTCCAAACGCAATTGCTGCTAATTGGAATCCGAAACATATTCCAAGGTATGGTATGTTATTTTCTCGTGCATAGTTTGCAGTCTGAATGATTCCTTCTGAACCCCTAGTTCCAAATCCACCTGGAACTAGTATTCCATCATAATTTGATAAAACAGAATAATCTGTAATTGATTCTGAATCAATCCAATCAATATCTACTGATTTTCCCATCTGTGCTCCTGCATGTTTTAGTGCATGATTTACGCTCACATAACTATCTGCTAATGTCACGTATTTTCCAACCATGGCAATCTTTACTTTTTGGTCTTCATGATTTACCATATTTTGTGCAATTGCATTCCACTTGTCCCAATTTGCAGACGCATTAACCATTCCAACTATTCCAAATTTGGTAAATATTGCATCCATGATGCCTTGATCATACAACATTTGTGGAACTTCAAAAATTGATTTTGCATCATGACATGATAACACATCTTTTGCAGTAACATTTGTAAACATTGCAATTTTCTTTTTTGTTTTTTCTTCTAATGGTAAGGTGCATCTTACTGCCAAAAAGTCTGGTTGAATACCAATTCTTCTTAATTCTTGTGCACTGTGCTGTGTTGGTTTTGTTTTTTGCTCTCCTACCACATCAAGTGAAGGTGCTAGTGTTACATGAACAAAAATAACTCCCTGTGGTCCCTCTTCAACTCTCATCTGTCTTAATGCCTCTAAAAATGGAAGCGATTCAATATCTCCTACAGTTCCTCCACACTCTACAATAAGAAAATCAAGTTTTTCATCTTCAGCTATTTTTCTAATTCTGTTTTTGATCTCATCAGTCACATGAGGAATAATTTGAACACATGCTCCTAGATACTCTCCTTTTCTTTCTGCTTCTATTACTGAAGAATACACTTGAGCAGTAGTAATGTTGTGACTTTTTGGAATGTCTTGATTTAGAAATCTCTCATAATTTCCAATATCCATATCACACTCCCCCCCATCATCTGTGACAAACACTTCTCCATGGGCTACTGGATTCATGGTCCCTGCATCATAATTCAGATATGGATCTATCTTGATACAAGATACCTTTTGATCTGCTAATTGTAATAATTTTGCAATCGAGGAAGTTGTTACGCCTTTTCCAAGGCCAGACATCACACCACCTGTGACAAAAATAAACTTCGTCTGCACATTAATGAAACGAGTATCTGGTTTTTGTATGTTTTGTCGATCATGGTTTGGTTGAAATAGTGTTATGTGGTAAGTATACTATGAAACTTGCGCTTGCTGTTTTACCATTAATTGCAATGTTGGTTGTAGGTTCAGGGATTGCCTTTGCTGCAAGTTATGAAATTAAAATCCCCTCAGGTGCCGCTGATGAGAATTACCCTTATTTCTGGTCTCAAAAAGATACTGGTGTAACAACTGGTGAGATAACTGTCTTTCCTGGAGATACAGTAACATGGTCTAATGCTGATACTGCATTTCATACTATAACTTCAGTTTCTGCATCCAGTATTGAGGTTGGTGATTTTGAAGAAGATGGTATGTTTGATAGTGGATTTTTCACTGCAGGAAAATCTTATACTATGCAATTTAATGACCTTGGTGATTTCTACTATTATTGTAGTCTTCATCCGTGGATGAATGGTGTCGTTCACGTGATATTGGATCCTGGAAGTGTTAAATCTATAGATAAAATTGCATCTGGTTATTCTGATAATGGCTTGGGATTTGAGGTAAAATATTTCCTAGATGCCCATTTGGCTAATGCTGTTCATGTAGATCCTGATGAAAGAACTTTGACATTTACTCTTACTGGTGAAAGTAATAATGATGAAATTACAATAACTTTACCTAAAGAACTCATTGATAATCCAACTACAGTATGGGTTAATGGTGATATGGTTGATTTTGAATCTGATTCTACAATTAGTGCTGGTACTGCAACTCAATTAGTTATTCCAATTGATGCTAATTCTAGAGAAATCAAGATAATGGGTTCTAAGGTAATTCCTGAATTTGGAGGAATCGCTCTGTTGATTCTTACCCTCTCTGTGATATCCATTATAATATTTTCAAAAAAGACTAGTTTACTTACTTTGAGATGAGTGTTTTTCACAATAACCTTCTCTTTTAGGCTCAATTCTGCCAACTTGTCTGGTGAGAGAGATCTGCCTTAAACTAACTGACAATGACTATCTTGGATTACTTAGTATTGCAACTGCTGATCAATTAACTGTAGAAGAAAAATTAAAACAAATTATCAATTACCATCTGATCGTTTATCGAAATAAACGGAAATTAAAAAATGAACGTTTGATGTAAATCAAAAACTTAAGTTCCTATAAAATTCAGAAACTTTGTGGTGCAAAATGATTCAAACTATAGGGCTACCCTAGTTATTCTAAAGGATATTGAAAAAAAGGGACTGTATCATTTTAATCCTGAATATCATGATGAGCAATTCTTTCGAAATTTTATAGATTTTCAAAAAAGTTTTTCTCACACGTTCGTTGAAACTATTAGAAAATTAGATGATTTTGAAACAAAACGTGATGAAGTGGTATCCTTTGTAGTTTATTCTATAATGTCTTACATTGAATCACATCTCAAAGTCTTTGAAAAATTCCTAAAAATAATACTTGATTCTAGTAAACTCAAAGGCGGATTTGATGAAAATACCACATTAAGTCAAATTCTTAAAAAAACTTGCAATAAAATGCAATACAATCCAAAATTAAAAAATGCTATTCGAGGTCTATTCTTAGCTGATTTTGCAGACGCAATAATCTCTCAACAATTTCTAATTTTAAATGATGGCCATTTGATGATTTATCCTAAAGATGATGCCAAGAAAAAATTAATCAGCATAGATGAGTTATATGATGATTCTCTTCAAGTCCGTTCCATATTTGATGCCATGCTAGATTGGGCAGATGAATCAGACAAACCCAAACAAAAACAAACTGAAACAATTGATGATATTGTAAGGAATCTGGTCTCTCATGTTAATTCCCTGGATGCAAAATTAGACCATATTTCATGAATTTGATTAGATCAAATCTTTTTCTTCTGATGTTTGATGTTTTGGACTAGTCTTCTCTTATGCGTAAAAAATCACCCAAAACATGAATAATTCCAACTGTGAGCACTATTGGTCAAAAAATGGCTCATTTTTCTGCATTCACTGTGGTGAGGATATTCACAAAAGTCACTAGTTTTGATTCTTCTTTTAATTAGATTCTATCAATATGCTTAAGTTACTTGATTTTTCATCTTGTTTATGGGATTTATGAAAACTCTTGCAAAATTCTGTGTTATGAAAAAAGTAAGAGACAAAGCAAATGAGCCAGACGAATCAGATGAAAAATAATTAATTTTTAAAACTATACACCTGTAAAGATATATCTTAATTTTTGAACATCTTTTAGTTTTTTAGAGCATCCATTTTTTATTTTTCTTTTACTATAATACAATGAGAACATCTAGTAGGTGGTCATAACTGAAATTGAGTTTCCCCTCTATGCCAGTTTGTAAACTTGGCCACCTTACTTAGACGGTTCTTATTTTTTCTGCAATGTTTGCTTTTTGAGTGATTTTGTAAATGATGCTATTTTTGATTCTAGTTTATTTTGAGGAGTTTTTTCTATTAATTTCAAAAATGCACTACCGACAATCACTCCATCTGCGCCTGCTTTGATGTATTTTTTCACATCTTCTGGTGTTGAGACTCCAAACCCCACACCTATTGGAATTTTTCCTTTGGTTTGTTTTTTGACATTTTTGATTGCCTCTAGAGTATAATTTTTAATTCCTGTTTTTACCCCTGTGGTTCCATACACTGCAACAAGATACAAGAAACCTGATGATGCCTTTGCAATTTTTTGAATTCTTATTTTACTTGTATTAGGTGATATCAAAAATATCGTATCTGCATTATTTTTTGCAGCTTGAAGATATTCTCTTGATTCTTCTATTGACATGTCTGGCAGAATAAATCCGTTAATACCTGCTTTTTTAGCCTCGTCTATGAATTTTGAATATCCCTTGTGATATAGAATATTGGTATATGTCATTAATACTAGTGGGGTGTCTGTTTCCTTTCTGATTTTTTTTACCAGTGCAAAAAATTTGTCTATTTTTGTGCCTCTTTCAAGGGATACTGTGCTTGCATTTTGGATAACAGGTCCATCTGCAAGAGGATCTGAGAATGGAAATCCTAATTCAATAATATCTACTCCGCCTTTCACTAATCCTCTAACAACTGAAATGGTTGATTTTTCATTTGGAAATCCCGCCATAATGTATGAGATTAAGGCCTTTTCTTTTCTTGCTTGCAACTCTGCAAACTTTTCTTTAATCTTTGACATTTTTACTCAGATAATTTTGTACTTCTTCTACGTCTTTGTCTCCTCGTCCAGAAAGCGTAACGACAATTGATTCGGATTTCTTACTCTTTCTTGCAACTTTGATTGCTTCAGCAATTGCATGTGCTGATTCTAAAGCTGGAATGATACCTTCAGTTCTTGTTAGCATTAGAAATGCATCAATTACTTCAGTATCTGTTGCTGCATGATATTTTACTCGTTTAGTGTCTTTGAAATACGAATGTTCAGGTCCCACTCCTGGATAATCTAATCCTGCTGAGATGCTGTGAGTTTCTGTAATTTGTCCTTCTTTATCTTGAAGAAGATATGTCATCATTCCATGAAGTACTCCTTTGCTTCCAGCTGATAGTGTTGCAGAATGTTTCTTTGATTTTAATCCGTGCCCTGCTGCTTCTACTCCTATGATTTCTGCATTAGTGTCAACTAGTGGATAAAATGTACCAATTGCATTTGATCCTCCTCCAACACATGCAATAACACTGTCTGGTGTTTTGTTTATTTTCTTCATCTGTGATTTTATTTCATTTCCAATTACACTTTGAAAATCTCTAACCATTACTGGATATGGATGAGGCCCTACTGCCGAACCAAGTAAATAGTAAGTTGTCTCTACATTTGTAATCCAATCTCTGATTGCCTCATTGATTGCATCTTTGAGTGTTTTTGAACCTGATTTTACTGGGTGAACCTTTGAGCCTAGTAAATTCATTCGAAATACGTTTAGTTTTTGCCTGATGGTGTCTTTGTAGCCCATGTATACTTCTGCTTTCATTCCTAATGCTGCGCACGCCATAGCCGTTGCCACTCCGTGTTGACCTGCACCCGTTTCTGCAATGATTCTTTTCTTTTTCATTTTTTTTGCAAGAAGTGCTTGACCAAGAGTATTGTTTATTTTGTGAGCTCCACCATGCAACAAGTCTTCTCTTTTTAGATAGATTTTTGCACCGCCAAGTTTCTCTGATAGATTTTTTGCATAATATAATGGAGTTGGACGTCCTGCATACACTTTGAGATAGTAATCTAATTCTTTTTTGAAGTTTTTATCGTTTTTAAATTTTAGATAATTTTCTTCTAACTCTTCGATTGCTGGAACTAGGGTTTCGGGAATGTACTTTCCACCAAATTCTCCGAATCTACCATTTTTTGGATATTTCAATATGCATTCACCAATTTTCTTACTTGTTCTTCAATGTTGTCACTTTTCATTATGCTTGAGCCTATTAGAAATGCATCTGCTCCACACTTTTTTAGATATTGAATATCTTCTGGTTTATCTATTCCACTTTCAGATAGTATGGGTCTGGTTTTGTCTATTCCTGACAGTATTGTTTCAGTTGTTTTTAGATCAATTTCTAATGTGTCTAGATTTCTGTTGTTAATTCCAATTAAATCAGCTTCTGTTTTTAGTGCATTTTTCAATTCTTGCTTTGTATGCACTTCTAACAAAATTTGTAGTCCTTGTTTGTGTCCATATGCAATAAACTCATCAATATCTTTAAGAAAATTTTGATCAAATAATGATTGAATCACCAACATAAAGTCTGCTCCAATCTTTTTTGCTGCATCAATCTGAACTTTTTCAATCATAATGTCTTTCATTAACATTGGAACGTCAACTGCTTGTCTTACCTTCATGAAGTATTCTGGTGACCCATTGAATAGATGCGGTTGTGTCAGTACTGAAAGTGCCTTTGAACCTCCTGCAATCATTTGAGATGCTATGCTTACCGGATCTGCTATTGTTCTAATCTTGCCTAGAGATGGGGATGAGAATTTTATTTCTGTGAGTAATGGTGCGTGGCCACTAGTCTTGATAATCTGAATAAAGTCTTTGTTTGATTTTTCTAAATTTGATTCTATTTCGTATACTCCATCATCAATTGCCATTTTTGAGTTGTTTACAAGTTTTCTAAGAATATTTTCAGCCATCAGCAATCTCCTTTAATTTTGAAATGTCTCCTGTATCTTGAACAAATTTCTCTAATAATGAGAATGCTTTACCATCTTTAATTGTGTTTGATGCAAGTTCTACTGCTTCTTCAAAATTATTTGAAATGTTTGCAACAATTAACCCTCCTGCTGCATTAAGTGCAGTTGTTTCAATCATTGCTTGATTTGCAGTATTGTTTAAAACCCTCACAAATGATTTTATTGCATCTTCTTTAGTTTGGATTTGAATATCTTTTAATGATGACTTGTGTAATCCTACAACCTCAGGATCAATTGCATTCATCAAAATTTTATCATCTTTTAAAATGCATACTCTGTTAGTTGAACTAGTGGAGAATTCATCCATTCCATCATCTGAACGTACTGTCATGATATTTTCAGCCCCTTTTCTTTTCAATATCATTGGCAGTCTGTCAAGATATTCTATTGAAAATACTCCTACCAATTGATTTTTCACTCCAGCTGGATTGGATAATGGGCCAAGTAAATTAAATGCAGTTCTTTTACCTAATTGTTTTCTTGCTACTGAAACATATTTCATTGCAGGATGAAATTTTTGTGCAAACATAAAACAGATGTTGTGTTTTTCTAAAACTTTGGCAATTTGAAGTGGTTCTAAATTCAAGTCATATCCAAAATACTCAAAAATATCTGCACTGCCTGATATTCCTGAACTAGAGCGATTTCCATGTTTTGCTACAATCCCTCCTGCAGCTGCCACAACAAATGATGCTGTGGTAGATATGTTGAATGTCTGAAGTTTATCTCCTCCTGTACCACACATGTCAATGATAGTTCCTGCATTTTTAGGCTCAATTTTTAATGAAAACTCCTGCATTTTATCAAGCATTCCTAGTAATTCATCATCTGTTTCTCCTTTGTCTGCCAGATTTGATAGAAAATCAGCATTTTGAGAGTCAGTTGTATTTCCAGAAAGAACATCTGTCATTACTTGATTTACTTCCTCGTATGTGAGGTCAGTTTTTTCTTGTAGTTTTGAAATCAAATCTGCAATCATTTTTGTTTCTCCTTTACTTGATCAATAAAGTTGGATAAAATTTTCTTACCATCTTCTGTCATTATTGATTCAGGATGAAATTGAACTCCTTGAATTAGATAGTCTTTGTGCTCTATTGCCATGACCTCTCCGTCATCTGATGCAGTAGCTATAACCTTTAGAACGTCTGGAATGATAGTTTTGTCTCCAACTAGACTGTGATAACGTGTTGCTCTAAATGGATTTCTTACATCTTTGAATAGTTTTGAATCAACATGATTCACAGGACTTGTTTTTCCATGTCTGACACACCCTGCATTAGTTACTTTACCTCCAAATGCGTCAATTATTCCTTGGTGTCCTAGACATACTCCTAGTATCGGTGTGTTTGAACCCATTTCTTTGATTACATCGCTACATACTCCAAAGTATTTTTTGTCTTCTGGTGTTCCTGGACCTGGAGAAATAATTATTGCATCATAATTTTTTTCTTGAATCTCCTTTAATGTAATCTTGTCATTTCTAATTACATCACAATCTACTCCTAATTCTCCTAGGTATTGTGCAATGTTGTAAACAAATGAATCATAATTATCTATGATTAAAAATTTCATGAGGATGCCTCCTTTAGTGCTTGTAACATTGCACCTGCTTTATGCTCTGTTTCTTTGAATTCATTTTCTGGGATAGAATCTGAAACAATCCCTGCACCTGATTGGATAAACCCCTTCCCGTCTTCGATGAATATACTTCTAATTGCAATTGCAAAATCACAACACCCATTGTAAGAGAAATATCCTACTGCACCTGCATATGGGCCTCTGGCCTCAGTCTCTAATTCATCAATAATCTCCATGGCTCTGACTTTGGGTGCTCCTGATACTGTTCCTGCTGGAAATACTGCCTGAAATGCATCAAACATGTCCTTTTCAGGCGCCAAATTACCCACCACGTGACTCACAATATGTTGAACGTGACTGAATCGCTTTATTTCCATTAATGATTCTGGATGAACTGTACCATATTTGCAGACACGACCAATATCATTTCGTCCCAAATCCACAAGCATCGTGTGCTCTGCTAGTTCTTTTTCATCATGAATCAATTCATCTGCTAATTGTTTATTCTTCTCTTCGTCATCAGTAATTTTTCTGGTTCCTGCAATAGGAAATGTTTCTACTTTATCATCTGTAATTCTAACTAACATTTCAGGTGATGCCCCAATGATTGTTTTGGTATCTTGTTTAAGATGATACATGTATGGTGATGGATTTAGTTTACGTAATGTTTTGTATAGTGTAAGATCATCTCCCTCTGTATCAAATGCAAATTTCCGAGATAAAACTACTTGAAATATATCTCCATCATGGATGTATTCTTTTGCTTTGTTAACAATTTTTGAGAATTTTGATTCATCCATATTTGGTGTAACTTCACTTGAATGGAATTCACCAAATTCATCATTACTCATAATTAGGTTGTCAAATCTGTTCTCATCATGATAAAAATAAAATAATTTTTTTTGTAAATTATCATACAATAATCCATCATCATAAACTCCAAATTCCATTAGTGGTTGAGGAGAGTTATGACTGTCTGGTATATCTTCTACCATTCTAATTGCATCATAATTTACAACCCCTACTGCACCTCCCAGATATCTATAACTTTGATCATCTGATTTTCCAAGTAATTTTTTTAGTTCTGAAAATGGATCATTTGTTTGAATCGTTTTGGTTTCTCCATTTTGAATTATTTCTACTTTGTCTGAATACCCTTTGAGAATTATTTTGGGGTCAAAACCCATCACAGAAGTTTCAGCTAGTACCTCTGGACCTGTCAATGATTCGAATAGAAATGAGTGAGAATAATTTCTTGAAATTTTATTGTAAATTTGAAATTGGTTTTCAGATAAATCTAGGGGTAATACTTTTGCTTGAGTCTTTCCAAAGGTGTCCACCCATAGACAAAATCCTGGTGGTTTATTATTTAAATTGTAAAGTAGGTTCTGTTGGAGCATTTTTTGTCTAAATTGGCTTATCTCTTAGGCACAAGGTGGTTACCGTATAGTACGGTACCTTTATAGCATAGTTGATCGTAGGATAGTTGGTATGCAGGGGGTAAATCGAGCAATTATGCAGGACATCCAAGTTCTCAAAAAACAACATGTCTCAACTTCGGTAAGTAAAGTTGAGTGCTATGTATGTGGTAAAGGATTAGAAGATGGCCACTCTATTACTGCAAAAACTTTGCCAAATGGAACTGTTCTATTTTGCGATGTTCATTATTCATTACAGTAAATCATTTTGAATCGATCTATGTTTAAGTAATATTTTGTATGTTGTATTTTGTGAATAACTCGATTTTTGTTATCAGTTTCTTATCTTTGATATTGCTTTCATCTCCTTCACTCATATTTGCACAGACTGAGATAGGTGTTGAAACTGAAACTGAAGTTGGCGTTGAAATAGGAAACGAATCTGGTTCTGAATCTTCTGCAGAAGTAAAATCTAGCACAAAAGGTGAAGTAAAGTCTGAATCAAAATCCGAATCTGAATCTGACACAAAAGCACAAGATACACAAAAATCTGAATCAAAATCCGACTCTGAAACAAAAACATCTGTAGGTAACATTGCTGTTTCCACCAAAGGTAATATCTCTGCTTCTGTTGGATTGCCAACAAAATATCCTATGCCATCTGTTAGCTCAAAAAACTCTATCATGTTACAAACTGATCAACATTTGTATAAACCTGGAGAACGAATAGAAATTCAGGGCTCGTTATGGTCAGAATTATTAGCAAATTTGAGTAATGATAATGTTGTAACTGTTAAGATTTTTGATAAGACAAAAAATATTGTTTATGAAACTGATACTCAAATTACAACGGATGGAAAATATTCTGCTGAATTTGATTTACCAAATAATCTGCCAAAAGGATCTTACACTGTAACCTCTTCAATTAATTTTGAAAGTGGTGTTGGTGATTTAATTGGTTTGAAAGGACAAACCAATGTTGGTGCAAGTACCAAAATTGCTATTGTTCCTGCACAAGTATTCAAAATAAATGTGGAAAATCATGGTGATTTTGATGTTAAAATTGCTTCTAATTCAACTGTAAATGATATTAAATTCAATGGTGACCAGAAAAAAGTTTCTGTAGTTGTTGAAGGGGAGTCTGGAACTAAAGGAGTTACCCACATATCCATCCCAAAAAGTATGGTAAGTGGCACATTCAAAGTTATGATTGATGGTAAAGCCATGGCAAATGACCAAGTAATAGTTACTTCTAGCTCTGAGATTGAAACTGAATTGGAAGTAAATTATAGCCATAGTGTACATACTATTGATGTTATAGGCACTCAGGCGGTGCCTGAATTTGGTACAATTGTGATGGCGATATTGATCGTTTCAATAGTTTCTGTGATTGTGATCTCTGCAAGATCTAAACTTGCCATAATGCCTAGAGTTTAACGCTATACGACAATTAGAATCTGATAAAACTAATCCTAAATTATTGACATAATCAATTACAATAACTCTTAAATTTTTTCTTTTTTATATTCCATGTTTTTTTCTGTGGGCATTTTTCCATGCCGTTGCAATGTCTCTTTCTTCTTTTGTTATGTTAATTTCTAATGGCGGTTCTGGTAAAGTTCCATACTTTGTTAACACCTTACGGTATCTTCTATAATATGCCTCAATTTCTTCAAGTAACAAATTTACTGAGCCTTGAATCTTTTTTGCTTCTTTATCCATCTCCATGTCTCGTAATTTGTTTGCTTTTTTTTGAGTAATTTTCATTTGTTTAAATCTTCTATTGTATTCTGCAAGTATTCTTAATTCTGAATTCTCTTCAATTGATTTTGAATCTTTTTTAAATTTCATAATTTTTTATTCTTATCTTGATTCGATTTTTTTAATCTCTTTTTTGATTTTTTCAACATTATCTATCCAGATTTTTACCATTTTTTTAGAATTTTTAAACTCTTTTTCATTATCTGTATTTTTGATTTTTTCAAGTTTTTCCAATTCGTGAATATGTTTTTTCAAAGTTTCTTCTGCTGATATGAGCTTCTTTTTTTGAAAGTCTAGAACTTTTTTTGATATAAAATTCAATAGTTCACATTTTGACTATTCATTAAAAAATCAATTCTTCCAAAAACCCTTTTTTGAGCCTACAATTCTCGTTTTTTGCCCCATTTGTGCTCTATTTGCAGATGATCTTCTAATTTTTTGGGTGTCCTTAACACAACATTGCAAATAAGACATTTGTAACTCAAGGAGATTATTAGGATGGTTTTAGTTTAAAATCGGAGGTTATTGTGAAAAACTATTCTTCATCAATAGTTTTGTTATATTCTTCTACTTTTTTGTTATATTCTTCAATCTCTTTATTTTCAACATCAGTATCATCAAACAATTCTGGATTTTCTTCTTGTGCCTTTTTCATCAATTTTGAAAATGTCTCTGGATCATCTTTTTGCAATTCTAGCAAAATTTTCCCAATTGAATCGTCTAGATTACTCATAAATTTACTGAAAAATCGTGATACTTAACAGATACTGTAATTCTCTGATAGAGTATGCCTTTAGATAAAATGACTAACACTGAAGATTTTATTCCTACCCACAAATCTGTCATTTTACATATTCAGGGAAAACCAGTTTCATGTATCATTGATACTCAAAATAGTTATGACCTGATAAAGGACAATCATTCGCTTCAAGCTAATCTTACAGGATTTTTGAACAAAGATGAGGAACTTGGTCTTTTAATGGGGTTCCAATTAAAAATAAAAACTGACGAACAATTCTTTCAATTTACTGTATATCCTAATGATGAATTTATTGAAACTCTGATCTTTGATGAGCGAATTTTCATAATAAATGAAAAAATGGAAACTCTTTTTTCTTTAAAAATTAATACTGATCAATTCGTAAAAACAAAGTCTGAATTTGATAAATTTCAAAAGATGATCAAATGACTTAGCATTAAATTACTAGTATTCTAAATTAATTCATGCCTAATTTTGCTCAGATGCTGAAAATAAGAGAACCTATGTTACTTGACCGAGAGGATGGACATTGGTATAAAACAAAATTTGATAAAATCTATCCTTCAATTAACACAATTCTATCTGCAACTGCTCCTGAAGAAAAGAAAAATGGCTTAGCATCTTGGAAAGAAAATGAACCCGCTCATGAATACATTACAGCGCAATCTCAACATATTGGAACTCAGTCTCATCAAATCATTGAAGATTATTTGAGTAATAAACTGAATTTGGAAGAATTTGATTTACTTCCTATTGCTCACTTTCATAATTTGAAATCGTATTTAGAAAATATCTCTGATGTTACATGTATTGAACAACGAATGTATTCAGACAAACTAAAGGTTGCAGGAACTAGTGATCTTATTGCAAAATACAATGGTGAACTATCCATTATCGATTATAAAACAAAAAGAAAACCTCAAGTTGATGAATACATGTATGAATATTATTTGCAAACTACCTGTTATGCTCAAATGTTTCAAGAAGTCACAGGACAAAAAATTAACCAAGTGGTAATACTTGTCAGTAGTGAAAAAAATACTCGTCAAGAATTTGTTAAAACATGTGATGATTATCTTGAACCATTGTATGAACGCCTTGAAAAATATTATTTAAACAACGAAGTGATGTCATGAAATCTTGGATACCTCCTGCAATTTTGATAGTTATTTTATCTGGTGTTTTAATTTACATGTCTTATGGAAAATAATTATTCTCGTGCACACCCGCATTTTACATAAACAACTTTGAATTCACCTTCACTCTTGATGTTGTGAGACATTGGTTTTCTACAATGCTGACATTCTGTGAATCCGTGATATTCTTCAACTAAAACAACTTTGTATTGCCATGATTTTGATTTTTCATCCCAATATACTGAATTGATCTCAGTTGGATTCTCCATGGTTGTATTTTTAATGTGACAATATTTGAGAATTTCTAGGCTTGGTCTAACTATATAGAATCATAGAATATCATAGTTCCTTTACTGAAGATCTATTTACTTTGGAGTCATGATATAATTATGAAGTTTGAAGAATTTGATTTCATCGAATGTTATGATGACGATGATTATGACTTCGATGACGATTAGTTAGTTTTCTTAACTAATCATTTGATATTTTATTTTCTAGGTCTTTTTCGAGGATTTTTCTCATAATATTTTTCGACATTCTCATTCCATACTTTATTTTCTGGCAAACGTGAACGTGGATGAGGTCTTTTGCCTTTTTTTGATAATAATTCACTATTTTCTTCGTAAAATCTATCAATTTCTGTGATCAATACATCTAGAAATTTTGATGCATCTTTAGCTTCTTGACTTTTAGGATCTCTATGTGATAATATTGATTTTACAAGGGTATCTACTCTGGCTGTTTTTATCTTGTATTCGTAGCGAACTCTATTTTCAAATGTGATCATTAGGCTTTTTTCTATAATTCACTAGTGTATATTCATTTCATTTTTAGAATAATTTGATGTAAGAATTTAACCTTCAAGTTTAAATTCACAAAATTTACAAAAAAATCATGTCTGAAAAATCACAAAATACTGATTTTGATTTATTTGAAAGAATAAATAAAAAATATTTTCTAGAATTAGAACAAAATGTTCCTCATATACAACAAACATTATTTGATTTACAAAATGAGTATTACAAATTATGGAAGAACTATGTAACTTCTCAACTTTCTCTTCAAAAAGAATTCATGAACAAATCTGGTTTTGATTATTTATTTTCAGATGCTACAAAAGACATAATTGAAAACATGTCTGATGAGACAATAAAATTCCGTTCCATCTTGCATAAAATGACCGTTACAAATATTGAGCAAGGAAAAAATTATGCAAAAACAATGAATGATAATTCTAAAACTTTTGTTGATCTAAATAGAAAGATACTCCAAAATTGGATTTCAATGTTTAAAACATATCAAAATTCTTAGTGCAAAAAAATCTTCAATTGATACTATCTTGGTGATGTGTTTGTCGATATTTTTATGGTGTGTGTAATATCTAGTTTAGATTTTTGATAAAATCTTCTTTTTTGTTTCCTGAAATTCTTTTACAGTAATTAATCCCTGTTTTTTTAGCTTTCCAAGTTTTTCTAATTCTTCAAGATGTTTTTGGGCGGGTGTTCTCAATCTTTTTGAAATTTTCTTTTTAACTGTACCTGATTTTGCAGATTTTCTGAGTTTGGTGGTGAGGCTTGTTTTCTTTTTTGATATTGCTTGGCTGATCTCAAATCCTTTCTTCTTTGCATGTTTGATAATTTCATCGGATTTTTGTTTGGTTACATCATCTACAAGTTTGTGATTTTTTGCCATTTTGCCTAATTCTAGGGTTTTTTTACGTGCTAACCTGCTCTGATATTTCAAATCTTTGATTATCTCATTTTTTGTCTTTCTCTTGAAGCGTCGTGTATATTCTTCAATTACTAGGACTGGAAATGGACTGTATTCCACATCTAAATAATATTTGATAATTGTGTCATCTGGTAATTTTTTGAGATATTCTTTTATTGATTTTTCTGATTTTAACATCATAGTTTTTTGTTAATTCATTCTCTTAAAAAGATTGATTTAATGATTATATCTTGAATCTATTTTCTTGATATTCCTCATCATAGATTTTTTTAACTTTTTCTTCTTCAAATAATTTGGTCAGAATTTCTTCAATTTCTTCTTCTACTATGTTAAACCTTTTCTGAATGTGTCGTATTGCAGTTGTTTCATTAATCTCTGATCTGTTTTTGATATATTCAAAAATTTTTTCTTTAATGTCTGTATCTTGATTCACAATTAATCATTGCATGAATGTTATTTTAAAATTAGTATACAGAAATTAATGTACATTCCATAGAACAAACGTTTGAATTTGTATTGAAATTTTTTCCACAAACTTTACAGTTTTTTTCCATGTTACGTTTTAGAAAATTTTTCTATTAAATGCTTTGAAAATTAGTCTCTTCTAATTAGTGTCCACTAATTAGCGTGACCTAATTAGTCTGTTCTAATTTTACTATGGTTTAAATTTATTTTCAACAAAAACAAACTATGAAAGATTCATCTTGTCGAAAGTGTGGTGGCCAACTACAAGTGTATAAGAAATGTAGTGTTTGCTCTAAACCAAATCAATTTAGATGTGAAAAACATGGACACACTACAGATGAAGAACTCCATCTACAATGCATGATGATTCACATGGATCATACTATTCTTTCAAGCTAGATTGAAAATATTCTTTCTAAATTATTCATTCCAGATAGGTTGTGATTTTAACCATGCAATCAAGTCTTTGTATAACTTACTTTTGCTCATATTTAGTACTCCGATTTCAAGATTAGTTGAGGATTTTACTGTCTTGGTATAGTTTTCATACTTTGCAAAAATGATTTTGTCAAGATACATCTCATTTTGCATCTCTTTTTTAGCTAATTCTTCGGATTCTGTCATTGCAAAACTGGCAAAAAGTACTCCGTCAACCCAATATGCATTAGCAGATTCTAGTGAAGACATCATGCCGATAAGATCGTCTAAATCTAATTTGATCATATCTCGAACATAGATTTTGTCATATGGTTTATGGACAAATTCTGTCATATTGTGAATCCTTTGTGTAGTTTAATGAATATTTGGAAATTTTATAACTAGTTTTTAACAAATTAATTTATGACTGAAACATCTGATACTTCTGAACATGACTTGTTTGTTACAGAGTTTCCTAAACAAGGTTATGGGATAGTGGATTATCTTCAAGGCCGTGTACATTTTGCGTTACTTGATCAAATGAAACTCATGCATACTTCTGGTATGACTCCAAATCAAATTAAAGAAACAATCATGACTCGAGTAACTGAAATCATTGAAAATTTTGAGCCTGAAAAAGAGTCAAAAAGTCCTTGATTCCATCTTTGCTGAATCTGCCATAATGATTTTGTGGCATTTACAATAACAATTAGTATGTGGCATATCATTATCCATTCTATATTTGCACTCTTTGGTATGTTCTATTACTGACAATTTCTTTATGTTATTCTTTGGTTGGGTCGCGACTAAGTATGTTTAGAACATGTTCAACAATTTGTTTTTGACCACCTTCATGAACATCTGTTCTTACTGTGTCTGAACCCATACTAACAAAGATCAGATTGTCATCTCCTAGCGGAAATGTCATTCTTGTAATCTTTTCAAATGCTGCTACTGCATACAAACCATTTCCAATTTTTGGCCGGAGTTCTTTTCTTCCTTTCCAAGCTTGAGCAGCTCTTTTCAGAGATGCCTCAGTTTCTTGTTGTGACAAATAGTTTGTCACACCATCTCTATGGCTTGTAGCAAGTATGTTTCCTTCATTATCTGTGACTATGCTATGTCGTATGTTTACGTCTGAATCCATTATTCTCTTTAAGAGATTTTCAAAATTCATGCCATATTTTACGTCAAAATGTTACTTAAGCAGTTCTAAATTTATGATGATTTTTTGTATTCAAAATATTCTTGTATCTCTATGTTGAGTTTTTTTATCAGTGACTCATCCGTGAAATCTGATTTTTTTAACAAATCCCATGTCTCTTCAATTCCTTGTTTTAAGACAAATAATGTTCTTTTATCATCACAATGCATATTCTTATTTTTTTGATTATATGATTTATGTATTAAAATGAAAAAAATAACCCTTAGATTTTTCTAAGGTGTTTCGTCAATGCTGATTTTTTTACACCAGCAGTCTGGACTGCATGAGAATTCAGGCATGTTACTCATCAGATATTAGCCATGAAAGGCCAATTGCTTCTTCCCATGTTGGATTGTTATTATTATTATTCATGATTTGGTATGGGGAATTTTGTATTTAACAAGAATGAATGATTTATCAGTATCAAAGATATGAACAAATTAGTAGTTATTCTTTATATCAAATTTTCATAATTATCGTTACCCGACCATAGATGGTATGATTCAAATTTTTTTGAATCCTACCATTTTTTAGTTTTACAATGTTGACATTTTTTCATAATAGAATTCTTGTTTTTTCAAATCTTTTTCATTGATAATTCTAAATTTTCTAATTGGGATGAGTTTTGATACTTCTTCATATGTGGTGATATCTATGGCATCTGCTGCAAAAGCAATTTGTAAAAGTGGCGCCTTTTCTACTATGACTGGTTTAACCTGATTATATCCACTGCTTTGTCTCATTCCTGTTCTAAACAATCCAATATGTTTATCGCTCTTTGAAACTTGAGGATCTTGATAGCAACATAATGCAAATTCATCTTCTTCTTTTTCGATAATTGTTAATCTGGTAAATTTTTCACTCCAATTCTCAATATTTTTTGAGATTTCCACAGCTTCATCTTTGTCTTCAAAAACGATTGAAACTACTATTCTGTCTTTTTCATGAGCCCATGAAATACCGTAAAAGTTTTTTCTCCAATCTATCTCAAATGCCATGTAATTCCTAAAAAAATCTCACATTAATTCTTTCTAATGGTTGATGATGTGTGTAATAAAAAAATACTAGCAATCTTTGTCACATTCACATTTTCTGCTTGTAAACAGATTTTTGAATGCTTCAAATCTTGACTGGGTAATTGATGGTTTTGTTCTTCCAACAATTTTGAATAATTTGATCCCAGTCTCAGAGCTAGTTCCTTTTAATGCCCATGAACCATTTTTCATGAGATATGGTTGTGGGTCTTTCATAGACACTTTTTTTCGTGCCTTGATATCATATGCCTCTATTACTGACATGTGCCCTATTTACAAAATTTCTATTACTAATTACAAGTGAATTTTTTCGCAGTATGTAGCTGAAAAATAATTTTTTTCAAAACAAAAAAGAGAATCAAGGCGTGATTCTCAATGAAGATATTTCACACTCGCATGCTTCTCTTTTCCCACAATATGGGCAGTTACAGTCACAATATAGTAATGCAACTCCACATGTTGTACATTTGGTATATTCTGCAAAATCATCTCTCATAATGTCTAAATGCACTGCAAAATTGATAAATTATCTGCTTGTTATTCTGTAAATTAGTTTCAAATTTTATTTTATTTTAAACAAATGTTTGGAAATCAATTGTTTGTTTTTTTATATTTTGAGCCTGTACTAGTAATAACGCCTTCGATTAGTGGTCTAGGCATGCTATAAACGACCACTACTCCAAGACGTTGTTAGTCTCTTTTTTTTAATAACGCTTCTTCAGGAGTTTTCTCTTTGTTTGATTCCCAATGCCAACTATGATGTTTTTTCCAATGTTTTTCTAGTTCCTCTGCTGTTGGCTCTTTTCCTAAGGGAGTGCCGCATAATTTACACTGTATCATTTTTCTTATTCTCTTCTTTCTTCTTTTTTGGTTTTATTGTGGGATGACATTGTGCAGGTAAATTTTCATCCTCCATACTATCCTGAATTAATTCCTGAAATTAAGTATTTGTTTAATGTTATTTGGATGATTTTGATTTTTTCTTTTTGAAATTATTTGATTTTTGTCTTTTTCTATTTTGTTCTGAATTCATTATTGAATACATTTGACCTGTTTTGCATAATTTCATTTCTCCTGAAATATTATCGTGTATTGACTCTATTTTCCCACTTGATAATAATTCACCAACAACATCCCATGCTTTACTTTCAGATATCTCAAACTTGTATGGAATTGTTGTGACTTTAGTGAAATATCCATTTTCGGAATTTCTTAAAATGAATTTTTCAATTTTTTGTTCAGTAGTCAATGAAGGACCTTTCTTTGAAAATTTTCTATAGGGTCTTCTTTCTGACATGTTTAATCAAAATATGATCTAGTATTTTAGATAATCATTTTGCATTAATTGTATCTGGATCATTATTTCCTGGCAAATATTTATCACCTAGAATACTCTTCATTTTTTCATCAAACTCTTCTTGAAGTCTTGTTAGATACATTTCAGCTTCTGTTTCATCTTCTGGAATGCCTGTATCTGTATCGTAATTGAAACCTGTGGCCAAATGATAAAACTCTTCAAAAAATTCCTTGCAATCAATTACATCTGCATCTGAATCAATTGAAACTACAAAACATTCATTTTCAATTCTGAAATTTAAGCAAATTTCTTCTTCAATCATCACATCTGCCATAACTGCCATGAGATAAGGCACATGTTTTTCGTCAATCTTTCTATTATTTTTGTTTGAAATCCATAACTCCTCTCCATCTAACATGTTGTCAAATGTTCTGACTACTGTATCTCGTATTTCTGAGTCAGGGTAGCCTGATTTTGATTTCCACATACTCTCATCATATTCTTGAGGTTTTACATAGATCACATCAAATCTCAAATCCTCGTTTAACTGATCAAACTCCCAAACTTGTTTGTTAGTCCACATTGGAGAATACTTTCTGATTAATTCTCTTGTAGTTTGGTTCAATACCTGCTTCTGATTTTTCTATTGTTTAATCTTAACTAGATTACTGAATTCCTGATTTTAGATACTCAATAGTACATTCTGCAAGCTCTTTGTCTGAGTGTTTTTTTATGTCATGTTTACAATTGGGACATATTCCTTCCTGTTCTTCAGTAAATTCATCCCCAACTTGTTTCATACAACACTCCATTAATTCTGATGTGGAATGAGATTCCATAGCAAGTTTACATGTTGGACACTCTGTCATATTTTTGTAAATTATTAACTGCTAATAAATTATATTTAATTCCAAGAATCATTTTTTGTGGATTTTCAGAAATTTCAAAATATAAAATGCATTTGTGATAAATCTGTTAACTTTGAATTAATTGATGAGATTGAATGTGATTGGGGCACTCATGTAGTTATTCAGTGTCCTACATGCCAAGAATTGTTTTCAATTGATAATCTGTGTCCTGCATTTCATGATGTCTTAGATTTGGAAAAAAATAATTTTGAACTATTTTCTGAGAAAGAAAAATTTGATTATACCTCAAACCCTCATCCAAATTGATTTGGCCACAGATAAAAGTTGATAATCAATGCCGTGATGCGTTAGTGCGATTATCAACCATCCAGCTACACCTATGGCAATACTTTACTTCTAAAAATTTTCATAAAATGAAAAAACAACATAAAAATTGATTTTTAACCCAAAAAAGTTAATCTGTTTAACTGAACAAAAGTATGAATCCTGCTACTAATGCTACTACTGACATGCCCATCCACATGTAAAATCTATTGTTCATCATAAATTATTGAAATTATCTAAAATTAATAGTTTGAATTTGGAAAGCAAGCAAGTTTGATATCTTTTTTGCATCGACTCTTTGGGAGTTACGGCCAGATATCAAACAAGCAATCACCTTGCTTCCAATATTTGTAATGATTAGTTTCTTCAAAAATTCTTAAAGAAAAGAGTGTCTTGCATTTTGATCAAAAAGGGTTGAAAAAATGATCCATTTTTGTGCCTAATATTTTGAGCCTAGAATGCTTACTGATGTGTGTTCAAAAAATACATACGCTTTCTTTTAGTCTAAACTGTTCCAGATATATCGAGTCATCCGTTTGACGGCGTTCCTATGTTTGCCTTAACCGACCATTCCCCTAGAATCGTTAGCCGTCAAACACACTCTTTTTAACAAAAAATTTTTCAATTCTAAAACTCAATGTCACATGTTTGTTAATCACGTGTAAGGGTATTCAAAAAAATGGAATTCATGAAAAATGTCCTTTCATTCATGATGGAGAATGGGGTGATTCTGAATTAACAGAACATCAAAATTTTCATAGCTCGCAAGAATCTAAAAATTATTCTTGGCTGGGATTTGATACTTTTCAACCTATTGGAAAATTTAGTGGGCGTGATGGAAAACCATCTTAATCACAATCTAATTATTCAGAAATTTTCAAATTGTTAGGTATGGGCGAAAACGAGAATCTATTTTGGACTAAACAACACTCTCTAAAATGGTCTGATTTTAAAGCAGAACATAATCCTGCATCATATGCAGATTCTCATAGTGTGATAAAATATGGATTTACCTGGACAGTTGATTCTGAAAAAATGGGCAGTGAAATACTGTTTTTGATCAAAAACATCCAAGTTTCTGTAGAGTTTTGCCCTTTATTATCTTCAGTTAGACCTTCTGCAGCAAACGATCACTTATTGAAATATGAACAAGGACGTTTTGATCTGGCAGAACTTGTAAAACGCGAAAACATCTCTTATCTACAAACTAAATTTGAAGGTAAGACATTTCCAACGCGAGGGAAAAATGAAGACCAACGAAAACAACTTGCCAAAGAAGATTCTGGTAAAATGATTGCTCAGGAAATTGAACAATTGCAACAAATTCTTGAAAAGAGATTACAAGAATATGATGAATCTACTGATTATGGAGGCAATTTAGAAAAATTATCTGAATACAATTTAAAATTTGAACAATTAAAATTATAAAATCTTGTAGTGCTTAATGTTGTTTCTCAAAAATTTTATTTTCTTGAATGGAATTGATGTAGTTCACTAAACTCCTATAGTATTTTAGATGGAAATCTATATCTCTGATTTCAGTTTGCTTTAACTCTTCTAATTCTGGTCCAAAATCTCTTTTGTCTGATTGAATTTGATTAAGAGTATTCTCATTAACTTCAATCATATGAAACAAGCTGTGAAGAACTTCTTCTTTTGTTAGTGTTCTCTCGCATGATTTTTGCAATATTGCTTCAACCCAGTCCATATTATTTTAAAACCAAGTTGTTATATGACCACCTGAATGTGATTATTTCTTACCTTTACTCTATTTTTTTTAATTGAGGCTGAAAAACTATTTTTTTTGTGCTTTCTTTTTTCTGTCCATTATTTCCTTGTTTCTTTCTGCATCTGAATGGACTTCTACATGGTCATATAGTGCTTCTTTTGAATCAAAAATCTGCTCACAATAGTAACATTGATGCATTGCTACATTACAGCAGTCTTAGATTAATTGTTTTCTCCTATGCTGGGCGTAATATGTGATTAAAAATCAAATGAAAAGAAATTTTGGTGGTTTGTCCTTCATATTGTATACTGCTGTGAGATATTTTTCTAGTAATCTCAAGTTCTTGGTACTATCGTGGAAGAATTTAATGTGTTTCTATTTTAATCTCAGAATTACATGAAGGTAGTTCATTTGTCTCATTTCTGAATTGCTCAATTACTTGCAATTGTAATTCCTTTGGATTGTCTGCAAATACCCTCTGATAAAATTGAGTTTTTTGCATACATTCATTGTCTTCAAATTCAGTATCTACATACTTTGTGAATGTCTCTTCAAGATTGTTGGTTTCCCCAATGTATATTGGATATTTACTTCTATTGTACAGCACATATACCCCTGGATTTGGTTTGACAAATTTTGCACTCTCTAACCAAACTCTCATCTTGTCGTCAAGTAATTCCATGATCTATGGTGTATTTACTAGATATTAAACTAGATTACAATCATTTTGATATTACAAGAACCTTCATGCTTTTAATATAAAGGAAAATCAAGATTGATCCTGTCCCTTTTAGAAAAATTTCCTGAACAGTTTACCCCTAGAGCCATTCAAAAAGAAATTATTGCAGATATTGAAGAGCAATTCCGTTCTGGGTATAAGAAAATTGTTTTGTGTGCTCCTACAGGTGTTGGAAAGTCTTTAGTTGGTGCAACTGTTTCAAAATACTTTGATAGTTCATTTACTGTAACTGCATCAAAACATCTTCAAGATCAATATATCAAAGATATTCCTTTTTTAAAACCCGTTAAAGGAAAACAAAATTTCCCTTGCTTAAAACTAATGTCTGCTGAAAAAGTAGATAATTCTAGGAGAGCTGTAAGATGGGGTCTTACTTGTGAAAAAGGAGAATGTCTTGAACGTACAAGTAAAAATGGCAAAGAGGTCATAGAGACTTGTAAATTCAAGCCCACAATAAAACAAGTTGAAGAAAACACTCATGATTCAAACTCATGTCATTACTATCTTCAAAAATACGAAGCACTAGTTGCAAAACACTCTCTTTGGAATTATCATGCTTTTTTTCAAATTATGAAGTTTAACAAAAAATTATTTGAAGATTATTTGGATAGAAAAGTATCTGTTTTTGATGAGGCTCATAAAATTGAAGACCAAATTATTCAATTTGTAGGGTTTGACATATTTGCTGGACAGGTTGATGAATGTAATCTTAATGCTGAAAAATATGATTTTACAGACTTAGATTCTATGATATCTTTGACTGACGATATTGCATATTCTTATGCAAAAAAAATTAAGGACATAAAAGAAAGTCCTGGATTTGAAAATAATCCTGATTATGAATTGATTTCAAGGTTGGAAAGACGTTATGATAGAGCAGCTCAAGCAAAAATTGACATTGCAAATGACAAAGATAATTTTGTTGTCAATGATCCTATCCGTGACTTGAATGGAAATTTTAGAACCATATCTGTAAAACCTATTGATGTTTCAAAATTCGCAAATGAGTTTTTTGAAACAGAATATCAAATTTTCATGTCCGCTACAATCGATAAACAAAGTTTTTGTGAAAATATGGGTTTAAACCAAGATGAAGTGGCATTTGTAGATGCACCAAAATCCCCGTTTCCAATTGAAAATAGAAGAATTGATTTGTTAAACATTAGGCGACTAAGTTATGGCTCTACAGAAGAAGATGAATTAGAAGTAATCAAAACAATTGATCGAATTTTAGATGAACATTCTACTGAACGTGGATTAATCCTTACATCTTCTATTCCACGTTGTCAAAAAATTTTGAGATTTCTTTCACCAAAAAATACTAGACGAATTAGAATTTGTCATAGTAAAAACAAGGATGGAAAAACACAAGATGAAATAATATCTGAACATGCATCGGATCCTACTGGTGTTTTACTTTCATCTTCTCTCTGGGAGGGAGTTGATCTAAAAGATGATCTTTCTCGTTTTCAAATTATTGCCAAGGTTCCATATCCAAACTACAAAGAAAAGCGAACAAAGGCTAAGATGGATAAATTCCCTCTTTGGTATACTTCTCAAACCTTGACAAAACTACTTCAAGGTTTTGGACGCTCTATACGTAGTGAAGATGATTGGGCTAGAACATATGTTCTTGATGCTGCTGCAAATAATGTCTTTTTCAAAGCACAACAGATGATTCCAAAATCATACTATGATGTTTTAGGAATAGAAAATCTGTAGTAGATAACAGGTTCAATAATATGATAATTTAATTTTCTTTTCTGTTATCTCTAGGTTGATTTCTGATCGCTGATCTATAAAGATTATGGACAAATTGATCATCTTTTCTTGAAAATAGATATATGATTGAATAAGTCTAGATTTGAAAAAACTTTCTAAAGATTAGGTTTTGTAATTGCTCCTTCTGCAGCAGAACCTACCAGCGTTGCAAATTTTGCCAAAGCTCCTGTAGTGTAATTTGGCTTTGGAGGATTCCACTCTTTTCTCCTATTTTCCAACTCTTCTGATGATACATGAAGATCAATTATGTTAGTTTCAGTATCTATGGTAATTTCATCATCATCTTTTACAAGTGCTATTGGTCCTCCAACATATGCTTCTGGTGCAACATGTCCTACCATGAACCCTCTTGTTCCACCTGAGAATCTTCCGTCTGTGACCATTGCAACTTTTTTGCCTAATCCTTGACCCACTAATGCTGCAGTTGTTGCTAACATCTCTCTCATACCTGGCCCTCCTTTAGGTCCCTCATATCTAATTACTACAACATGGCCTTCATCAATATCTCCCCTTTTTACAGCTTCAAAGGCTAATTCTTCTCTATCAAATACACGAGCTTTGCCTGTGAATTTTGTCATTTCTACTCCTGCAGTTTTAATGACTGCTCCATCTGGCGCAAGTGAACCTTTGAGAATTACTGCTGTTCCAACGTTGTGGATTGGATTTTCTACTGATCTGATTATTTGTTGTTCTACTTGCGGTAAAACCATTGAATTCAAATTTTCTTTAATTGTTTTTCCAGTAATTGTAATGCAATTTTCATTTAACAGGCCCTTGTCAAGTAATTTCTTTAAGACAAATGGAATTCCTCCAATCTTGTCTAGTGAGTTCATTACATAGTTTCCACCAGGTTTCATATCTGCTATATGTGGTGTCTTTTTTCTAACTCTCTCAAAATCATCATATGTTAATTTGATATTTACTTCATTTGCAAGTGCCAATAAATGTAAAATTCCATTTGTTGAACCTCCAACAGAATTCAACATTGTAATTGCATTTTCAAATGCCTCAAACGTAAGAACTTCTTTTGGTCTTATATCCATCTGCAATGCTTTTGCACATGCTACTCCTGTGTCATAAACCATCTTTTCTCTTCTATCGTCTTCTGCAGGTGGACTTGCACTACCTGGTAATGAAAGACCGATGGCTTCTGAAATTGATGCCATTGTATTTGCAGTAAACATTCCGCCACATGATCCTTCATTTGGACATGCAGTATTTTCAATATTCTTTAAACCCTCTAATGATAATTGACCTGCATCATATGCTCCAACTGCCTCATAAACATCTACAACAGTTAGTTCTTCTCCATTTAACATTCCTGGCATTATAGTTCCACCATAAACAAATACTGATGGAACGTTCAATCTTGCCATTGCCATCATTGTTCCTGGGAGACTCTTATCACATCCTGCAATTCCTACTAATGCGTCATATTGATGTGCTCTAACCATTAACTCTATAGAATCTGCAATTACTTCACGAGAAATTAAAGAAGATTTCATTCCTTCATGTCCCATTGCAATTCCGTCACTTACTGCAATTGTTGAAAATTCTCTAGGTGTTGCTCCTGCATCTGAAACCCCCTCTTTTGCTTTGAGTGCTAATCTTGGAAGGTGAATATTGCATGGTGTAGCTTCATTTCCTGTATGACATACCCCGATCATTTGTTTTGATAAATCACTATCATCTAGTCCCATAGCTTTGTACATTGCTCTTTGAGGAGCACGAGAAGTGCCTTCTACAACATTTCTACTAGAGATTCCTTCCATAATATGGAATTCTTGATTGCTATAATTTAGACTTTGTTTTAAAATCCAACTTGATAATCAATTTTGTTTTAAATTTAAAATAAAAATGGAGAGTCAAATGATCAAATATTTCTATTCTACTTGAATAATCCCTTGTTTAATCAGAAATTCTATACCTAACACAAAAGAACTTTCATCTATAGAACCTTCTGCCCACCAAGCAGCATTATTTTTTATCCATGCAGGAATCTCTTTTGAAGAACTAGTTGTCTCTACAACTGAATTAACATTCATGATTTTTTCTTTAATTAAAAATTCTAATCCTTTTGTAAATGATGAATCATCTATAGAACCTTCTGCCCACCAAGCAGCATTATTTTTTATCCATGCAGGAATCTCTTTTGAAGAACTTGGTTTTTGAGCATTCTCGGTATTTTCTATTAGTTCTAGGTCAAATTTAGAATAAAGATACTTTGGCAGATCTGTGAAATCTTTACCAATTAAAACAAGTTGAATTTCATATTTTCCTTCTTGTGCTTTACCAAATTCTCTTATTTCGTTTCCTTGTGGTAATGTTATTCCTAAGATCTTCTGATTCCCGCCTGTGTTTAATTCCTCTACTCCATTAGGGTAAATAATGGAATATCCATACCTAACATTTTCAATGTATTCCCCATTCTCAAAAAACGCCAGACTAAGCGTTAATTCTTTTTCTTGTGAAAAAATTGAATCATATTGAATTAAAGCTGAAAATTGGTCATTAAACTGAATTTCTTTTTTTACAAAAGATGAGTCATTCCCTGGCAAAATAGAAATTTTCAGATTATTTGAATTGCTTTTAATTTTCTTAAGATTTTCTTGATCAATCATAAAATGAATTACATTTGAATTCTTTTTTGATATCGTATCATAATGTAGTGCATTTGGTATTACTAATTCGTCATTTACAATAGCTGTAAAGCCATACACTTCTTCAAAACCAAAAAATGATTTTGGAAACTCAAAAGAATTTTTCAAATGATAGGTGTGCTCGAGATGATTCCAATCAAATGGAATGTTAAATGATAATTCTTCTTCTTCTAAATCAAAAATCATATCTGTCACAGGATATTGATAATTCTTTACAGGAATTTTGTATTCATTTTGATTGATTGATATTGTAAAAATTTTCTCAGATGGAATGAATAATGTTGTCTCAAATTCAATATCTTCAGATGTTTGTGTTTTTGGGTTTTTGGCACCTATGATGGATGTTTTGACTAGATATTCCCCACTTTCATGAAATACTGGACCTGAAATTACTGGCATACTTGATGCTGAAGAAACAAGTGCATTTGGTACAATTGGATCGTTTTCACCAAAATATGTTGTACATTTCCATAATTCTTTTTCCTCACAACCTAATTTTGGTTTGATTTTTAGATTCAACTCTCCGTCTTTATCATAAAACATTTGATTTGCAACTAACTGTGTGCCTTGAAATATTTGAACTCGATAAGTTACACTTTCAATATTCATATTTGATGCAGTGTCAAACAATCGAATGTTCAAATTAACACTGGAATCTTTTCCAACTGTATAATCTGCTGGAAAGATTGTTGTACTAACAGTTAATTCCCCATCCCCAAATGAGACTGGGGGTGCTTGTTCTCCTCCATGATGTTGTGCAAATACTGCTGGAACTGAGAATAACACCAAAAGTGAAATACTAAAAATAAGAATTTTCATAATCTGATTAAATTTTTCGTATATTAGAATACATCTGATTATTCGAAATTCGTATTCCTGAATTATGTACATTGAGTTTAAATTGTAACTTTTCATTTTAATTTCATGGAACAAAAAGCACTTGAGTGCCCTGTCTGTAAAAGTAACAAAGCCGAAATCGCAGGTGAAAATGTAAAACTTAGTGGTAGATTTGAAGACAAAGAATTCCTTACAACTGAATTAACTGTTCTAAGATGTACTCGTTGTGGATATTACATGTTCTTTGATAAGATGGCACAATTTACAACAAAGGAATCTTAGAATTCTATTTGACTATTCTTTGATTCTCTAATTCTATTAATTGGCCTTCAATTTCTTCAGGTGTTTCTCCGCCATATGATATCAAAATTCTATCATCTTCCATGATTTCGATATCTCTGATGTCTTGAACCTGTTTTCCATTATGGAAGAACTTTAGAGAATAATCTTCATTGGTACAGAATTCTCTACCATCTTGGAATACAAAACATTGGTCATCAAGACCTAATGATAATGTCTCAAATAGATATCCTAACGTTACACCTGTTGCATGTTTGTGTACTGTGGAGCCATCTCTTCCTTCAAAGTGAATCCAACTTGATTTGATTTGGTATGCTGGCGCTGAAAAGTCGAAATAATCTCCAAATATTCTTACTTGAATCGCAGCATGTGCGTGATCACTGCCCAATGCTCCTGCGTTTTCAGGACCTCCTGGGGCTGTGCTTTGATCCATGGTAACAAAAAGATATGCTGCGTATCCTACGATTACTGCAATTACTGCTAAAACCCCAACTGCAATTAATGTCTGTTTTCTCTGTGCAGCTGAATGTTTTGTAGCATAGTTTTCACGTTTTTGTTCACGTGCTCTTCTCTCTTTTCTGCCCATAGGATGTTCAAACTCTAAAATTTGCCCTAATTAACCATTCGATAAACTCGTATTCTCTGAGAATTATTTTCCAATAAATAATAAATAAAATCAAACACTGTTGAATTCATGACCTGTATTTTTTGTGATATTTTAGATGGTAAAAGAGAAGGCCACATCTTGTATGAAGATGATTCTCATGTTTCATTTATGGATAGATACCCAATAGATGTAGGTCATAGTTTGGTGATTCCACGTGAACATCACGAAAGGATTACTGATATGACTCCTGAAAATGTAGGAAAACTTTTTTCGCTAGTTCCAAAAATTGCCAAAGCTATTCTAACTGGTGCTAATGCTGATGCGTTTAGTATTGCTCAAAATAATGGCCGTGCTGCCAAACAGATAATCCCACATGTACACATCCACATAATTCCAAGATATACTAGCAAAGGAACAATCTGGACTAAACGCCAAATACCTAGTGATTCTGAACTTGAAGAATTGGCAAAAAAAATCCGTAGTGCTATTTAGTGTGCCCTGGATTATATCTTAAAATCGCACCAATTTTTCCAAGACTAGCTAGCATATTTCCATGCTCTGCACTTCCAGATACAACTTCTAATTTTGAACCTGTTTTTGATGCTATCAATTCTAAATAATCTACAATATCTTGTTCGTTTGCTTCAACTTCCATTGACTTACATCCTGGACAAGGATTGTTAGCATACTCTGTCTTTTTTGGAATTACTTCTGGTCTTTCAACAATTTCTTCTTGAAGATGTTTGCATCTTTTACATATTCCTTCAACTCTGTTCAGATTTGTATTGTCTGTTATGATCAAAGTTTCTACTACATTATTTTTTAGAAATTCTATTACTTCTTGTAATCCATATGATCCTTTTCCTGTGTTAGCATTAATCTCTCTGAATAAATCTTCTACAAGCTTCTTTTCTTCAACAAGTCTAAAGTTTCCTAGAATGTCTGAAGCTTTTGAAAATGCTTCTCTGATACCTTCTGAACCTGAATATGATGAATCAATTGTTGCGATAATGTTATTTTGTAATCTATATTCTAGATAGTTTCCATTAATGAAATCTTCTTTTGTAGGTCCTGGACCAGAAATGACTAATCCTTTCACTGGATAAATGTCAATGAAATATTCTCGTGTTGTTTGAGCTACTCTGTTAAAGTAATATGTTAACTCCATCTCTCTTAATTTCTGAAATCTTTTTGCAGATTGTCCGCCTTGTCTATGTTTTCCTGCAACTCCTGAACCTGTTTGAGATAACACTTCGATTTTATCCCCGTGTAATAATCCCCATCCTGCATCTTTTGCATCAATTGCCAAAAAGCCAATTAGATTATCATCCTTGAGCATATCTTTTAGAATATCTACGTGGAAGTGATCATCACATCTGTACAGATACTGATTCAAATCTTTTGGAGGATCTATTTCCCAAACTTTGACAACTTCACTTCCCAAAGGTCCACCTTCTTCTGATGGTAATGCTCCACAGAACATCACCAGTCCTCTTTCAGGGGTTTTCTTGTAGAGTTTTAATCTCTGAACTACTTTACCTAAAGAATCTACCACATGTGTTCTAGTTAGATCCGACTTTATGTTATCTGCAGTACCTTGTTCTTGTTGAAGTGTACCGATAATTTCGTGAAGTTGTTTTCCTTTTGGAATGTATACTGTGATTAATTCTGTTCCTCGACCAGATTTTCTTGATAATTCTTCTAGTGTTTTTCGAATTTTATAGATTTTAACAGAATCTTGTTTTTCTACCTCTATTTTTCCCATTTGTGCTATCTCCAATCTATGCGGATATTAATTTTGATTGATTGTTTTGTATTGTCATGTGATCACAACTCATCAATTGTTTTTAGGAATACTTCTAATGGTTGATTTCCTCTTATTTTGATTATTTCTTTATCATTGAATACCAGAAATGAGGGGGTGGCGTCAATTCCAATCTCTCTTCCAAATTCATACAATGCATTAACTTTGTCTTGATATTTGCGCTCATCAAGACATGTGTTGAATAACTCTAAATCCAAACCTACAGTTGATGCAAAACTATCTAGCGAATCTCTAGTTATCCATCCTGTTCTTTCTCCGCCCCAATTTTTGTAAAGCTCATTATGATACTCCCAATATTTTTCTTGGTCATTTGCGCAATATGATGCCTCAGCTGCTAATACAGAGTCTGGACCATTAAGAGGAAAATCTTTGAAAACAAGTTTTACTTTTCCTGTTTTTATAAAATCTTCATTAATCAAATTTAGTGTATTTTGATGAAATTTGTAACAATACGTACATTGGTAATCCCCCCATTCTAAAATGGTAATTATTGTATTACTATTACCTAATACTGGAGACCCGTCCTCTATGAGTTTTGATGGTGTTAGTTTTTTGGTGCTGTTTTCTGCTTCTGGATAAAATGATAAGAATCCTCCTGCTAGAATACCTATGGCTATTGGAATTACTAGAAGGTAGTATTTGCTCATGTTAAAGTTGTTCTAAATACAAGTAAAAGTCTTGTTTAATTTGTAGCAATAGTCCAAAGAGCAGAATTTTTTGCAGATATTTCTGCTACAAATGAATCGTCTGATGATGAAATAATAATGATATCGTCTTCTGACGGGGTTAATTTATTCATAAGAGTTTGCTTAGTTTTCTTGTCTTTAATTAAACAATCTTTGTCTTCTCCCGGAAATACAAATCTGTTATTTTTGAATACAAGTGTTGTGCATCCTGATGAACCATACATTATGGCATAATCTCTTTGCTCTAATCCTGTTCTTATTGCAGATGAATATTTTTTTAAAATTATTGCATGATTATTTTTACTTTGAGTGAGACTGTTTTTCTCAATTTTACATTCTTTTGGCATAATCATTTGTAGTTGTGATGTAAATTTTCTGCCTTTTTCTGTTAGGAAATTACCTGATCTTGTAGAGTCAATCATTTTTGCTTCTTTTAGGTGTGAAATTAGGGTCTTTACTGCTCCTTCTCCCAAATGAACTTCTTTTCCCAAAGTTGCTCTACTCACAAATTTTTCTTCTGATAATAATTGAAGTGCTTTGAATACGTGTGGAATGCTAAATGTGAGCACTTTGCTAGAGCCTTTTCTTGAGACAATATTTTGTAATATTTGGATATTTTTTTTCAGTTGTTCTTACCTAATTTACGATGTATTAATCAGAATTTATTAATTCTGATTTGTTAGAAGCAAAATACCCTCATCTATTTTATCTTCATTTGTTTTTTGTTGAGAATTGATGGTTTCTAGTTTCTCTAATACACTTGTTTCTTTTATCATCTTTTCTAATTCTTCAACCAAGAATGGTTTTTCTATGACTTCTACTAGTTTACCAAGTTCTGAGATAGATTGTCTGAGTGATTTTTCAAGATTTCCTGATGCAAAAATTATTCTTTGTTGTGGATTAATTTTTAGAATTTCTTTTGCAGCTTCAACACCTGTCATATTGGGCATTTTTTGATCAAGAATTATGATGTCAAAATAATCTTTTGAATGAACTGTTGTTTCAGTTTTGAAAACATCTATGCATTTCTTTCCGTCTTGAACTGTTACTACATAATTGCATTCGTATTCTAACCATGCTTGATAAAGTCTCAAAATATTTGGTTCATCATCTGCAATTAGTAATCTCTTTACAGGATTTCTTGGGATGTTTATTTTGTTAATTATTACTTCAATTGGTTCTAGCATTTTTGTAACGTCCATTTGTCCAAACACATTTTGAATTAACATTGAAAACAAATCAAAATTTGTGGTGATCTCTTTTTCAGTTCTTTTTGAATTCTCCATGATAGTTTTCAGAATTGATCTATTCCATTTACGCCATAAAGATCAACTAATTTACTCTCTATGATCTTAGATACCTCTAGACCGTAGTCTGTACTTTCATTTTCCCTGCTCACATTGCTCATTTTCTATTAATTTATGAAATGAATCAGTATTATTCCTCCGTATGTCCGATCAAAAACTGACAACTTTGATCAGGCTCAAATTCTAATTTTTTTATAAATTGGATAAATCATCCAAGAGCTTAAATACATTCAGCCTACTGCTAATCTCATGTCTGAAACAAGACAAATTAATGTGTCCAAATCAAGTGTCCCTAAATTAGCAATTGTTGCATTAGGTATTATCTTTGCAGCAGGATTATTTGTTGTAGGATTTGATCAAGGACATATCTTTAGCCTAGTTTATGGCGAACAAGCATTTACTGATTTGTACATCCATGAACTTACTCATGATATGAGACACGCAGCAGGTTTTCCCTGTCATTAGGAGTCTGTACTCATGAAAACATTTCTTTTTATCATTATTGTTTTAATTTCTGGCGCATTTGCTGGACTAATTCATGGCACTGTTAACTTTGCAATTGTTGAACCCTATCTTGATCAAGCTATAGGCATTGAAAACCAAAATCTTTTTGCATCTGGTGAAGAAGAAGACACTCCTGAATTTTGGGTTGAGTATGAGGGATATAGAGCCTGGCAAAAAGGTGGACAAATTCTTGCTGGTGTAATTTTAGGAACTTCTGTTGGGGCACTATTTGGAATCGTATTTGCTTTATCTAGAAACGCATTACCTGGAAACAATGATCTCAAAAAATCATTATTACTTGCTGGAATCATGTGGTTAACCCTATACATTATTCCTTTCTTGAAATATCCTGCAAATCCTCCCACAGTCGGTGATGGTGAAACAGTAGTTCTTAGAGCAATTTTATATTTATCATTTATTGCAATATCTGGGTTTGGTGCAGTTGGATTTTATCAATTATCAAAGAAACTTAAAAGCAACAAAAAACTTGTTGCGTTGTTAGGTTATGGGATATTCATATCTGCAGTATTTGTTGCAATGCCAGAAAACCCTGATGAGATAACTGCTCCTATGGATTTAGTAAATGAGTTTAGATTCATGTCTGTTCTTGGTGTCACCTCGTTTTGGGCTTCTGTTGGAATTATTCTTGGATTATTTTGGAGAAAACTTTCCACTCATCAAGAAACAACTCATTATAATTAATTCTAAATCTATAGAATGAGAACAAAAACATCTCGTTTAAATATCTCTAGAATATTTTGAATATTTGCATGTCTAGAAAACTTACATTACCTCAACTAAAAAAATATGATATTACTCAAAAAGTCATAGAAGCATTGGCTGATTCTGAATCTCGCGCAATACTATTTTCAATTATTAGAAAAGGAAACACTGCTGCAGAACTCTCAGATAAACTCAAAATACCTCTTAGTTCAGTTTACAAAAAATTGGCTGATCTTGAAGAACTTACACTCATTGAAGTTGAAAAATGGATGTTATCTGACAAAGGTAGAAAATACAAGGTTTACCGAAGTAGAATTAGCAAAGCAGATATTTCAATAAAGAAACCTGAACCTGTTCTAACGTTACTGCCAAACAAGTGATTCTATGTCAAAACCAAACATCATACAATTATCTGAATTTGATATCACCCAAAAAATTATTGAATCACTAAGTAATGTTTGTACAAGAGCCGTATTATTTTCAGTCAAAAATGAATCAAAAGATGCAACACAGATTGCTGAAGAATTAAAAATCTCTCTTTCTACAGTTTACAAGACTCTTTCAAATCTTGAAGATCTTGCATTAGCAGAAGTAGACAAATATGTAATTTCTCCAGAGGGAAAAAAGATAAAACAGTATCGTAGCCGAATAGGAAAAGTTGAGATAACTGTAGATAATCTTGAGCCTAGTTTGAATCTGTATCCAAACACTGATAACCCAAAATCAAGCCTATAGTTATTCTCGTTCTATAGATTTGGAATGATTCTGTGGAATGAAAATTCGGTTTAAATAATTTAGCTCTTCCTAATTTTTTAGTAATCATGAAACAACGAACAACTTTGGCGATTATTGTTGCATTTGCAGCTATTGGCATGGCAGCAATTCCTTTGAGCCAAACAGCACAAGCACAGAGTTTAATCCCTGATTGGATTAAAACAAACGCTGCTTGGTGGGCAGAAGGCGCTGTAGATGATGCAACTTTTCTAAATGGAATTGAATTTCTAATAGAAAGTGGAGTCATCAATGTTTCATCTGATTCAAAATCTGTAGATGTTGATACCTTGACAATAGGATTTATTCCAGTTGAAAAGGCTGAGGAACTAACTCCAAAAGCACAAGCACTAGAACAATTCCTTGAAAGTAATTTGGGTATTGATGTCGAAGTAGTTATCCCAACAAACTATGAGACCATAATTGAAGGTATGAGATTTGGTCACATTGATGCTGCCTTTATGGATACTGGACCTGCATGGATTACCCATGAAAGAACAGGTGCAGAAGCCGTTTTGGCAGAACTTGTTGGAGGTAAAGTGAATTACCAAGCAACAGTTTGGACACTGGCAGAAAATGATTCTCTACAATCAATTGAAGATACTGTTGGCAAAAAAGTTGCATTTACCAGCATGACTGGTTCTTCTGGTTTTGTTAGACCTATGGGAACTTTAGTTACTGAGGGACATGTGACAATTGAAGGTGATGATATCGTCGCACTCGAATCTGCATTAGCAAATAGCTTTGAAAGTTATACTTTTGCAGGGGGTTACAAAGCAGCATTGACTTTACTTCTTGAAGGAAAAGTTGATGTTGCATTTGGTTCTGATATTGCACCCGCAAAGTATCTTGAATTAGAGGATCAAAAGAAATTACGTCCAGTTACAACTATTGGCCCAGTACCATCACATGTGTTTATGGTAAGTGCTGACATGTCAGAATCTACCAAAAATGCACTAGTTGATACTCTCATCAAATTAAACTATGATGAGCATAATTCAATTTTAACTGACTTGTATGGTGCTGAAGCACTAGTTCCAACTACTACAACAATGCACATAGGTGAATTTGGTGAATTCATCAACGCATTGACAGGACTTGATCAGAAGATACTTGACAAATACAACAAGAGCAAATAAAAACAGGAATTCTGAAAAATGAAACAAATTCAGATGACTGCAAATCCTTCTTTTTCTTCAATTGCTACAAAGAAAATTATCCAAATGAATGATGTTTGGACATCATATGATTCGAAAAGTTTTGCGTTAGAAGGAGTTAACATGTCCATTGATAGAGGAACAAACTATGCAATCGTAGGACAGTCTGGTTCAGGAAAATCTACTTTACTAAAACTAATGAACGGAATGATGATTCCTAGCAAAGGCATAATCAAAATTGATTATGTCACCCCTAACATGGATAACAAAAAATTCAAAAAAATGATGCATACAATTGGATACATTCCTCAAAATTTGGGTTTAGTGAAAAACAGTACTGTTCTTGAAAATATTCTCATTGGTGCTTTACCTCGATTAGGTAAAATTCAATCACTTTTCAAAAAATTTCCAGAACATGAAATTCAAGAAGCTAAAAGAATAATTTCTCAAGTTGGGTTATCTGGAAAAGAAGAAAGAAAAGCCTACATGTTAAGTGGTGGTGAGAAGAGAAGAGTTGCAATTGCCAGAGCATTAATGCAACATCCTGCAATATTACTTGCTGATGAAATTGTTTCAGAATTAGATCATGTAACTGCTCGTGAAATTATGGATTTGATTGCAGATGCTCAAAAAAGAATGAACCTTACTGCAATTATGGTTCACCATGATATGCAACTTGCTTTAGAATATGCAAATCGAGTTGCAGTGATTAAGGAAGGTCAAAAAATTCTTGAGATTGGTGTTGAAGGTGATACTATAGTTGATTTTCAAACTGGCGATATGACCACCGAAGAAATTATGGAGATGTATGCTGATGACACCAAAAAATAACATCATAATTGGAATTATCATTGCACTATTGGTAGTTGCATCGTATAATGTGGATGCAAATCCTATTGACTTTATTCAAGGATTACCAAATCTTGGAATTATAGCTGAAGAAATGCTTGAAGTTGAATCAAAATACATCCCAACTGCTCTTTGGGCAATGTTTGAAACAATTCAGATGGCATTTATTGGAACAATTGTGGGTGTTGCAATTGCATTACCACTTAGTATGTTTGCTGCAAGAAATCTCAACAGCAAATATGTCTATGCTCCAATACGTGCATTGTTAGCAGCAATTCGTACTTTTCCCTCAATTTTATGGGCAATTTTGTTTGTAATCATGGTTGGATTAGGTCCATTTGCAGGAGTTTTGGCAATTATCATGTATACGATAGGCTTTGTTGCAAAATTACAGTATGAGGCAATAGAGACAATTGATTCTGATCCAATGGATGCTGTTAGTTCGATTGGTGTGTCGAAATGGCAATTAATTCGATATGTTGTGATTCCTGAATCTGCTTCTCATTTGTTAAGTCAGATGCTTTACATGTTTGATTACAATGTACGTCAAACAAGCATACTTGGTCTAGTTGGTGCAGGAGGAATTGGATTCTATATTATCAATTATATCAAATTCTTTGAGTATGGAAAGGCTGCTGTCTTTATGTTGGTGGTCTTGGCAGCTGTTTTAGTAATTGATTGGGTTAGTGTTAAGATTAGAGACAAATACATCATAAAGTCTCAACATGGAATGGAAGTTACTGCAAAAAGCAAGTAACTTATGTTGTAATTTTATCTAATTGATTTGATTCTGTAGCAGTTTTAACTTCTCTTGCAATCCTTTTTCCCATACTCATTGTTTCATTAAACAACAATGAATAGTATGGAGAACCATCCATGTAGATGTTAGAACCTGCAACAATTCTGGCTGAAAATTCAAATGATGTGAATTTTGCATTCTCATCATAAACTCCTTCTATACAAAATGGACCATTCATTCCAGGTGCTACAACTCTTTTTGCAGCTTCTACAAAATTCTCCCCCATTGTATATACTTCATCTAATAATGATTCTCTCAAAACTAGAGGGCTATTCCCAATTACATTGAATGATGGTACTTTGTCTGATTTTAATTGCTGCTCTGCTGGAATTCTTCCTAATCCTTCAATATCTGATTCATGTCTTTGATCAACTCCATAGAATTCTAATTCTTCTTTTAATGGAGAATAGAAAAATGTCAAGTAGGCTAAAACACCTGCTGCATATTCCTGAATGTATAGTGTTTCGTCTTTTGAAATTACTCCTTCTGAGATAAGCTGATTTCTTTTTGCATTGTAATCGTCTTCATTTGCTGCCATAAAGTACCCTTTACCTCCAGCTGCACCTTGTCTTTTTACAATTGATAATTTCTCAATTTCACTTGGATTTGTAACTGGCTTTGGCATTGGAAGATTTGCTTCTCTCATAAGCTTCTCTTTCATCTCTCTGTCTGATTCCCATCTGAGAATCCATTTGTTTCCAAATACTGGTGTTTTGATTGACTCAATTTCTTCAGAACTCATTTGTGCAACTAATGTTCCATGTGGAATTAACACTGCATCATTTTGTTCTAGAGTTGACTGACATTTCTCATCAAGAACTTCTTTGAATTTGTCTACTATGATTAATTCGTCAATAAATGGAAATCTACGATAAAGTTTCTCTCTTTTCTTTTCACATACTAGAATTGTTTTTAATCCTTCATCTTTTGCACCTTTTAGAACCTGTAGTGAGCAATGAGAACCTAATGTTGCAATTGAGGTCATACTATATCTATCCTAGAATTTTGTACTTTATGAACTATGTGCGGATGTGACATATTGGAATACTTCGTCTATTAGCTCCACACTGAGTTCTGGTTTGAGATCTTCTGGAATTACTTTTAAAACAAAATCATACATGGTTGTGTTTTTTGGAAGTTCCTCTCTTTCTTGTAGTAAAGAAAACACTGCAATTCCATTTGAGATGACTGCCACTATCTTTTCTTTTTCAGAAAGAACCATGAAAATTATGAAAATTACTGGTAAATTAATCTAAATTTTACCTTGAGATCAAGATATTGATTTTATCATTGTTTGTTTGAGGGGCTGGATAGTTTTGGTATCTACATCAAGTACATCTAATTCTAATGAAATATCATGTCCACCAACTTCTGGTTCTTGCTGAGATGCATGATATCCAACATATCCTGCAACTACTATGATAAATGCGATAACAATCCCGATTAATACATCCATCTTGTTTTGGTGTGGAGTTGCTGCTGGCTATAAGCATTATGAAAATTAATGAGATAGTGAATTATTTAATATAAAAATTAATTACACCATGAAATATGGAGTACAGTAAATTATGATTGAAACTGAATTAGGAACTTTACGTAGATCTCACTATTCTAATGAAATTAACTCTTCGATGGATGGCTCACAAGTTACTGTCATGGGATGGGTTCTAACTATAAGAGGACATGGGAACATCAGTTTTGCTACAATTAGAGACAAAAATGGTGATGTCTCAATTGTTGCAAAGAAAGGTGATTGTCCTGATGATATTCGAGAAAAGATATCTTCTCTAAAGGCACATTCTTCAATTGCTATAACTGGAAATGTAAAATCTTCTGAGAAAGCCCCAAGGGGATATGAGATAGTTCCAACAGAATTACGAGTATTTTCTGAAGTTGAAAAAATACCTCCCTTTGAGCCTATAGCCAAGACTGTCAAAAACATTGATACAAGATTAGAGGTTAGACCAATTGATCTTAGACGAAAGGTACTACAGCACATTTTCAACACCCGAAGTCTAGTCTTAAAATCAATTCGAAATTATTTTAATGCTCAAAACTTTGTTGAAATTAACACCCCAAAAATGATAGCAACTGCTACTGAAGGTGGAGCTGCACTATTTCCAATATTTTACTATAACAAAGAAGCATTCTTAGCTCAAAGCCCGCAATTGTACAAAGAACAACTTACAATGAGTTTTGAAAAAGTATTTGAGATTGCCCCAATCTTTAGAGCCGAACCTTCAAGAACTAACCGTCATCTTGCCGAAGCAATCTCAATTGATTTGGAAGAAGCATTTGTAGATTACAATGATGTTATGAATAGAATTGAAGAAATCATCAAAGTTTCAATTAAAACTGTAAATGAATATGCAAAAGAAAACCCTGACACAGAATTCACAATTCCTCAAGTTCCTGATACCATTCCTCAATACTCTTATGATGATTTAGTAGATAAAATGCAAAAGGCTGGTGCAAAAACTGAATGGGGTGATGATCTTTATCCCTCTAATCTTAAAAAAATTGGTCTTGAAGGATTCTATTTCATTAAAGATTGGCCTTTGGCACCCAAACCATTCTATGTTAAAGACAGTAAATCAAACCCAAAAATTTCTGAATCTTTTGATTTGATGTTTGGTGATTTGGAATTGTCTTCAGGCAGTACAAGAATTGAAAAACGTGATGAGTTAGCTGAGCGAATGAAAAACAAAGGCATGAACACTGATGCATTCGAGTACCATCTTGGAGCTTTTGATTATGGCGTACCTCCCCATGCTGGATGTGGTATTGGTCTTGAGAGATTAATTATGGCACTTACAGGAACAGAAAATATACGTGATGTCACATTTTATCCACGAGATGTTGATAGACTCACCCCATAATTTTTGATTTTTTTATAAAAAATTAATTTTTCTTAATATATGCTAAAATTTTTTTCATAAGTTCTATTTCATTAGCATACTTTTCAAATGATACTAATAAAAGTAATTTTTCGTCAAATGGAATTGTGGCTCTGTTTACATTTTCATATGATGTAATTGTATAGTTTGGAAGTCCCATATCTCCTATATTTTTTAGTCTAGAGTTATGTCGTAATGTCGTTTCTTTAATTGCATTATTTAGTACCTTATCTGGTAATAATGGATTGATGTCATTTTTATATTTGCATTCTAGAAGGTGACCTTCATTAGAACATACTCCAACAAATCTTATACTCTTATCCAGATCAATCACATCCTCACATGTAAAATTTTCATTTAATTTATTGGATATTTCAGATGCCATGAAACAAAAAATTATTTTCTTCTTAATATACTAAAATTGAAAATCCCGAAATTGGGAAAAAATTATACTATAATGTAAAAATATGAATTATTTTATCATGAATAATCATTAGTATTATATCAAAGAAATTTAATTTCAGATTGAATTAAGAATGAGGCAGATGTGTGTTGATTTTTGGGCACAATTTACTCGATCATATTCAAAAACCTTAGAATATGTGGATGGAAAATGGCACTTTAGGTGAATTATTGTGGTAAACGAAGAAGAAATTGAAATTGTAACAAAAATGATGAAAATTGATGTACATGATCATAAGGAATTCATTGACAAAGTTCATGCGATGATTAATTATTTTGACATTTTAGATTCCGCAGGAGTTGAAGATGAAGAGATTGTCATGGATGATATTCCTATTTCCTCTTTGAGAAAAGATGAACATATTCCGTATCCTGATAAACTGATCGAAAAATTAAATCACTATAAAGGAACCTATGTTCGAGCCCCAAAGATGTCATAATGAATCTCAAAATTTCTGCTCTAGAATATGTACAAGAAGTACAAAATGGAAATATCTCTGCTGAAGATTTTACTGCTGCAACATTAGAGCAAATTCATAGTGTTGATGAAAAACTACATGCTTTTTTGTCTGTTAATGATGATGCAGTTAATCAAGCAAGAGAGATTGATAAGAAAATAAAGTCAGGACAAAAAGTTGGTGATTGTTTTGGCATGCCAATATCAATTAAAGACAATATGTGTATCAAAAATAGCAAAACAACATGTGCATCAAAGATGCTTGAAAATTTTATTGCACCTTATGATGCAACTGTGATTTCAAAGCTTAAGGAACAAGATGCGATATTTATTGGAAAAGTAAACATGGATGAATTTGCAATGGGGTTGACAACTGAATTTAGTGCATATGGCCCTACACACAACCCTTGGAATCTTGATTGTGTTCCAGGAGGTTCATCTGGCGGAAGTGCTGCATCTGTTAGTGCAATGGAATGTGTTGCATCTCTTGGTTCTGATACTGGTGGGTCTGTACGAAACCCTGCAAGTTTTTGTGGTGTTGTGGGATACAAGCCCACATACGGTCTGATTAGCAGGTTTGGTCTCATCTCTTATGCTAATAGTATTGAACAAATTGGACCAATGACTAGAACAGTTAAAGACACAGCATTTTTGCTTAATATCCTTTCTGGGCAAGATCCTAATGATGACACAACTATATCTAACTCAACTCAAAATTACTTATCTGGAATAGATGCTGGAATTGAAGGTAAAAAAATCGGTATAATTCAAGAGATGATAGGTGATGGTATTGATCCTGCAATTTTATCTGCAACAAAAAATGCTGTTTCAAAATTTGAAGGATTAGGTGCCACTTGCGAATATGTGTCACTTGATATGGTAAAATATTCAGTTGCTGCATATTATACAATTACTGCAACAGAAGCTGGAAGTAACTTAGCACGATATGACAACTTGTTGTATGGTTATAATTTTCCCGTAGAAGGTTACGAATTTAACTCCTATATTTCAAAGGCAAGAACGAAATTTGGACCAGAGGTAACTAGGAGAATGATTCTTGGAGGATTTGTTCCATCCGCAGGACATGCAGGGAAATATTTTCTCAAAGCACTTAAAGTAAAACAAAAGTTAACTAGAGAAATTCAAGCATTATTTAAAAAATATGATTATCTAATAGCGCCAACTGTTCCAATACTGCCATTTAAGATTGGAGAAAAGATTAATGATCCTATTGCATTATTTTTAGTTGATATCAATACAGTAACTGCAAATCTTACTGGCATTCCTGCAATCTCTGTACCCTTTGATGTCTCAAATGGCTTGCCAATTGGAATGCAAATTATGGCAAATACTGTGGAAGACAAGTCGCTACTACAAGCAGCATTTGCACTTGAAAGTACTGTAAAATTACCAGAGGTTCCAATATGACTAAGATAGGACTTGAAATTCACTGTCAATTAACAAATCTTGAGAGCAAATTGTTTTGTCCATGTAAAGCAAACTATCGTTCCTATGAAATAAACACTAACATCTGCCCAATTTGTATGGGCCTACCTGGAAGCTTACCTCGCTTAAACCAAGAAGCAGTAAAAAAAGCAACAATGATTGCAATGGCTCTAAACTGCTCAACTCCTGAGAAAATTGCATTTTTTAGAAAAAATTATTTTTACCCCGACTTACCTAAAAATTTCCAAATTACTCAACTAAACATCTATGGAGATACTAGTATTGGTGGTGCTGGTTCTGTAATGGTTGGAGATAAGAAAATCAGAATTACTAGAATCCAACTAGAAGAAGACCCTGGAAGATTGATTTACGAAGGTAGTTCCTCTAAAAACCAGATAACATTAGTTGATTATAATCGTGCAGGCACACCTCTAGTTGAAATTGTAACTGAGCCTGATTTTGAGAATCCAAAACGAGTACGAGAGTTTCTAAATATTTTATCAGATTTACTAGAAAATCTTGGGGTATCTGATCCTAGTTTGGAAGGTGCAATGAGAGCTGATGCAAACGTCTCAATTGAAGGTGGAAAGAAAGTTGAGATAAAAAACATCGGTTCATTTCATGATTTGGAAAAAGCAGTTCATTTTGAAATTACAAGACAAGAGAGTTTACATTCACGTGATATTGAAATTGCACAAGAAACTCGCCACTGGGATGATAAAAGAAAGATAACAATTTCTTCTCGTTCTAAAGAAGAAGCATTAGATTATCGTTATTTCTTGGAAGGTGATATTCCTTGGGTTACAATTAATCCATCGATTCAAGATAAACTAAAATCTGAAATGCCTGAAAGTATTAGTTCTAAAAAAGAAAGATATGTTTCAAAATATAATATTCCAAATCAAGTTGCAGATGTTTTATCTTCAGATAAATTCTACTCTGATTTATTTGAAGATTCTCATACTGAATCAAACGCAAAAGAGATTGCAAATATTATCACTACTGATTTGATGGGATTAGTTGATACTAGAGAAAAACGTGAATCATCAAAAATAACTGCAACTCATCTACGTGATTTGGCTGATGCAATTCAAACAGGAAAGATTTCTAGAAACTCTGCAAAAAATGCATTGTATGAAATTGTAAAAACTGGAAAAGAACTATCTCAAGTAATGTCTGATTTAGACTTGGGAAATGTTTCTGATGAAACTGAATTAATTACAATTATCAAAGATGTAATTTCTGAAGAACCTCAAGCAGTAGAGCAAGCAAAATCTAATCCTCAGACAATAAATTATCTTGTAGGTAAAGTCATGCAAAAAACAAAAGGAAAGGCAGATCCTAAACTAACATTGGATTTGTTAAAAAAACAGATAGAGTAAACATGTCTGAACTGACACTTGAAGATATAGAATTTATCAAAATTATGGCGACATCTGATGCAACTATACTTCAAGTAGGCATGAATGAGGCTACTCGTAAGAGACTAGATGAGCAAATAGGAGTAATTTTGAGAGAATATTATCGTGAAAACACGACATTTTCTGGCACAAAACGAACAGAAGAATTTCAAAAAGCAGGAATTACTGAGGATCATGGCAAGGCAGCAATTGCATGTGCAAGACGTCTTGGAATTGATATTTCTTAATCTAAAATCTTTTTACAGTCCATCTAATTTTAAAAATTGAATATTGTCTAATTTTGAATTTATTCCCACACAAAATCAAATTGAAGAATCTAATATTTTTCGGTTTATAAAAAAACATGGATTGTCATCATTATCAGAATTATCCACAAAAGCAAAAAATGAATTGGAATGGTTTTGGAGTGAAGTTGATAAGGATATTGGAATAATTTGGGATTCTCCATATTCAAAAATATTAGATTCATCTCAAGGAATTACTCAATCAAAATGGTTTGTTAATGGCAAAACAAACATCTACAAATCAACAGTTGAAAAATTTGTAAAACTTACTCCAAATAAAATAGCATATCATTTTATTTCTGAGGATAACACAACATCAAAACTCTCTTATGTAGAGTTAGATCACAAAGTTTCAAAACTTGCTAATGGATTAAAGGCATTGGGTGTTAGAAAAGGGGACGTTGTGGCAATTTATCTTCCAATGATTGAAGAAGCAATTTTGGCAATTTTAGCATCTGCAAAAATTGGTGCAATTCAAACTGTAATCTTTTCAGGATATAGTACTGAATCACTTCACATAAGATTACAAGATTGTAATGCTAAAGTTCTTTTTGTTTCTGATGGTTTTTTGAGAAAAGGAAAACCTATCTCTCAGAAAGGAACAATGCAAAAGGCAATAGAGCAAACCAAAGTAGAAAAAACAATTGTTGTAAAATACAAAGGAATAGACAAGTATGAAAAATCTGGAAATATAACATTTTATGATGAACTAGTAGAATCTCAAAACTCTGATTGCATCACTGAGATAATGGATTCTGAAGATCCACTCTTTATTTTGTATACTTCAGGTACAACTGGGAAGCCAAAAGGAGTTGTACATGTTCATGGGGGATTTTCAGTATTTGCGGGTCATCAGGCAGCATATTTGATTGATTTGCAGGCACAAGATGTGTTGTTTTGGCCTGCTGATATTGGATGGATAACTGGTCTTGTCTGGAATGTCTATGGGTTATTAATCATGGGTGCTAGCTCGGTGATATATGATGGTGCATTAGATTTTCCAAAATCTGATAGAGTCTGGAAAATTTTATCTGAATATCAAGCAACAATATTTGGAATTTCTCCTACTGCTACAAGATTGTTTAAAAAAAATAATGAAGAACCTTTGAAAAATTTCTCTTTAGATAAAATCAAAAATATCCCAACAACAGGTGAACCCCTTGATGAAGATTCTTGGTGGTGGTTATTTGAAAAAGTTGGAAATAAAAAAATTCCAATTATGAATTTGTCTGGTGGGACAGAAATTGGAGGTGCAATGTTGTCTGTTTTTCCTGGAATGAAACTAAAACCCTCTACTGTTGGAATTCCAGTTCCTGGAATGGATCTTGATGTTGTTAATGATGATGGAAATTCTGTAAAAAATGAAAATGGTTATCTGATAATACGTTCTCCTTGGCCTGGAATGACAAGAGGGTTACTCAATGATCATGAGCGATTCATTGAAACTTATTGGTCCCGATTTGAGGATATTTGGTTTCATGGTGACTATGTATTTGTAGATGAGGATGGCCTGTGGTATATGCGTGGAAGAACAGATGATGTAATTAACGTCTCAGGTCATAGAATGAGTACTGCTGAAATTGAGCATACTGTAATTTCCCATAAAAAAATCTCTGATGCAGCATCAATTGCAATTCCCGATAGTATCACAGGTGAGGCAATTGTTGTTTTCTTTGTTGCGGATAACAAAAATGATTCGGATTTAGAATCTACAGTATCTGATTTTATTAGTGAGAAAATTGGTAAAGTTGCAAAACCTAAATTTGTTTTTCAATTAACTGACTTGCCAAAAACTAGAACTGGAAAAATTATGAGACGATTACTAAAAGCAAAATTATTAGGCATGGAACTCGGTGATCTGTCCTCCCTTGAAAACCCTCTTGTTTTAGAAGAAGTACCTAAACTAGGTTGAGAAAATTCACTTTTTGATACCTTCAATTTCACGAACAATTACTTTATTACATAAAGCAAAACTAAATCGTTGAAATTTATCGTTGATCAGCAAGTTGAAGATATTGAAATGCCTGAAAATCTGAAACTAAACACGTTTCTTCAGGAATTTCACTCTGATTGCCCTCACAAAGAATGCGGATTTGGATTCTATGGATTTGCATTTGGACAATCACCATTCCCGGTTCCTCAAATAATTCAAGATACACTAATCAAAAATGTTCACAAAGGTGAATATGCTGCAGTTCCAGGAATTCCTGAACTTCGAAATGCCATATCCAAATACAATAAACATTATTTTGGAATAGATGTAATTCCTAACAGAATATACGTTGGACCTGGAACAAAAGAACTAATCTTTAATCTTTTAGAAATTTTACACGGTACTGTGATTTTACCTACTCCTGCTTGGCTTGGATATCTACCACAAATCCGATTCTTAAAAAAGAACTACCATATGCTTCCAACAAGAGCAAACAAGAAAATCTCTCCAGCTGATCTACGAAAACTTGCATTAAGATTACAAGACCGACAAAAAATATTGATTTTAAACAACCCTAACAATCCTACAGGATTATTGTATGATAAACTAGAATTAGAAGAAATTGCAGATGTTTGTAGAGAACAAAACGTCACGGTAATTTCTGATGAGATTTATGCTCAAACCTGTTATGACTTTTCCAAGTTTGTTAGTATGGGCAAAATTTATCCTGAAGGGACGTTTGTAACTAATGGATTATCAAAATCCCATGCAGCAGGTGGCTATCGTTTAGGTTATGTGATTTTTCCACAGCATGCAATTGAACTTAAAGATCAATTCAAAAAAATTCTTGCAACAGAATACACTGCCGTTTCAACTCCCATCCAACATGCAGCAGTGGCAGGTTTTGAGATTAGTTCTGAAATTGATGAATATTTTGAAGTCACAAGAAATATTCATCATATTATGGGGGAGTATACTTATCATGAATTATCTTCTATTGAAGGAGTAAAAGCAACAAAACCTGATGCAACATTCTATCTATTAGCGGATTTTAATTCATATGCTCCCGAATTACAAAAAGCAAAAATTTCCACATCTCAAAAACTATCTGAAGCATTAATTGTTCATCCTTATCATACTGCAATTGTAGGTGGTGATAGTTTGGTTCTAGAAAGAACTGATTTTAGTGCACGAATAGCATTTGTTGATTACAATGGTGCTGCGGTATACAAAAATTATCTGGAGCACAAGCCAAAAACTAATTCTGAAAGGACTCAGTTTGTAAAAGACAATGCCCCCAAAATTATTTCAGGAATCAAAATGATCGAACAATTCTTTGAAGATCTTAAGAATGATAATTTACACGAGTTAAATGCTAAAAAGAGTTCAATGATTACTACTGGTTAGTTTTTTACTAATTTTTTCATATTCTTCAAATGATATTTCTCCTTTTGCAAGTCTTAATTGAAGTATGTCTATTGGTTTTGTTCTAATAACTGGATGAATAATCTTGTTCTTGATATAGTCAGTATTAATTGAAATTTGTCTTGTATTGTGATTTACTTTTCTTTTTATTCCATATACTGCACCAAAGAGCACTCCTAATCCCCCAACGGCTAATGCTATTTGTGCCATTTCTGAATTGTTTGTTTGTGTTGTTTTTTGATGGATTAGTGTTGCATCAGCTTCTTGTATAAGATCTTTTTTGAGAATTGAATTTATCCCTGAATCTTCATTATCTATCCCAACTGCTTCCTCTATTGTAATGTCTGGATAATTTCTATCAAACCAAGATTTGTATGTTGGTTCATTGTAATATCTATCCAAATAATATTGTTGATCTTTATTTGGATCCACAAAATCTGCTATACTGTCTGCATATGCATCATCTAACATTGAAATTACAGTCATTGAAATAATTCCAAACATCAATGCAGTTAGTATTGACTTTTTCAACAACACTAATTACTCATTTTTTGATTTAAAAGACGCGTACCTTTTTTCCATAAGAAAAAATAGCAAGTTTTATTACAATTGGAAATTTTGTACCTGGATCTCTTTTTTTGATAATGTAAAGTAAAACATTGTTCCTTTACCACCTTCACTTTTTACGCCTATGTTTCCGCCTAGTTTCTTTACAATTCCTTCACAAATTGCCAAACCAAGCCCACTACCTTCTTTCTTTCTCTTTGATGTTGCATCTATTTGATAGAATTTTTTGAAAATATTTTTTTGTTCCTCGTTTGAAATTCCTACTCCGTTATCTTTAACAAAAAATACTATCTGATTTACCTCATCATATGTACCAATCTCGATATGAGGGTTATCTTTTGGCACAAATTCAATGGCATTTGATATTAGATTGGAAAATACTTGGTTGATTCTGTCTGGATCTGAGACTAACTGGTGATTTTCTTTGATATTTTTCTCTAATTTGATTCCTTTTAGATTACATATTGGCAAAAATGCATTGTATGCTGTATCGACAATTTTTGCTGAATTAATATTTGATTTTGTAATTGTTAATTTCTCTAAATCTATTTTTTGAACAATTAAAACATCTTGAACAAGTTTTTGCAATCTAGTAATTGCTAAATCAATTTCATTTACTGCATCTAGTTGTTGAGAATTTAATTTTCCTAACAACTCTTCTTTTTTTAATAATTGAACATATCCTAAAATTGGCATTAGTGGTGTTTTTAGTTCATGTGATACCATTGACATGAATTCTACTTTACGTTTATCCATGTCTTGAAGCTGTTTGTTTACCTTTCTTTCTTTTTTGATTGTATCTGAAACAATACCTGTCATGTTTTTGAAATTTTCATGAAGAAAATGAAGTTCTTTAATGCCATTATGTGGTAAAAAGTCCTCATCAACTTTTGTTGTTGCTGAAAATTCATTCATTTTCCCAATTACTGATTCTATTGGCATTGTTATTTTTCTAGAAACATAAAATGTTCCTATTAATGATCCAATTGATACTATTCCTGAAAATGCTAACATTACTAATCCCATGGTTTGGTCTGCAGTTGTGATGTAATTCAAAAATCCCATATAGAAAATTATAAAGCTTGTAACTCCAAACATCAAAAATAACACATGTTTAATTTTTAACATGTTGATTCTCCTACAGATTTGCTATGTGAGATATTTTTTCTAATAGCACATCAATATCTACTGGTTTTTGTAAAATTATTTTTGTTCCAGATTGTTTGATCTTTTTCATATTTTCTTGAGATATATTTGAAGCAGTCAAAACAATTACCTTGTATTTGATATCTGACTCATTAATTTTCTCTAAAACATCATATCCGTCCATATCAGGCATGGTTAGATCAAGTATGATTGTATCATAATCATTTTTGATAATGTATTCTAATCCGTCTTGAGCATGATTTGCAATTGTACATTTGTGATTATTTAGTCTCAAAAATGTAGATACCATCTTTGTTATTTGCTCATTATCATCAATCATCAATATATTGAGCTCTTTTTTGACAGTTGTAGTGTTACTCAATTTTTACTCCTTTTTTTACAAGAACTTTTTTGTGAATATACTCTAGGATTTTCTTCTCTTGTTCTATTTCTCTTAATCTATGTTCATACTCTATTTCGTTTAGTTCAGTGTTTTCTTTCTCTATTATATGTTCAGATTTTCTCCAAATCATTTTAAATAATGATTCTAGAGTCGATACAAAAGATTTTGAATCAGTCCACATTGCCATAAATTCTGTATCCGGATTATTTACAAAAAATAACACTTCAGATTCATCTTTGATTATGAATGAAAAATTATCTTGATGATTATCATCTAGTTTTTTGATATTTTTTAATTCTATTCCCTCAAAGACATAATTTCCTTTTTCCGAAAATGTTGTGATTATTTCTAATTCTGATTTTGTATTTTTTAGATAATCCACAAAATCCGTATGATAAAATTTTATGAAATTGGCTTCAGTTCCTAGAACATGAATAGATTTTTTGGTAGTTTTAGTCATTTGCTCAATTTTTACTAATATTGAATTTCTTCCCTGTAAACTTTGAAATCTATTTTCAGGTAATTCTGCTTTTTCACTGTGAAATTCGGGCAGTGTTTCCCATAGTGATATTATGGTTTTCTTTTTTGATTCTAAATCTTCTATTCTTTTCTTTTCATTATTTATTAAAATATTCATTGCATCAGTTATTGGAATGGAATTGAATCGTGATGGTTTTCCAAATATTGAATAAATAATTCCTTTTTGTTCCAAAGAATTCAACAAATGATATGTTTCTGTTCGTGGAATTTTCAAATTTTTAGAGAGTTCTGAGGCTGTTTTTTCACCTGCTTTTGTCAAGTGAAGGTATACTTTTGATTGATTAGGTGTTAATCCATATTGTAATAATATTGTATTGATTTTTTCAATTGATTCTGTGTGTTTTGCATCAAAGATATATCCTTCAACTAGTGCCTCTTCCATTGTCATATTTTTTTAATACATGATATTGGTCTTAAGCCCGTGTCTGTATTACTGTATTACAGATGATTATTACAACATCAAGAGTTTATGCCCATCCCAATGAGGATAATATCCCCATATGTTAGTTGAATCAAAAATCCACCAATAATTAACAACAGATATGGGATTCCAGGTGTTATCCAGGTATTTGGTGTTGTTGAAAACTCTTCATTTTCTGCATGGTGAAATGACAATGTAATTTTTTTAACAGACCCTACTGTTTTTTCAATTGAGAATCCATGTTTTGGATTTTTTGCTCTATACCCAATGAATGATGCTAAGATCTTCTTTGTAGTAGATTCTTCAAATCCTTCAAAAATATTCTCACCTCTAATTTTTGATATCATATTTCTTAATGCATTAATTACCAATGGAACAATAAATAACACTGCAGCATTTGATAGTGTTGTAAATGGCGTTACTGTATTTTCACTAATTGTAATTTGTGGTGCAATTACTGCTAGTGCAATTAATGCAAATGCATCTGCTCCTCCAAACAAGCCCATTCTCCAAATTATTATTGAGATTGGAGCAACAATCAATGCAAATAATGTTGTAAAAATCACCTCTGTTTGGAACGGCTCAAAAATTAATAGTGCCGCACCGGCAACTCCAAAAATTATCCAAAGGTAATCATGAACTTCTCTTTTCCAAATATCAAAAAATCCTCCAATTGCTAGCATTATTAATGCAAGAATTACCCTAATGAGAAATATTTCTGGTGATGACTCCATCATTAATTATTCCATATTTATTGATAAATCTGTTATGTGTCTGCTAAAATTGTAATGTGTTTTACTAACTCTATAACTTCTTTTTTGATAATTTCTAACTCATCAATTTTTTTTTGTTCGTTTGAAATTAATGTAGAGATTACTTTCTCAAATGGTAATCCCATAAACTTTGTAGGTTTCTCAAAAATTACTGAGATTACCCCTTTTTTTTGTAATGTTGATAACAAATAATATGTCTCAGTTCGAGGGATTTTTTGCTGGTTGGATATGTCTATTGCTTTTTTAGGACCATTTTTTCTCAAATACAAATAAATTTTTGATTCATTTTTAGTCAACCCCAGTTTTTTAAGATTGTTTATTATTGTCTCTGATATTTCTTCACGTTGCCTAAAACGTGTATCTGTTTTTTTGACATAAATCTCTTCTATTGCCATATGTTGTAATGTTTGAAAAATGACATAAAGCTCAACATGTATCTTTATAATACATACTGAAAATCTGACATGTTTTTATAAACAAACCCTTGATCCTAACTATTGATTCGTGCAATAATTGTAGATGATGACAAAGAAACAATTCAATTATTTGGCGATCTATTAACTAGTAACGGCATCGATGTAACTGGTAAAGGATACAATGGACAAGATGCTGTATTTTTATTTCAAAAATTGAAACCTGATGTTGTCTTTTTGGATGTTAACATGCCTGTTTATGATGGTATTTTTGCATTGGAAAAAATTAGAGAGATAAACCCAAAAGCTAATGTGATTGTCATATCTGAAAAACTGTCTACTGAAAAAGAAATTAAACTTAATCGATTACATCCATCTGCTTTTATTTGTGAGCCTATTGACGTTGATGAAATTTTACGAAAAACTCATCGTCTTTGTGACCCATCAGAGGACTCATTACAACAAATGAAAAAAACAATGATTACATTAGCAATTAAAAATACCCTTTTAGAATTAGGAACTCAGGAATTTGACAAAGTTGTTATGACTCTTAAAAAAGATTTTGATTGTACATTAGAAGATTGCTATGAACATCCTGAATTTTTAAAACAAGTATTACAAGATTTACTTGGAAATTCATATCATGATGTTCTAAATTCACTAAAAGAGAACATGAAAAATATCTCAACTCATAAATCGACGAATGATTTTATTGAAAACTTAAGTTTATAATTTTGTAACATTTTTTTTGTGACAGTTTATTTTTAAATAAATTGATATAAAATTAATAACACCTATGATTCAATTGAATTATGAGTAGAACCGACAATAAATCGAGTTCCACTCAAAGAAGTAAATACGAATCCTTAATCGTTGCCTCTGTTTTGCTTGCAATTTTACTTCCTGTAAGAATATTTTTTTCCGTTTATGTAAGCGATGATTGGTTTAGCTCATTTGGATTAATCTCTGTTATTTCAATTGTTATGTTGGTATTAGTTAAAAAAAATAAATTGGGAAAGTTTGGAGAAATGTTTCAAAATACTATGTTAAAAATTCAATCTGGTAAAAAAGGTATTTTGGTTTACAGTTATGTTCTATTCATGATTTTATTTTTATCAATGATGATTTTTGCAATAAATCAAGGAAATTCTGAATTTTTACATCTTAAAGAACAACTAATTTCAAATTTAACAGAGTCTGAATTTAAAAATAACATATCTAATCCGATAGAAATCATAGATTGGGTGGGTGGTATTTTTAGTTTTTTTGAACAAATGATTTCAGGTTCCCCCCACATGTATGCATTAATGGCAATGATTAATGATGTATTTGAAGGCTGGTTATTGCATTTCTATACAGTTGGCTTGGTAGAATCTCTTGAAATATTTGGAATTTTGATATTTTATAGAGTGTTGGTTCCTAGGAAAAAAATTTCAAAGTAATCATCTGTCTTTGATGATTGGGATCTTTTCTTTAATTTCGGATGCTTTGCCCATCAGATCTATTTCATCAATAATTTCATCAAATACAGTTAACACCCTTTCAACAATTGGGAATCTTTCAGATATTGGTTCTAATAGACTCTTTTTTCTGATCAAAATTCCACCACCGATCACAATTCCAGGAATCAAAATTAATCCTAATTCGTTTCCACCAAAACCCCCCTGTGATTTTTGAACGGATTCATTTGCTTGAGTTGTAATGATCTCTTTTGACGCAGTAATTATGTCATCAAACTCATGAGTAGTAACTTTTACTTGTATGGATTCAGAGTCTTCTGCTACTAATGAAATTTTAGCTTTACCTGCGTTATCTGTAAATTCTTTGATTTCTTGAATCTCTGCACCTTGTACATCCCACTCTAATTTTACATTACTTAGTGGGGTGTTTGCAATTTTTGCATCTACTACCAAATCAAATGTATTTCCAACATCTACTGAATTTACGGTTGAAATAGTTAGTGATGGTTTTATGTCTATTGAATTAAGATTAAATTTTGCCAAAGGAAAACCACTTGCTAAAATTGCAATTTCACTTGTTTTTGTTTGACTTGGTACGATCTCAAAAAATGAATTGTATGTTTCTTTTTTAACGGTAACAGTTTCAGGTATTTTTACACTATCGTCATTTGATACGATTTTAAAATTCATATCATGATTTGCAAACATCGGATTACCAGAGTCATCAAGTATTTGTAATGAGACTCTATTTTTCATATCTGATAACAAATGATTAGAATATGATAATTCTATTTTAGATGGTTTTACTACATTTGTATCTACTTCGACATTTGTGGTGTATTCGCTTACTTCAAAATTTAATGTATCTTTACCTTCTTTAACAGAATGTGAATTTGTAATCACAACTGATTGTCCTTCACTAACTGCTTGAATATCTGTTTTCACAAATTCATTTGGGGACATAAACAAGTTAGATGTTTTTGGAAAATACCAATTTGCCCCGGAATTATCTGTAAAATATAACATCATGGGAAAATTTGATGTAGGTAAAACTTTTGATACAAGTGGTTCAGCTATTAGGCTAAGTTCTGTTTTTCCGGGCCCATGAATTATTGGAGATGTCACATCTTTTTCTTTACCAACAACAATTACTTCTAACTTATCTGGTTTGACATAACCTAATTTCCCAAAAATCAATTTTGCGCCATCTGCTTTATCAATTCTATCATTTGAAATGGATAAGGCATCTTTGTTAGAAGAATAAATCTCAACATCAATTGTTTTAGTATTAATTAATGAAACTCCATTACCATCTGCAGGATATAGCACCCCGATTAACTCCTCAGAACCTGATGATGGTATTGGAATGGTCTCAAATTTTGTTTGTGGATTTTGTATGTCTCCTGTAAACACTGTTTCTAATTTAGCTGATTCTGAAACAAAATAATCTTGAGCAGATATGCTCACATCGTATGTCTCTTGAAGTCCTGCTTTTACTGATAATTTTGCATACCCTGTTGAATATCCTTGCGGAATTATTAATGCTTCAGGTGTGCTGATATCAGGTGTTCTATTATTTTTGGCATCTTCATGATGAATGTTAAGTGAAATTGGAATTGACTCTGTGGCTTTTACTGGCATTCCTTCACTATTTAATAATTGTACAATTGCAAATGTACTAGAAGTTGCAAAATTACTAATTTTGTTTGGGATTACATAAAGTTGAATTTTACCTTTTTCATTTGTTGAAGATGTTCCAGAACTGTATCCATTAACTGTGATTGTTGCACTATCTGATTCTATCTCGGAATTATCTGCATAAACAATCACCTCTCCTGGTTTTTTTACTTCAAATTCACCCACTGCAAAATATTCTCCTTGCTTAATTGTCACTTGATTGTTTATCAAGTCTATTGTATCTAAATTGGATGTTGTTAGTGATACTACAGTATCTTGTTTTGCTAAAGTTGGGTTAGAATCAATATCTGCTAATTCTACTGCAAAGTATCCTTTTGTAGGACCGTTAATGGTAAAAGTATCAGGAACTGTTTTTATTAATAATTGCTGTTCTCCTTGTTTTACATCATAAACCGTTATTGGAAATTCAACTGAAGAAAATCCTGGTGATGCAATGGCAATTTTTGTATTGCCGGCATCAATTGCTTTTAATTTTATAGATGAAATAAAATTATTTTCGTCCATTTTTATATCTGAAATCTTGATAATATTTTGATCTAATGATGTAACTACCAAATTTCTAATTATGTTGGGATGTGGTACATTATTTTTTAATCCATATATTTGCAAAATTCCCTCAGTACCTTCTACCAATTTTTTTGGCATTATGTCATATCCTATACTTTTTGGTTCTTGTGCATATGTATTATGTGCCATCATTGTTGATATGATCAACACCAAAAGTAAGACCGCCTTCAATACAAAAAACTGCTTCAAGAATTGATATAAGACACTGTATGACTTTTTATGATACACCTAGGTGTACCTAAAACAAAGAATTTACATCTATTATTGAGAATTGGACTAGTGTGATTCCAATCAATGTCATAATTACTAATATTATTGAATACATGAATCCTCCTGAGTATGCACCTGTGATGACTTTGCCCAAAAATAGTCCTGCAGTCCATGATTGTAATAATACTACTATTGGAAATAACCCTAAAGTTGCAGGTACTACTTGTTCGGTACTCATACCTGTTAATTTATGATCTTCTGCAATTTGTCCAAATGAGTCTGTAACTAACAATGTAGTAAACCCTGTAGTTCCCATTAAAATAAAACCCACTAAAAGATATGGCTTTAGTAAATCCCGTTTACTTTTTTGAATTTCGTATATTTTTTCACTTGTTTCTGCTAAAGAATCTAAAGTTTGAGGATTTCCTCCTCCTGATGATATTAATTCAAATAAAATATTGAAACTAATCAATACCTCAAAGGTCTGAATTTCTTTTTTAAGATGTGTAAAAATCTGCTTGAATTCCACTCCCCATTCTATTTTATTGGCAATTCCATTTGCTAATTCATTAAACAAACCATAGTCTTTTCTTTTACATGCATGAATAACACAACTTTCTGGACTCATTCCCGTTTTCCTGGCTTCGGTAATGGTTCGCAGAATTATTGGTGTTGAATCCTCTGATGCTAAAATTTTAGCATATGTTTTTCTAAAATGCATTGTTGGCCATATTGATATTGCAATCAATACTCCTCCCAGAAAATATGGGTTAACTTTAGCATCGGGCAAGATCTCAAACCCGATTATAGCTAAACTAATTGCCAAAGTAGGCACAATAAACACCAAGAGTTTTTTCCAGTTAATCTCCGGAATATTTGAAATAGACATTTTATGTGCTAAAACAATAAAAACAAATGTTATGATTGGAGTTATTATCAAAAGAATTAATTCTGCATCAATTCCTGATTGTTGAGAATCTGTTGTTTGAGATGCCATGGCTGCACCTATGATGTATACTGCAAGCAAAACTACTTGTACTGTCATGTATGTTTCAACAAGCGCTCCCATTTTTACAACGGATTGTTTTTGTGTTTCTGCATGTCTGTCAAACACTCGTTTCATTTTATTTTTCAAGAAATTCATGATGTTGCCGCCACTTTCTATGGTAGACACATATCCATCAAAGAACTCTCCTAAGGCTTTAGAACTTGAACGTGTTTTTGCTTGATTCATTACAGTCAATGGATCTAATCCTAACAAATCAATTCGTTTCAACATCTTTTGTGATTCATTCTGTATTGTTGGAAGAAGCTGTATTGATTTTAGTTTCTCTAAAATAAGATAGGGTCCAATTCCTGCACTGCTAAGTAATGTTACAATTGTTATAAAATAGGGTAACTCTAAGTCAATTTTCTTTTTTTGTTTTCTTTCGAAATCAAGTTCAGAAATTTTACTGATAGATAACATTAGATTTCCTCACCATAATTAATTTTTTTTAAGACTGATTTTGGATCGTTGTAATATTTTCTAATCATCTCAGAAACTTTTCTATGTTCTCGAATGTTATTTGATAACATCCATTTCAAAATTTTTGTTCTTTTATCGTGCTCTCTTAGCACTTCATCAATGTCTATTCCTGTTTGTTCTGAAATTTTTTTGAGATTTTTACTTTCTTCTAATTTGTGCTCAAAATAATCTGACTTTGGATTCCAGGTAGACACAGAATTTGGGCTCAATTCACTGGTAATTTCTTCTACCGAAATTATTCTACGCATACTTTGTCCTGTTTTCTTGTCTTTTACACGTCTAATTACAAGTGCACAATTCATCAATGACATGTAAGCTGCAGGTATGTTCATTGGTTTTTGTTGTAATCTTTTACTTGCAGATTCAAAACTGTCTGCATGCATTGTACAAAGACCTCCGTGTCCTGTTGCCATTGCCTGAAACATCACATATGCTTCAGAACCACGAATTTCACCTACTATAATGTAATCTGGCCTATGTCTTACACCTGATTTGATTAATTCATACAAACCAATTTCCCCTTCACCATTTGGACCATATCCTGATCTTGAAATTAATGAAAACCAATTGTCGTGTGGGATATTAATTTCTGCTACATCCTCTACTGAAAAAATTTTATCATTTTCACTTACTAGTCCTGCAATTGCATTAAGTACTGTAGTTTTTCCACTTCCTGTAGAACCAATAATCATAATCGACATTTTGGCTTCAATCATCATCCAAAGATATGCTACAGTTTCAAGATCAATGGTTCCAAATCCGATTAAATCAATTACAGTAAATGGATCTTCTTTGAATTTTCTTATTGTAAAGCTTGTGCCTTTTGGGGTGATCTCTTTTTGATATAATACAGAGATTCTATGATTTCCTGTTAATGCAAGGTCTGATATTGGATGTGCAGTACTGACATGTTTCCCCGATTTGAAAACTATTTTTGTAATTAATGAGTTTAACTTTTGATGCGTATTAAATAATACATTTGTAGATATACTATCATAATTTCTGTGCCAAACATATATTGGTAGATTTGGACCACTACAACTAATATCTTCAATATTTGGGTCATGCATCAAAGCATCAATTGCACCATACCCTACAACATCTCTTTTTAAAAAATATTTGACCTTCTCTAAACTTACTGTGGGGCTTGAAACAAAAAAGCCTTGATTTTGTTGTATTACATCATTTAGATGAGCGTCAAAATTATCGTTTTTTGCTGGATCTATTGAATCTAGACTTTGTTCTACAAATGAATGTAGACTGTTGTAAATTCGCTTTTCTTCATGATTTAATTTTATCTCATCTACAAAATATTGAAAATTTGAATTTTTTTCATCATACAAAATATTAGCATAACAAAACGGTGCAACAAGTGGATATTTCTTTATGATTTGAAATTGACTTGAAATCTCATTTACTGTTTTCTCATCTAAGAGATCCTTGTTTAGAATATTTTGAATTTTTAAATTATTTTCGTTTTTCATTTTTTATTCACCATAATAGGATAGAAAAAAGAAAGGGGCAAAAAAAGACTCCCCTATGGGTTTTGGATGGTTATACTTAGGGGTGCGCCTGTTTTGCCTGCAAATATGTTCAAACTTGCTGAAGCACCTGCATCAATTGAAGTGATTTTTCCGTCTGGGATTTGGAAATACACAATCATTCTATCACCTGGATTGAGTGCAATTGGGGCTGTAGCCTGTTCAAGACATAGTGTTGGTAGTGCACCTGCATCATCTATGTCAATCTCCAATGTTGTACCATCTGGAGATGTACATGATGTTGTAACAGCACCACCTGCATCAACAGTATCTTTCATCAAAGTTCCTGCACCACCTGTACCTTCATGTACATATGTGCTCTGGAAGTTTGTCACAGATACTCTGGATTGATCCTTATCAAAATACCAATTTGCTAGTGGTACGGTAGTGCCTCTAACTTGAATGGTATCTACTGAAAGAATTCTTTCACCATTGTTTCTGACTCCTGCTGCTCCCCACGCATCACCTGTAGCATCAGTAGCATTTACCCACACTTGAATTCCTGAAACTGCAATACTGTCTTGCTGTGCTCCGGTTTGGAACAAACTTGTTCCATACAAAACAACACCAGAACCTAGTACGACAGATGCTACCAGGATAATTACAGTTGTGAGAACTGTACTGAGTCCTTTACGTTTTCTGAGACCGTGGTTTTTCATTATTGAGAGTAAAAGAGTGTTAGAGGTTATGTCATCTAGTATGTAATATTTTAGACTGACAAACGCAACATATTATTTGATGAGCATATGAATAGTATTAAATATAATAATTTCAATAATAACATAAAAATATATAAAAATTATAGGTTTTTAACTGATTTCATACGATAAATTCGAATAAATTTAGATGTCAATTCACGAATATCTGAACCATAACAAAAATCTGAAAAATATTTTGAAATGTTAGGTGATAAACCTATTCCTATCACTTCTATGCCCATTCTTTCTACTTCTTTAATCGCCAAGTATAATTTCTTATCAAAATTCCACAATCCTGTGGGGAAATCATCTGTAAACACAAAAAGATGTTTGATATCTGCAGGATTTTTCATAAGAGTGCGTCCGGCCAATATGATGGCATCTGGTGTAAATGACAACCCACCACTTTTTAATCCTCCAATTCTTGCACGAACATCTTGATTGTAGTTTCCCTTGAAATCTTTTAAAATAGAAAATTTTTGATCAAAACTGAACAATCCCCACACTCCTGCAGCGCCTGTAAGCTCATCAGAAGCTTCTGCCATACATAACATGAAATCTTTTACTTGCTTGAATCTTAATTTCATGCTTGCACTGTTGTCTACTAAAATTGCCCAACTCTCCTCTATTCGTTGTTCTTCATTTTTATCAAATACTTCTGCATATTGTTGTGTATTACTAGCTATAGCTTGAATGGCTAATTCCATATCAATTTCTCCATAGAAATTGGTTTGAGGATTTTCTGTGTTATTTAATACCATCCTAATTTGTTCTCTAATTTTTTTTATTAGTTTGTGGTTTTCTTCTTTTAGTTTGAAATAAGACTGAATATCTTCATTAGGTACTGTAACTGTATCAAAATTTAATCCAACCAGATCTTTTCTAATTCGTCTAATCACTTTTCTTATTCTTTCATGTTCTTCTAAATACAAAAAATTCAATTTATTGACTTTGTGTTTGAATTCCCCTGTTGGATGTATTACTAGATTATTTTTTTTGATTTGAAGTAACTGTTTGCTGTCATGTGTTTCATAATAAAATGGATTTTTATTTTGCACACTGGTTCTATTTTTATATAATTTTTCAGCCCAATTGACTACTTGTTTTTTATGTTGATCATCAAAACATAACAAAACTTCTTTGTGCATTTCTTCTTTTATTTGGTCTGCGATTTTTGTGCCTAAATTAAGGCCTTTTTTATGATTTCCTACATCTTCGTTATTGACTTTGTTATTTTCATATTCTATTTTCAAAAGTTCCTCTGCGATTTGAGGGTTGATAGTTAAAAGATATCTTTTCACTGCGTCATCTTCTATAAAATCAATTACCTTCCAACATATTTTGGGGGATTTTTTCTGTATCCATTCTTTGTATAATGTGTAATCTGTAACCGCAGAATGAGCTGCTAAATGATATACTGTAGCTAAAAATAAACTCCATACTGTTTGTTCTGATTCTTCTGAATCATCAAACCATCTTCCAGAGTATACCCACTTGTTGTTATTTTTTTTTGGGAGGGGGATTTTTACTTCTAGTTTTGGATAAAATGAAATTATGGGATGTGGAAATTTTTCTGAGAGAACAAGTCTTACATCTTTTTCTTCTTTTTGAGCTGTGTCGTAAAAAACCTTGTAAATGATTTCAAAAAATGTTTGTTGCAACCCTCATCATGTAATGTCGATATTTGTTTCATCTAGGATATCTTTTTCAGACTCATTTACCTCTGGAATCTCTGTTTTGTCTTCAGGGGTATCTTCAATTGGAGATTCGGTGTTTTCTACATCACCTGTATGATCTTCAGATGTAATTTCAGTGTCAATTGGATTGTCTTTAACATTGTTTTGAGATATGGTGTGTGCTGGAGAAGGAATTTTCATGTCTTTTGAAATAATATACATTAATGGAAATAATTCTTGATATATTGTTGATACGATTGATGGCACTCTCTCATCGTCTTGTTTAAGATACTCCTCAACATCTTTTTGAGTTCCATTTATTTTGGCATTTCCACTAATACTAATGACTGAATTTTTAGGTTTTGAGGTAAGATCTAGTGAATATTTGAGCATTGTTTGATGTTCTGTACTTGATTCTTCTTCAAGGTCAACATTAATCTCGTATTTTTTAAAATCTGTATTTTCATTTGATGATTTATTGAACGCTAAATTCGTTACTCCTATTTCATAATTCACGAATAATGTCATGATTATTGGTAATTAACCCCCTGTCTGTAGTTTCACAATACATACCTCTTGTTTAAGACATTCACAAGCATTGTATTTTGTGGATTCAAATAACTTACCTTCTTTTGTTAAAGATAGAAGAACATCAAGAATTGATAACGATGATTATAATTTGAAAATAAATTTTTCAAAGAAAAAAAAGATTGACACATCAAAACTACATGATTACGATATCAAAAAATATGTTAATCCTGAAAATTTCAATTTTAGTTCGAATATGCAGGAACTCATCCCTAATGGAACTCCTGTATATCATGATAATGGAGAAAACTATGTTGAACGAATTGCACGGGCATTGGGATATTTTAAACAATGTGCATTGATAGGTCCTAGTGGAACTGGAAAAACACACATTGTGTATTTAGTGGCTGAATTAACTCAATTGCCTTTGTGGGAAATTAATTGTGGATTACAGACATCTGCATACGATCTATTTGGCAGATATATCGGTTTAGGAAAAGAAAACTGGATTGATGGAATAATTACGTCATGGTGTAGATACGGAGGTATTTTGTATCTTGATGAGGCAAATATGATGAAACAGGATGTTGCAACAAAACTAAATCCTATTTTGGATGCTCGTGGACATATGGTTTTAACTGAAAAAGATAATGAGTTGATTTATCGACACAAAGATGCATTTATGATAATTAGCATGAACCCCTTTTCTGTAGAATTTTCTGGAACTAAACCCCTAAACGCTGCATTTAGGCGAAGAATGAGTGTTTGGCTAAACTTTGACTATATGAGTGTAGATAAAAAAATTGATGAAAAAGAAGTTAATCTGTTAATTGAACGTAGTGGTATCTCTAAGGAGACCTCCAAAAAAATTGTGGAGGTTGCTGCAAAATTACGTTATGATTACAAAACTGGTGATTTGCCTTATGGCCCTTCTGTGGGCGATCTAGCTAATTGGGCACGATTAATTGCTGATGGAACCTCACCAATTGAATCTGCTAATGAAACAATTGTGGCAATGACTAGTGATGATTATGAGATTCAAGATTCAGTTAGAAAAATTGTTAATTCTGTTGATTGGAATCAAACACAAACTAGTGATGATCCTAAAGTTGCTATTGTAACTGCAATTGAAAAAGCTCTTTTGGAAATTGGAAAACCTGATCTAAATAAAGTAAAACAAAGATTGTTAGATGATTATAAACGAACACTTGGCGATTGCTATGAAGAACCAGAATTTCTAAATAGAATCTTAAAGGATCTTTATGGAAAATCTCATGTAACTATAATTGAGTCTATCAAAGTTAATCTTGATAAATTATCTTCATCTCCATCTATTGCAAAATTCCTTGAAGTAATTGCACAGTGATTAATTTGTATATTCTATTTAATCAATTTAAAATCCAAGAATATCTTCTTTTCACGTTACTTGGAATTGCAGGATTGGTTTTATTTGCAAATCTTTTAGGCCAACAAATTGCAACTGAATTTACAGATTGGTCTTCAATGGTTTTATCTGGAAGTGTGATGTTTTTTTCAATTTTCATGGTGTCTCAATATGGCATAAAAGGAAATCACGGAAAAGCATGGATTCTATTTATGTTGTTTTCGACCTATTGGTTTTTTGGAGAATTTATTGGAATCTTATCTGATTTGGTTTTAGGAATTCCAGTGTGGGAATATGCTGATGATTTCTTTTTCATAACAGGCTATCAATTATTTTTTGCATTTCTTATCTTTTATCTAAGGCCCTTTCGAAAACAAATCTCAAAAAAACTAGTGTTGGGTGCAGTCTTTGTATCTATGATGCTCATTATACCCAGCATGATGATGATTGTTGGTTCTGATTCGTTAGATGAAAATATTGCAGTAATAACTGCATATCCAATTTTGGACTCAATAATACTGATTCCTGTTTTAATTGGAGTTATTTTATTTTTTAAGGGTGAAGTAAATTTTATGCTTTCACTTGTTTGCTTGGGTATTGTGTCTCAAATAATTGGGGATAATAGTATGTTATTTGCATCATTAAATGGCATCTATTATCCTGGACATCCTGGAGATATTTTGTTTTTGTGGACATATGTAATGTTTGTATTTGGCTTGTCTAACCAAATTGGTCTTTTCTCTAATGATGAAATCAATATTGCATGTCCTGCATGTGGAAAATCATGTACTGGACATGATTAGATTGAATCTAGTGTAAGTTTTTGAAATTACATACCTATCAATAATATTGATTTTTTGGTTTTTTTAGCATGAAAAGAGGAAAAAAAAGAGCGTTAGCTACGGTGGTTACAAGTGGTATTCTTCTTTCAGCAGTTGCAGTTATGGGAAGTGTTCTTGTTGTTTGGTCTAATAGTGTTTTTGCAACAGAACAAAATGAACTTAATGGCGTATATTCAAATGGCATAAACAAATTAAATGAATTTTTGGTAATTGAAAATATTTGGTTTGGAAATGACACATCAACAAAATTCCTTAACATGACAATTAGTAATATTGGAAATATCGGTCTTAATGTTACAAAAATTACTCTTGATGATACAATTGATAAATCTGAATCTATAATTTCAAATGGTGGAATCCTTCGTAATGGAGAATTTTCATTAGAAATTACATATGATTGGAAAACTACTTCTCCAATCGAGGTAACTGTATCTACTGAAAGAGGTAAAATTTACAAAACATATGCAATGGGACCATGAAAGAAAGAAGAGCTCTGAGCACCGTAGTTGGAGGGGTGTTTTTTTTAATTGTGATAATGACTGCTGCAAGTTATCTCACATATAGTATGGGACTGTTTGATACTTTTTCACAAACTGTATTTGTAATAGATCAAGAAAGAGAAGATAGACAAAAAGAAACTTTTGAAATTTCTAACATTTTAATTGAAAATAAAAAATTTAATTTAACTGTAGAGAACACAGGTGAACTTCCAATAAAATTATCTAGGCTATGGGTTGAAAATACTACAGGTACTGATCAAGTTTACAAATATGATTTAGATTATGTGGTGAGTACAGGTAGTACAATTACAAATATTGGACAAAATCTTGGTTTAACTGCACTAGATTCTCAGACATATAAAATGAAACTAGTTACAGATAGAGGGTCAACAAAAGAATTTTTGGTAAATTCTGCAAATGAATCATTACTCCTTCAATTATTTGCACTTCCTGAAGAGGTTCCAACTGATTTTAAAACCACTCTGTTACTATCTGTTACAAATAATGCAACAAAAAATATTATTTTGACAAATCTTCAACCTACTCTTAATGCAGTATCTTTAGGAGCTACTGCAGTTTTAGAAGGATCTATACCTGAACCTCATCCTGTATTGGAGCCTGGAAATACTGCTTTCTTTGAATGGCATTATAGGTTAACTGGAGAGGATGGTCAAAAAGTTCGTTTTGATGCTAGTCTTGAAAATGGTATTCCTGGAAACATTGTATCCAAAGAAGTTGAAATACAAAAAATTTCTTTTGCAGAACAAAGCACAAATGCATTACAAAGTAGTTTGTTATCTCCAGGTTCATCAATTGGAAAGGATATTTTAATTTTTCATACTGAAACACTTGATGCGTTAGATGGCAGACAAATGTGGTCTTCACTTCCTGAAGATAATTTGGGGGAAGTCATTGATTTGAGGCAATCAAATGCTGTATTTTACACAAATTATGATGGAAATGTTACAGTGAATATTCCTGATGGAAATTGGAATTCAACATTGCGGTATATCAGTAGTCCTGTTCCGGACAGCTTGATGCACACCGGATCAGATTCTGAAACAATGGCATATCATTTTGAATCTGATGTCGATTCTCCACTTGATGCTACTGGAAATACTATAATGTCATTAGGAATTGGCATAAATCGTCCAATTTGGAATGGTACTGGCCATCAAGGAGCAGGTGCATTTCAGTTTTCAGGGCAACAATATGCATCAATTACAGTTACATCAGATAACAACATACAAGACAGTCCGTCAACCACTTCAGGCTGGTTTAAAGCATCATCTGCTGGACCTGTATCCAATCAAGTTATTTATTATGGGGATAATACCGGAGGTACAAAATATTACAAACTGTTTCTAAATCAAAATGGACATTTTGTATTTCAAATTGATACGGGATCTACCACTACAACTTGTACTAGTACATCTTTTTACAAAGATGATTTATGGCATCATTTTGTAGCTGTTATGCCAGACGACAATGATTGTATCTTGTATATAGATGGAATACTACGTGACTCACAATCTTTTTCAGGAAACAGCTCTATTAGTTTACAAGGAAATATTTACATTGGTGCATCCAACCAAATTGGATTAGAAGGTTTTGTAGGTTCAATAGATGACATTATTCATTGGAATGATTATGCTTTAGTTGAAGATTTACTAGAACAAGAGGTAACGGACTTGTTTAATACAAATTATGGTACTTCTGCACATTTGTTGGATTTTGATATTAGAATTGTTGATCAACTTGGAAATAATCTTGGTGTATCAAACAAAACTGTAACTCAAAGTTTTAGTTATCCAATGAAATACATGAGTGATTTTGGAGAATATAACAATCCTATATCGGATATTTGGGGGCAGTTTAATTTTACATCATATGTGTCAGAAAATAAAATAATTGATCAAAATGAGCGATTAAAATTCAACATGACCATGACAGTAAAACCATTGGGACATCTTGATATGAAAATGATAATTGATGATTCAGATGTAGTTTCTGGTTTGGGAAACAGTTTTCTTCAGACACCAAACCCTTCAATATCTTATCCTGGATTTTTCACATATGATAATTCTGAAAGAGGTTCTTTGAATATTTTTAATCCCAGTGCAGATGGACATTTTATAAAATATCAAAGCAGAGTAATTTTTGAAGATGAGTTAACGGGTATTCCTTATGCTTCATTTATAGACAACACTGGCTCGACATCTATAAACCCAAATCAGGATAGTCCAATTATGCCTAGCAACCAAACATCTACATTTGAGTTTGAAAAACCCCGCAGTCAACCTGGTAATACATCCAGTGATCTTATTCCTGAAGGAAGGTACAATCTATACGTATTTTTGGACGGATATGACCAAAAAGGACAAATTTTTCTGCAAACAACCAAAATTGGGGTTGTCAGAGTGATTTGAGACACTAGTTTGTAACATTGTCTTACATACACATACTCAATATCGAATTATGGATTTTATAATATATGGCGACAAGTCTTGATGTGGATATTAGAGAGTTTGATGATGCTCTAAAAACCACGGATTTACTGGTAGATGAATCTGTTCAAGTTTATGAATTAGAAAATGAAAAAACAAATGTTGTAGATGAATTGTACAACACATTAAAAACAATTACAGAGTTTTTAGGATTTTCAGTTAATTTACCAACAAATATTTTAAAATATGACTCAGATACCAAAATAACATTAACACCATCATTAGATGTTATAATTAAACATCCTAATGGAAAAGAAGAGGAAACAAGATTTGATGAATTAACCATTCCACAAATTTCACAAATATTACAACATGCAATCACTCCTTTAATTGATTTAATTAATAAAGAAAAAATAATTCAAAATAAAAACATTACATTTATTCGAACTGTAACGAAAAAATTATCTAAAATTCAAAATATTAACTATGATGAAAGTGTAAAAACTATTGAAGATAATACAAATGAAAATAAAGAGGAGTTGTAGATTTGAACTCTAACCAAATCCATCATTTTAGATCTGTTGATGAATTACATGAATCTGTTGATAAAAATTTAGAAGCACTAAATAAAAAAATTGATGATTATTCAAAATTATTAGGTGAAAAAATTCGTTCTGAAGAAAAAAATGATGATAGTAAATTTTCTGATTTAAAAGAAAAACTGGATATTGTAAACTCCACAGACTCAAAAAATACAACAAAGAAAAAATCCAACAGTAAAAATCAAAAACAAAGGAAAACAAAAAAAGGAGAACAGAAAAATTGGATACAATATCAAGACGTTCATCTTTACAATGGAATTGGAACCAGAGGTGAACTTGAATTATATTTTAAATCCTTAGAAGACATGAAGGCAAAAGCCGAAAAACTAAAAAATACTAAAGAAACAATCACACAATTAATCTCAACTGGCATCAAAAAAGATCTTGGCTGTGTGGGATTGGAACAAGAAAATGGTTCATATCAATTAGCTTTTGTACCTTCGGAGTTAAAAAGGCCAAAATTTACTTACAAATCGATCATGACTATAGGATGTGAATTGTAAATTGATACAAAATTATCTTAAAAATATTTATAATTCATGCGTAAATCGTGCCTCGATTGGAAATAAACGATCAATTAACCGATCAGTTAGATCAAAGCTTGTTGACTTGATCATGATAAATCCACTCATTCAATCAACATATTCTCGGAGAAAGATAAATTGACAGAATCACACCAAGTATCAATATTTGAACAAGATCCAGATTCAAGTTCATATGAACACAAGAATTCTGTAGATGAGCTACAAAATCAATTCTCAAAATTTGGTTTAACTTCTAATCAGTGTAAGGTCTATATTTTCTTAGGCAAATATGGATCAAAGACTGCACCAGAGGTGTGTCGTTCATTAAAAATCCCCAGAACTGAAACATATCATTTACTTACTACATTACAAAATAAAGGAATTGTTTCTGCAACATTTCAACACCCAATCAAATTCACTGCATTACCACTAACTAAAGCGATTAAATCAATTGTGAACACCGAAAAAGAAAGAATCAAAAAATTAGAAAATCAAGAAAAAGAATTAACAAAATTATGGAACTCAATTCCAAATTATCATGATGAAGTTGAAGATTTACAGGATGATAAATTCCAAATGCTTCAAGGTGAAAACCAAATTCATGGTAAAATTAATGATATGATAATTAATGCAAAAAAAGACTTTATTGTTATTGGAAATGAAAAAGACTTTCTAAAATTTTATCATGCAAACTTTTTAGAACCTTTAGACAAATCTCCTGTTGAACTTAAGGTATTAACAAATTCTACAGATAGAACATTATATGTTTTTGATGAGATTGAAAGAACTAATGTTAAAAAATTGCCTGCTGCTGTAAATGGAAATATTTGTTTTGTCATAAAAGATGACGAAGAAGTGTTATTTTACATGAAGAATTCTGAATCTGGAAAAGAAAATGTTACTGCAATGTGGACAAACTCTACTGCAATGATTTACTCTAAAAAATTATTATTTGATACACTCTGGTCAAAATCTAAAAGTATTCCCCTTTAGGTTCAACCTTATTGTATGTCTGATAAAGACGCTTACTCTTCTTTATATAGAAAATTAGGACATTTTTTGTGTGAATAATCACGAAAAAAAGATCCGAACAGGAATTCCTGGATTTGATTTGATAGTTGATGGAGGATTAAAGGAAGGAAAATCTATTGTTTTATCTGGTACTACTGGCAGTGGTAAATCTACTTTTGCTATGCAATTTTTGTATAATGGGGCATATGATTTTGGAGAATCAGGAATTTATGTTACATTAACTCAAAGTCCTAATGAACTAATCAGTGATTTTAAAGGATATGGTTGGGATATTCAAAAATTAATTGATGATGAAAAGATCTTAATTGTTGATGCACGACCTTTTAAAAAAGACGAAGACTTTTTTGAATCTGATGATTCTCTATACAAAACAGAACCATTCCCATTTGTACATTTAACTCAATTAATTATTCAAGGAATAAAAAAAATTAATGCAAAGCGACTTGTAGTTGATTCTTTGTCTGTTCTAAATATGCAATATACCAATCAATTTTCTGCCAGACAAGGTATGCAGAGGATGATGCAAAGATTGGAAGAAAAAGGGTGCACCTCCATCATTATTTCAGAAACCCTAGAATCTCGAACTCCTCCTGAATGGTATATTGCGTCTGGAATTGTAATGTTAAACCACTTGCAAAAATCAAACACCATGGAAAGATCTATTCAAGTAATTAAAATGAGGGGAACAAAACACAGTGAACAAACTTATCCTATTAGATTTAATGAAAATGGATATCATGTATTACATCCAAGATTGCAGACAATTTAATAATTTTTTAATATTATTATAGTAAGTTCATATTTTGTTATAAATAAATTTTCTTGTATGTAATTTTTTGCACATACTATTTTTAATAATATATTATTTGTTTATTAAAGTATGAACTTTAATTGCAAAGGCTGTTACTGTGTAAATCCACATATCGTGGATCCTGGTTGTAAATGTTTATGTCACGCTAAATCAATCAATAAAAAAACAAATTGAAACCATGAAGGCAAACTAGATTTAAATTTCATAAACCACCATCTATCATATTGGGTAAATTCAAGGAATGTTCTAATTGTAAAATGGATGGTTTGAGTATACCATTGCGTTTGGATAAAAAAGGTAAAGAGTTTTGTCCTATGTGTGATGAACTGTAAATTTAGATAAAAATAGGAACAAACCAATCACTGTTTTGATTATTTCTTTTTTCTAATTTGTTGTGCAACCATTGGTAAGAACGCCCCTACATCTGAAACAATTCCTAATGCTTGCCATGTACCTCTATCCATAAGTTTTGTGACTGTTGGTTGATTGATATCTACAACAATTACTTTGACATTTGCTGGAAGCATATTTCCTGTTGCAATAGAGTGAAGCATGGTTGAAATCATTATGACCATCTTTGCATCTTTTAGAACTTTTTTGTATTCTCTTTGAGCTTGTGCAACATCAGTAATTACATCTGGTAATGGACCATCATCTCTGATAGATCCTGCTAAAACAAAGGGAACTTTGTTTTTTACACATTCATACATTATTCCTTTGGTAAGTTTTTTTGTTTTTACCATATTAGAAATGGAGCCAGATTTGAATACAGAATTGATTGCATCCATATGGTTTCTATGACCATGATATGCTAGTGTTGCGTCTTTCACATTCATTCCTAATGAGGTACCCATGGTTGCATATTCAATATCGTGAACTGCTAATGCATTACCAGCTAAAACCCCATCAATGTATCCTGATCTGATTAATTCTGATACTGCATCTGATGCTCCAGTATGAACTATTGCTGGACCTCCTACAATGACAATTTTTCCTCCGTTCTTTTTTGTATTGTAGATGTCATCTGCAACTTTTTTTGCAATATGTTGAGTTGGTCGTTCACTAGAACTTGAACTTCCCATAAATTCAAAGACATTAGAGCCTTCTCTTGGTCTCTCAGGAGGATTAATTTTGACTCCTCCTTCACCAACTATGATTTGATCACCTTTTTTGACATCTCTTACTGGAACACAAAATGCTCTATTCCCTTTTACAACAATACACTTGTCCATCATCATATTTTCTACTTGAATCCATTTTCCTTTGTAAAAAACTTGGGTGTGATTGTTTGTTGTACTGTAAAAATTATCTGGCATTACATTATTTTTTGGAGATTTTTTTAGGGTGATCTCTTTTTGAATTTTAGATACTGCACCTTCTCTGTAAATTGTTTGTAAAATCTCATCTAGATGTTTTTGATTTTTACCTTTAACTAACAGTCTAGCATATGACTGATCTTTTTTTCTTTTACCGATATTGATTTCTTGTACTTGAAACTCGCCTTGTAAATCCATAATTTTATCAAAGATCTTAGTCAAAATCAAGGAATCAATCAAATGTCCGCTAACTTCGATCTCTTGAGAAAATTTACTCATTTTACTATTCTCCACATAATCATAACTAAAGCTTTACGTTTTTTTGAGGCGAAAATTATACTGGAAGGATTACCTTTCCTTCAAACTTTGGGATATTATCTGATTCAAATGCTTTTTCTAATCTTTCTTTTTGATCTTTAGTAACTCCTTGAACAATTGTCTTAGAAGCGCCACTGTTGTCCACTAAAGCAAGAATGTATCCACTATTATCGGTCAAAACAAAGCCTGCTGATTCATCAACAAATGCATACAAATTTTCTTCACCGACTGGTTGCCAAACATTTGATTTTGTATCTGTCAAAGCTAATGCAGGCATTGCTTTACCATCAGTTAATTTGTTAAGATACTCTCTAGCATCTGCTACTCTTTTTTGGCCAAGTTTTAGTGCTTGAAAATACTGCATGTATGACAAATTATCTGGTTGCTATAAAAACAATATTGCCTCAAAAGATAGTTATACAATATTATTCTAAATGGGTCATGCCTCTTACAAATAATGTAATAATCAAATTAAATGAAATTACTACCATGATTGAGGATAAATCAAAATTATCTGAATCTGAAATTGATGAAATAAAATCAATATTCAAAGAATTGGTGGAAAGCGGAGAGAGATATGATGTTGATGAAATAGAGTTTTGGTTTGAAAACGAAGGTAGTTGGAAAACAAGAGAACCAAGAATACGAATTGCAAATATCTCAAACTACATTCAAGACAAATACCAACAAACAGCCCATCTAAGAATAATTTCTGATGATGATTGTAGTTGTGGGCATTAAGTCTCTAGTTGTTCTAATAATCTGCCTACAATCTTTGCATTTTCTTCTCTTTGAGTTAAAATCTCATTTAATCTCGATTCATTTTTTTCTTCATTTGTTATTATTTTGAAATATTCTTCATCTAAATCACTATTAGATTGTAATCTTTTAATTACTTCAAACAAGATTCCAATTACTTGTTTTTGTGCATCAATTAATTCATCTTTTTCAGTTTCTGACATTAATTCTCATCAGTTATCTTTGTAAATAATTCTTTTAATTTTGGATGTGTTATGCCTGTTCTTGCAGATTCCAAAAATGGTTCTAATTTTTCTTTAGAGTGTCCGTTAGACTGATAAATTTTTGCCTGAAGTGCCATCTCTAATTTATCAACTTGATGTACTATTTGGCTTTCAGGAGAATTGTTTTCTTGATACTCTTTCCAAATTTCAGCATACTTTGTTCTTAGTGATTCTGGTAAGGTTTGAATTATTTTTTTAAATGCATTATTTTCTAAACTTTGTTTTTCATTAACATCCATTTTATCTGGAACAATATCTCCAGTCTCTGATTCTGCCAAATCATGTAGTAAAATCATTTTTAAAATTTTTTCTGAATTTAATTTTTCTAAATCAGAAATTATCATCCCAATAACTGCCATTGAAAACGTATGATCTGCAACAGACTCAGGTTTCTCAATAGAAAGTTTGTCAATCCATCCTTGACGTGAAATATTTTTCAGATTAGCAGCAATTCTCAAAAAATTTTCTGTCATAATGTGATATTCCACATATTCTCCTAAAGAGTTTTGAGATTTTCGAACAACATAATAGTTGAAACTACCCAATAATTTTGTGAAAATATACACCAAAACAGGTGATGATGGCAATACTGGGCTACAAGGAAATTTACGTATCTCAAAATCTCATCCAAGAATATTTGCATATGGTGCAGTAGATGAAGCAAATGCTGCATTAGGGATAGTTTTAGCGAATCAATTAGATGAAGATATTTTCAAGATTCTTAGAAAAATTCAAAATGATTTGTTTGTAGTAGGTTCTGATCTATCCAATCCAAACCTTAACGATGTAAAAAATAGAGTGACCTTGGAGATGATTCAATATTTAGAACAAACTGTGGATAAGTTCGAATCAGAATTGCCTCCATTGACAAATTTCATATTACCTGGAGGTTCAATCCCTGCAGCACAACTGCATTTTACAAGAACAATTGTACGTAGAGCTGAAACATTGACGGTCCAGCTTGCCGAAAAAGATGAAATTAATTCAAATTGCATAATTTACCTTAATCGATTGTCTGATCTATTTTTTGTGATTGGTAGGTTAATCAATAAACGAAATGGTAAAGAAGACATCATCTGGAAAATCTAAAAAGACACACTTTAATTCCTCAATGAAAATATTTTTTTCAAGTGCCGTGGTAGCTCAGCCTGGGAGAGCACTCGGCTGAAGACCGGGCTGTCGCGCGTTCAAATCCCGCCCGCGGCACTGTATTTCATCTTAAAAAATATTGGATGTTTTTGAGTATAATTACTCAAAAAATCATTATGCATCTACTAAATTATAGAAGCTTTTTCCAGAGGCCGATTTCTCAGAGATACATTTTACTGGACCTAGTGGATTCCCATTATTGACATCAGAACGTAATTTTTCATTACTAAATTTTTTTACAATTGCCACTCTGGTTGTATGAAATTTATTTACAAAATTTCCTTCAATCTCAAAAGTTTCTTTGGTTGAAATCTTTACTCCTTTTGTGACTAGTTCTCCTTGAGTGTAATCTGAATCTTCAATGAATGTAATTGTAAAAGCTTTATCACCAATTTTTGCCAAACTGACTGAATCGCCTATTGTTGCATAATCTGCTAATGTGAGGTTCTTTTTAGTTGCATAATCTGCTGATACTTCGCTTAGAATAGATGCATTATCTGCTAATGTTGCTATCTTGTTTCACCTCCCAATAATTTATCAAAAAGATATTTTTTGATAAATTGAACTCAGAGTAAACTATTAACTCAGATGGCTACTTTGATCTATTTTTTCTAGAAAAAATAGTACTGATCGGATGATCTTGAGTAGATTTTCTGAAAAATCAATTCTACAAAATCTTTAAAAATAAGGCGACCTCTAGATTTTCGACATTCATGGCTGAAAAAAAATCTCCAAAGAAAACCACAAAATCAAAAGATGTTAAGGCTAAAGCAACAAAATCAAAGACAACTACAAAGGCAAAAGCCACAAAAACTAAGGCTAAAGCAACAAAATCAAAGACAACTACAAAGGCAAAAGCCACAAAAACTAAGGCTAAAGCAACAAAATCAAAGAGTAAAAAAGATGAACCAGTTGGAGATATGGGGATAGTCATAGTAGATGATGATATTGAGATTGATCAAGAAAAAGTCAATGAAGAAAGACGTGCCTATTTAGAAGAAGCAAGGTCTCAGGAAGCATTTGACTAGGAATCTTTATTCGATTCGATAACGTAGTACTAGTATGCGTGCATTATGTCTAATTACTGTAAAACCCGGTAAAGTTGATTCTGTTGTTGAAATTCTAAAAAAGAAACGCAAGGTAGTAAAACAAATTATGGTAGTTACTGGCAGAGCAGACATTAGTGTTCTTTTACAAGGAGGATTTGATGATATCAACAATATGGTAATTGATTTTAAAAAAATCAAAGATATTGTAACTACTGAAACTCTAATTGAAGTGGAGGTTAATTTGGGATGGTAAGGGCAATTATCTTGGTAAAATCTCCAAAAAAATTAATAGCTGCTAGACTGCGTAAGGTCACTTCTGTGTCTGATTCATTTCCCACTAGTGGCCAATTTGATGCAGTTGCAATTATTGATGTAAAACAACTGTCTGAAATCAAAGAAGTAGCCAATCAAATTCAAAAAATCAACGGAGTTGAACGAACTGAAACCATGGTTGAAGTTCAATGACAATTAATTTAAACAACTTCGAGGTAGACCTTCTGTGAATATCAAAAAAGTCGGAAATGTGATTTTGGCCGTAAAAGACCTAGATAAATCAATCAAGTTCTATAATGAAATTATTGGCCTTCCAATAAAGAATCAAAGAAGAACATGGGTGGATTTGGGCACTTCTGGAGCTTTATTGAGTCTTCATCCTGCTTCATTAACTGAACAGCATGGAAATGCTCTTGAAAGTGGAATCACAATCGGTTTTCTAGTTGGAGATGTAAAATCTGCAGTTGAAGAACTAAGAGAGAAAGGAGTTAAAATTCATCGCGATATTGTCGAAAAAGATGCAGGAAAAAATGCTGTAATTTCTGATCCTGATGATTATTTAATTTCCTTGTTTGAACCAAGTTTCTCAGATAAAGCTGAACAAACTGGCGGATACCACGGATTTACACCTGCTTAGACTATCTTCTTCATCGAAGAAATAATTTTCTCTAAGCCTTTTTCTTTTCGATTAATTGAAACATAGTATGTAATGTCATTTTTTTGTAAAATAATAATTGTTACTTTTTCATGTTGTAAAATTACATGTTCTAATTTTCCAATAGTAGTGGCAGTATTTTTTCTTAAAGACATTAGTGTTGAAATTATAAAAAATTCATTTTTTACTTGTTCAGATTTCAATAATGGTTTAAGATTTGGCTGAACAATTCCTACTAGGGTTCTGCCATAAACATTGATCACTCCTGCATATCTTACACTCTTTGAAACGCCAAGAATTTTTTGACATTGTTTTCGATACTTCACTATAGTATCTTTCCATTTATCTGCAGGGGTTTTAACCATACTAAAATTTGGATTTGCAATTAATAAAGATACTTGTCTTAAAAGTTATCAGAAAATTTTCAATCTTGTTTTTTAGATTGTTTCTCTAATTTTTTCTTTAATTCTGTATTTTCTTTTAGTAGTTTGTCATTTTCTGCTTGAAGTGTTTGAACAGAATTTTGTCTAGTGTATAATGGATGGCCTGGAGGAACTATTTGATTTCCAGTTAACAGTCCTGAAGCATATTGTTGATACATGTGTTGAAATCCTTGAAGTTTTTGACTAATTGTTTCAACGTCTCGTGAAAATTGTTCTTTTACAGGATTTATGTTAATTCCAAACATTGGATGTTTTAATCCTGGGGGCAATCTAGGAAATTGTAATGCCATATGAGGGATATTTGGATTCAAACCATAGAGGTCTTGTAGGTGTTTATGTACGGGATTTTCCACGAATCTAGTCTAATTTTGCCATATTTCTGCCTTGCTTTAGGCATTTGATATACCGTTTAGTGAAATCTGAGTCATTTTTGCTCAACTTGAGCTGATCGCAGATCCTTATACCATCCCAGTTTTTGATCGCTGATACGCATGGCAGAAATGAAAAAAACATGTCTTAGATGTAAAAAAGACATTGCAGAACAAGATCTACACAAGATAGTGATCTATGTTGTTCAAGAAAAATTTACAGAGCATCATTATGAACACGTAGAATGTCCTGACAAATTTACTGTATAATCAAAACTTGTGATTCATCCTTTAAACTCATAAACTTTGTAAATCTCACCAGTTACTCTGGAACGATATTTCCATTCATCTTTTTTCCACACAACTTCTACAAAGTCTCTTTGAAAATTTGGATGTAGTCTTTTGTACACATCATTTCCAATTAAAATTTGGTTCGGTTTGGCCATATTTTGAATTTTAGCTGCAATGTTCATGGCAGGTCCCATCAAATCTACTTGAGATTGTTGTTCATCTGCCCCATATCTTACAACAATATTTTGCCCAAAGTCAACACCAATCTTTACCATTAAATCTGGATAATCATATTGATTTAAGATTGGATTGATTCCTTTTTGTATCACAGAAATCATGGATTTAGCACAATTCACTGCACTGTCTGATGCAAGTAAACCATTACTTTGTGCATCAAAATATCCAATAACAGCATCACCTACAAATTTTAAGACATATCCCTCATATTGTCTAATAACTGCTGCCATCTCTTGTGCAAAAGAACTGATAATTATCGCAATCTTTTCTTCAGGCATCTCTAATGTCATAGTGGTAGAACCAACCAAATCAACATAAATTACAACTAAATCTAATTTTGAAAATACATTTTTTCTCAAGAATTTATCTGATTCATTGGCTACTCCGGAATACTGATAACCCTTCTTCAAAGCGCCCCATACTCGTTTTTGAGTTTCTAAAATCATTGATTCTGAATCCAATGTTTTTTCTGACGTTGAACTAAGCAACATATCTACAACTTTTTCTTGATTAGAATCAGACTCATTTTCCACATTATTTTCTGCCATATTTTTCTCCTATTCCAAGGGGAATTCCTGTCCACATTTGGCACATTTTCCTCTTTTTCCACGGTATCCATCGTGATAATACTCTATAATCTCCCCCTTGCAATTAATACAGGTAAAATTAGAATTTTCCATGACTAGAATTCCCCGATTGTATATTTAGATATTGATGAAGGTTTAATGCGAGCATTAATTTGGTAAATCTTGTGCGTTTAGGGACAAGATCTCCAAATGAATTCATTCAACTTTTGAATGAAAAAAATAATGCTATTCAAAATTCATTTCTCTCAAAAATAACAGACATGACAAAAATGATTGATACAAAAGTTATGTTAGGTGATGCAACAGTTTCTGAACAAAAAACATTTGATCCAAAATTAATAATGGATTATTTTCAAAATATTAGTAAAAATCTAAAAGATTGGTCTATTCAGGATGTGACAATATCAAACAATGAGGATGTTAGAAGAATTTTCATGAAGTTTGAAATCATGGAAGGTAATTATCTGATTTCAGGCCATGTCTCAATACAATTTCATGTGTTGTTATATTACAAGCCAATTCAACGAGTAATAGATTGTCAAAAAGAACTAGCTGAAATTATTGATATGACAAAAAACAAAGAAGAAGAACTTTCTAACAACAGCGATCAATACGTTTTAGATAAATTAAAAGAAATGGGATACAAGGATTTTGATCATCAAAAACTCTTCGAAGTATTTTATGAGAATGATGAATTTAGAGAAAAAGTATTTGCTGAAATTGAAAAACAATCCGGAGTAGATTTTCAAAAATTATCGGAAAAAAAGACTAAATTGTTTAACGAATTAGATTCTCTTTTAATTGAAACATATCAAACTACTCCAACATTAATTGATGATTCAAAACTTGTTACAGGTGAAGAAGGATGTTTGTGTACATTTGATTTAGAATTTATAAAAAATAATACTAGGGAGGGGCTATTTGATCCTCGAAAAATGTCTGACTCTACTAAAGAAAATATTCTAAAACGATTAGATGAATTTTCAAAGATAATTAATTCATAAATTAAGACCAAGGAACCAGATATGAGAAAGATTCTCAAAGGGGAGTCTGGTTCCACGATATACTTTTAATTCATTTTTTAACTATTTAGTCATTCCTAGAATTTTACGTATAAAATTTGACTAAAAAAATAATTTTTGTATAGAAGAAGTCAAATACATCGTTTTCTTAGCAACATTTCCAATGGAGCCAACATTTGATGAGATAAAAAAAGCAAACTCTATGCGAGGAAATGAAATAAAGAAAACTCCTTTAATTCATTCACCTACTTTTAGTGAGTTAACAAAATCTGAAGTTTATCTTAAAGCAGAGTTTCGACAAAAAACTGGCTCATTTAAAATTCGTGGAGCTTATTACAAAATCAAATCATTATCTGATGATGAAAAGAAACATGGTGTAGTAGCTGCGTCTGCAGGAAATCATGCACAAGGTGTTGCATTAGCTTCTGCTCTCGAAGACATCCCATGTACAATCGTTATGCCAAAAAATGCATCTCCTGCAAAAGTTGCTGCAACAAAAGGATATGGTGCAAACGTTATCTTAGAGGGCATAAACTATGATGAATCATCTGCTAAAGCAAAAGAAATAGCAAAAGAAACCAGGGCTACAATGATTCATGCCTTTGATGATCCTCAAATTATCGCGGCTCAAGGAGTTATTGGGTTAGAGATACTAGAGGATTTGCCGGATGTTGAAGAAGTTTATCTTCCCATAGGTGGTGGAGGATTAGCAGCAGGTACATTAATTGCAATAAAAGAAAAAAACCCAAACATCAAAGTTATTGGGGTACAGTCAAGATCGTTTCCATCTATGTATGAGTCAATTAAACAAGGTACACTAACTACAAGTGGGGGTGAAAGAACAATTGCAGATGGCATTTCAGTAAAAGTTCCAGGACGATTAACATTTAATGTAATTAATGAACTCATAGATGAAATTGTTCTAGTAGATGATACTGAAATCACAAAAGCCATGTTTTTGTTAATGGAAAGAATGAAGTTTGTAGTAGAACCAGCTGGTGCTGTAAGTTTGGCATATTTAATTTCAAAAAAGCCTGCCCCTGGAAAGAAAGTAGTTGCAGTATTGGCAGGTGGAAATGTGGACATGTATCTTTTAGGTCAAATAGTCGACAAAGGATTAGCTGCTATGGGCAGATTACTAAAACTATCAATATTGCTGCCTGATAGACCTGGTGCTTTCAAAGATATTGTAGACGAAATCACCCTTGCTAATGCAAATATTGTAGAAGTAGTTCATGATAGGTTGAGTTCACATGTTAGTGCAGGCTCTGCTGCAGTTACTATGAATTTAGAAACTCAAGGAAAAGAACAAGCAGATGCATTAATTGAAGTATTAAGACAGAAAAATGTTCAATTTACATTATTAACATAATTATTTGAATTTCTTTTTTGTAAATTTAGCAAGTCCTTGTTTTTTCATTTGTTCGGATTCTTTTAGAACTGATTTGTGTTGATCTGATTTGTGTTGTCTGAGTTTCTTTTGTAACTGCGGAAATTCATTTGCAAGTATTTTTATCGCATATATTCCTGCATTTCCAGCTTTGTTTATTCCCACTGAAACTACAGGAGACCCAGATGGCATTTCAGTAATTGATAACAATGAATCTAATCCGCCAAAAGCAGAAAATTTTGAAGTATCTGTTTTCTTTGGATGTTTGTCATTATAGACTAGTATTGGAACACCAATTACAGGGATAATTGTATGAGATGCTATCATTCCAGGTAGATGTGCTGCTCCTCCAGCTCCTGCAATAATCACTTTGAACCCCATTTTTTCTGCATGTTGTGCATATTCTGCTAATCGTGAAGGAGTTCTATGTGCTGAAATAATTTGATCTTCATGTTTGATTTTGAATTCATCAAAAATCTCTGCAGCACCTTTCATAATTCTACTGTCAGAACTTGATCCCATTATTATTCCAACAAGAGGTTTTTTTGAATACGTCACAATATTAGAAAAAACTAGAGAGTAATTAACAATAACTATTACAAGAAATAATTGAGTCATCAAAAACAACATTAGCTATTTTTATTCGAAAAATATGGGGTAGGTAATGGCAAAAGTTCTAGGAATTATTGGTGGAGGACAACTTGGAATGATGATAGCAGAGGCTGCCAAAAAGATGCCTGAAGAGGTTTCAAAAATCATTGTGTTGGATCCTACTGAAAATTGTCCTGCATCTCAAGTTGGAGCAGAACAGATTGTTGCAGATTTTAAAGATAAGAATGCCATAGTCGAATTATCTGAAAAATCAGATATTATTACTTATGAAATAGAATCCGGAGATAGTGAAGTACTAAAATCTGTTGAAAAGAATGCAGAAATTAACCCATCCCCCGAAACATTACATACAATTCAAGATAAATTTTTACAAAAAACATTTCTAAAAGAAAATAACATTCCTGTTCCTGAATTTATAGAAATTTCAAATATTAATGATGTTAAAGAGGGTTTAAAAAAATTTGGATATCCTGCATTACTAAAAGCAAGACGAGATGCATATGATGGACGAGGTAATTTCAAAGTGGATTCCGAAGACATGATCCAAACAGCATATGATTACTTTAAAGGTCAAAAATTAATGTTAGAAAAATTTGTTCCATTCAAAATGGAAGTTTCTGTAATTGCAGCTAGAAACACCAAAGGTGAAATCAAAACATTCCCCCTTGTTGAAAACATTCACGAAGAAAATATTTTACGTCAGACAATTGCCCCCGCTAGAGTTTCTGAAGAAATAACAAAAAATGCAGAAAAGATTGCCAGCCAAACTATGGATGTTCTTAAAGGTGCAGGTGTTTTTGGAATTGAAATGTTCGTGACACAAGATGATCAAATTGTAATTAATGAAATTGCTCCAAGAGTACATAATTCTGGACACCATACTTTACAATCAAGCGAGATATCTCAATTTGAACAACATTTGCGTGCAATCTTGGGGTTAGACCTTGGAAGTACCAAACTTTTACGTCCGACTATCATGTACAACATACTTGGAACGAAAACCTTTGAAGGAGAATACAAATCACTTGAGATTCCTGATGAAAATCTATTTCTTAAAATGTATGGAAAGAAAATCTCAAAACCTATGAGAAAATTAGGTCATTTTAATCTCATTGCAACTAACAATGAGTCAATTGAGGATCTATTAAGAAAATTAGAATCAATAAAACCCAGGGCTGTAGTTCAACCTCTCTAACTAAGTTTATTAATTGTGAAGAAAAAAAATTAGTATGGCACTAACTGCAGCATTAATTATTACAGGAATTGCAATAGCATTACTTCTAATCTATGCTGCTGATGTGGCAGTTGCAATGTCTTCAGATAGCGATTATGGATTTTTACCACTTGATCACATGCAAAGAGGTATGGGTTTGGGAGCACCTGCATTAATTTTACCAATTATCGCATTTTTCATCTCACTGAAAGAACCATCTAAAGGATTAGGGGTCATGATAATCATCACAGGTCTTTTGATCATCCTTGGAGGAATTGTAGTTATGGTAAATCCTGTACCTGCATCTGAAACTTCGAATAGAGATCCTATAGCTTCAATGGCCATGATGTTAATTCCAGCTGTAATCCAACTAGCTTTAGGTGGAATCAAAATAGCAAAATCATAATCTGAATAATCATGCCAATTTGTGCAAAATGCAGTAATGATGTAAAAAAAGTATATGATTGCGATCATACTGATTTTGAAGAATATTGTGTTGAATGTTATACTGAACTACATTATTACATGACAGAGAGTGAAAATAATGCTGACTGACCGTGAAATAGCCATTTATGCTCTAGGAAAAACTGAGGGAGTTCACTCAATAGCTGAAACTTTGGGAAAAGGTCTTGATGATGAAAAATATATTGAATCTTGGAATAAAACTATGAAATTATTAGGAATTGAGTTACCTCTCAAAGAATTAGAAAAAATTTACAAGGAATTTGCTGAAAAGATGGAGCAAATAGTAGATGAATCAGAATCAAAAAATAAAGATAATGCAGGTAAGGAAACTCTAAAAACAAAATAGAAAATTTTGATATACTCTAAAAATTAGACGAATACATTGAAAGCAATAATTTTAGCTGGGGGACGTGGAAAAAGACTAAAACCAATAACAGATTATGTTCCAAAACCTATGGTTCCAATAAAGAACATCCCAATAATAGAATGGCAAATAAGATATCTAAAAAAATTTGGAATCGATGAAGTCATCATTTGTACGGGTTACAAAACAGAAATGATTGAAAATCATTTGAATATGAAAGACATTGGAATTAAGATAAAATTTTCAATTGAAAAATCCCCATTAGGTACTGGAGGAGCTATCAAAAAAGCAGGAAAGATGATTAAAGAAAAATCATTTTTTGTATTAAATGGAGATACAATCACAAACATTGATTTGAAAAAACTGCAAAAAAAGAAAAATGCAATTGCATCTATTGAATTAAGAACAAAATATGGTATTTTAGAAACTAATGTTGATAAAATTCTAAATTTTAGAGAGAAAAAAGAAATATCTGATACTTGGATGAATGCAGGAATTTATCATCTGGAAAAAACAATTCTAAAAGAACTTCCAGATAAAGGAGATATTGAAAAAACAGTTTTTCCAAAATATGCAAAAAAAGGTATTTTGAACATGGTTAAATTCAAAAATACAAAATGGCATTCTGTAGATTCATTCAAAGATATGGAAGAATGCGCTTTAGAAATAGAGAAAATAATAAAATAAATTTTTGGTTTATGCACCAGTTCTGTGCAGGGTTACCATCATGTATGCAACTTCTTCTACAAAGGGTTCATCTTTGCTAGCAGATGCATATTTTGTTGCATCATCCCAAAAATCTGATTTTTGGGAGGGGTTTTGTGCAAATATTTGTTCACTCAACGTTTGATAGTTTGCAGATTTTCTGATAATACGACGCCTCAATGAAAATTAACCCAATGCTAAAACAGATACACTAGAATATCCAATTGGCGTAGATAATTCATGCGTATTGCGTGCAGTTTAGGCTCAATGCTTTCAGTAAATGAGGTGCTAAATTGTGCTGAAAAGATAGCAAAAACTCAAACCGATACTATCTGGGTGCCTGAAACATGGGGAATGGAGAATTTTTCGATGTTAAGTGCAGTATCCAGTAGAACGTCTACTCAGAAAATAGGCTCATCCATAATTAACATCTACTCTCGCAGTCCTGCAGCAATTGCAATGGGGGCAGTTACTGTAGATACCATATCTAATGGAAGAATAATTTTAGGTCTTGGAACTAGTAGCTTGCCAATTGTAGAGACTTTTCATGGATACAAATTTGAAAAACCGTTACAAAGAATGAAAGAATATGTCGAAATAATTAAAATGATTACTTCTGGAAAGCCTATTAATTATTCAGGAAGTATTTTCAATTTGAAAAATTTTACATTATTGATCAAACCACAAAGAGAATCAATTCCAATATACATTGCAGCAGTAAATCAAAAAATGGTGGATTTAACATGGGAAATTGGGGACGGAGTGATTTTTTATCTTAGGCCAAAAAATGAGATGAAAGAAACAATACAAAAAATGCAATCGAAAAGAAAAATTGATGTTACATGTCAAATAATTACATGTATTTCAGAAAATTCGGAAGAAGCAATAGAACGTGTAAAAAAAACATTAGCATTTTACATTTCTGTAGGTAAAATTTATAGAGAATTTTTAGCAAAAAATGGATTTAAAAATGATGCCTCAAACATATTTGAAGAATTCAAAAAATCAGGATTTTCATCAAATCACGAATTAGTTTCAGATTCAATGTTAAAAGAACTAACTATTTCTGGAACTCCTGATGAATGTAAAAAACAACTTGATAACTTTAAACAAACAGGAATTAATTTGCCAATATTACAATTTAATCCTGTAGGCAATACCATGAAATCTTTTGAACTACTACAAAAAACATTTTTGGATTAGATAGAAATGAACAAAGTAGGAATTGCAGCATACGGCATCACACCATTTACTAAAGATAACAAAAAAATAGAATCAATACTTTTAGAATCTGCCATAAATCTTCTTGAGAACAATCCCAACATCCAAAAAAGTGAAATTGATACAGTATTGGTGTCTACCAACAATAACTCAAAATATCTATCTCCTATTTTATCAGAAATCCTTGGAATTCAGCCAAAAACAGCCCATTCTATTGAAAATTTATGTAATTCAGGCACAAACTCTATAGTTTCGGCATACTCATACATTGCCTCAGGCCTTGCAGATATAGTGCTAGTAAGTGGGGCTGAAAGATATGATAGTCCTGGTCAGATTTTAGAATGGGATAATTCCAGAGGAGAATTCAAACATCCAATATTTTGGGCATCAATTTTCACAAGTTCCTATAAACGAAAATTTTCGGTAACAGATGAGCAATTAGCAATGGTTTCAGTAAAGAATCATGCACAATCTCAAAATAATCCAAATGCTCTCTCGAAAAAAACCTATTCAATACAAGATGTGATGAATTCTAAAAAAATTACTAAGGACATCAGATTACTTGATTGTTCAAGATCATGTACAGGTAGTGCATCAATAATTTTGGCATCAGAAAACATGATGAAAAAAATTACTGATCAACCAATATGGGTATCGGGAATAGGGCAAAAGACAATTTCTGCAGGATTTACAAAAAATGAATCATTTTATTCAATGGAATCAACAAAGACAGCAGCACATGCAGCATTACAAATGGCAAATAAAAAAATTCAAGACGTTGATGTGGCAGAAATACACGATGCATTTTCTGTTTGTGAACCGATGGCTTTAGAAGCACTTGGTTTTTCAAATCCAGGAGAGGGTCTAATGCTTGTCAAAGAACTCTACGAGTCAAAAAATCTAAAAATCAACCCTCGAGGAGGTTTGATAGGTTGTGGTCATCCCTTAGGGGCAACCGGTATTGCACAAACAATAGAAATCACACAACAATTACAACATAATGCAAAAAATCGACAAGTAGAAAATGCAAAAGTAGGATTAGTACATAACATGTCTGCGGCAGCAACATCTTCAACTATTTTGGTGTTAGAAAAATGAGTTTTGAATCAGAACTTTCTAAAGGAAATTTTTTGATTCCCGAATGTACTATTTGTCAAAAAATTGTATGGCCCCCTGAAGAGTTTTGTACCCAATGCATGGGCAAAACATCCCTAAAAAGTGGGAATTTCCAAGGTAAAATTATTGAATTTTCTCAACAAAATGAAGATTATTTTTGTATTGTAGAGATAGAAAAATCATTTAGACTTATGGCAAAAATGTCTACAGAACCTCGAATTGGGCAAATAGTGAAAATTACAAAATGTGGAATTGATGAAAAGAATTACTATTTTGAAATTAATTGAATTTTGTATAGATGTAAGGAGTTTCAGTTGTTTGATCAAATGTCCAAACAGTAGGAAGAGAAACAGTATTCATCACTTGTAAATTATGATTTTGAATTAGTGAACTCCAACCACCATCACTCAAATTTCCAGATAAATGACGTTTTGAATGAGTTCCTGCAAATACTATACCCGTAGAATTTTTGAGTTGATCAAGTGAATTTATCTTTTCTATAATGCTTGTTGCCAACATGTCACCCCCCATTTGGGGCAACCCACCAATAAAAAACACAGGGTGTTTTAATTGAAATTTGGAGTAATCAAATTCTAATGCATCTTCACAATGAGGATCAAAATTATGATTTGTTTCATTACAAATTAGTTTCTGTAATTCTACTAGTCCATCATCAATTTCAATGCTATGTGTTGTAAATCCTAAAACTTTTCCACAAAAAGCAATTCGTCCATCCCCTGAACCAATATCTACCAATTCTTCATAGCCTAATTTTTTTGCAATTAATGTCATCAAATATGCTGAGATCATCCAAGTAGGATAAAATGGCTGACAGCTAGTACCATGTTTGATACTGTTTAACCAATAATCGTTAATGTCTCCTTCGTAAATGATGCAATCAGTTCCCAAAATGTTTTCTTCAAAGGAGTTATTGTAAATGGGATTTTTTTCTGCAAATTGATGAAGAGAATTCAGATGATTTTCATCTAATGGTAATTTCTCAGAATTTGAGACAGGTAATAATTCTTGAATATGAGCATTTCCTGAATAATTTTTAGTGAAATTTTGTTTTATTGAAACAAGGTTCTGAACTATCTCATCAAACATGAATTTTGTAAAAATAAGGGTTTGATAAACTCATTGTAGGTTAATGTGATTTATCAGATGAAAGATAGGCAATTTCTTGCTCTACTTTTTTTAATTGATCAATCGTAGTAGTTTGTAATTTTTTAATTTCTTTAAGTTCATTTTCTGAAGGATCCATTATTGATTGAAATTCTAATTGTTTTAGAGTATTGAGATAAAAATCACGTTGTTCAAGTAATTTTTCAATTATTATTTCAGACACAAATTAAGTGAAAATACATCATATTTAGACAAAGTGTTTGATAATTTAATTAAAATTATTGAATTCTAGTAAGACACATTATCATTTTGGCAATCTTCACATGGACAATGCCAATGACACTGAAGATTTTGACGTTCTTTCAAATCTTTTTTCTTTCGTGCCATAAGCCCTATTTTTTCTTAATACTATTATTATTTTACCAATCTTATGCAGTTTATTTTCAATCATAAATTTGAAACGAAAAACTCAATGAATTTTAACGGGTATTATGTAATTACCAGCCTTACTATATCTAAAAAGAGGAAAATAAAGTATGCATTCAAGAACATTAACCGTATCAAAACTATCTAAAAAAACTAAGACAAATAATCAAAAAGCTGCAAAAACACGAAGACAAAGAGGGTATCAATGGGAAGATACTTTGGTTAAACGGTTCAATACTGCTCCAAATTGGAAAGCATTTAGACTAGGTTCACCTAGTATTGCACTACCAGATGTATTGGCAGTAAATACTGAGAATAGTACAATTTTTACTATTGAGGCAAAATCTGGAACAAACACTTCACTTCCAGTTCCATTTGATCAGATTGAAAGATGTTTGGAATGGATAAAGACATTTGATATTTACAAAAAAAGACAGGTATTGTTAGCATTCAAATTTCTATCAAAAAAAAGGATAGGGGTAGGTAAATATGAAAGTCGAGAATTAAGGGAGTTTTACAAAATTTGGGATGAAAAGTTAGACATTACTGATTGTGTATGCACATATGAAGGAAAAATTTATGCAAAGATAGATGGTTCACGTAAAGAGATCAATCTCAAAGAATGTAACATGCCATTTAAAACAAAACAGCGCACATAGTGCCTAATTTTAAAAAACCTGCAAATCGTTTTTAAAGAATAAACAAGAATCAAAGACATTGACTGATGTAAACAAGGATGAAGAAGCCCAATCACAATGGGATTTAGAATCTAAACGAATTCAAGAAATCAAGAATCCTACAGAATCAAAAGAAAAGGTTTCAGAACCAGTTGTAGAAACTATTCAAGAATCAGAAGTGCCCGAAATTAGCATTAAAACAAATTATGATGAAAAACCATCAACAGAGATTAATTCAGCAGCACTTTTAGAAACTGCTTCTGATGCAGAAGTAAATTCTAGAATCAGTTTTGAAGAATTTACTGATGAAAAAACTCTGATCAGTCATGATGCGTTTGGAAACAAACAAATGAAAATCAAAGTATTAGAAGTATCTGATGAAACCCCTCCAATGAAATGGAAGTTTGGAGATAGAGTTAAAGTAACTAAAATTTTGATAACCATAAAACATCTCACAACACAGGAAGTAGAAGAAGGCGAATTTGATGTTGAAGCAATAGAAAGAGAATTACAAGAAAAAAGACACTACACTTCCACCAATAGATGGATCCCTGCAGAAGATATCAAAAATGGATATGTTGTAGGTTCCAAACATACACGACTAATTAGTGATGCCTCTGCATTAGACTACATAGTATTCTAATTATTCATTATTTTTCTCTGAAAAACATTATAAAGATAAGAATTCGAAAAACGGTATGAGTTCAAAAGAATTCGATGTTAATGGTACTGATTACAAAATTGTAATAACAGATCAAGTAGTAGGGCACGTAAACAACCTCAAAAACCTCTATAATTCAACATATGAAGATCCTGAAAGTTTTGAAGATGTCAGTGCAGAAATTTCAAACACCATAAACGAGATTGCTGCCACAGTAGAGCCAGAAGTAGAAGATAGTGATCTTGATGGATTAATTCAAGAAGTTATCAAAGCAGTAGATAGAAAAGCTGAAGAAATTGAGAAGGAATTAGAAGGAAAAGAAAAACCTAAGAAAAAATCAAAATCTAAAAAATAATCTCATTTGACCTTAAACTCATAAAAATTTGGGGGATAAATTATATTCTAAATAAAACAATATACAGCATGTCTGGAAGTTGTGAATGTGGAATTTGTGGCCACCATGCAGAATCAGAATGTCTTGAAAAAGAATGCAAATGTTGCTTAAATTTTCATGAAAGATCAGGACCTAAGCGAAAATAATTTTAAATTAATTTTCTTTAAAACAACTACAGTTCTTAGACAGGTGTCTGTTACAGCCAAATAATTTATGATCTTTGCATCCACACAATACACATTTCTTTTCACTCAAATCTTGTCCATCAACTCCTTTACATCTTCCACCATTTTATTATCCTCAAGTGATTCTAAAATCTTTAATCTCATGTTTTTGACTCTATGAATATCATCTTTGTAAAGAGGCGCCATTGTCTCAATTTCTTGTTCAAAAGAGTAATTTTCCAAATAATTTTTGAATTTTGATTTTAGAGGTTTAAAGTCAGAGTGAGGTATTTTACTATCTTCAATCTTGTTTGAAATGACTTTCAAAAACCCATTGATTTTAAGTAATTCTTTTTTAATAATGTCTAGATCTCCAGGTTTATCATTAATTTCTTTAAGATGTTCATAGGATTCAAGAATTTGTAGCAGTATACTTTTCAGATATTCGTTGTATGTAACCACAACAAATTTCTAAAAACATCTAATCTAAAGTTTAGGAAAAATAGCTTGAGCGGTGTAAAAATTACACATTTGCTTTAAATTATCATAATTTTTTGTAATGACTATGCAAGGAGACGCATATCTCAAATGTATTGATCCACAATGTGGTCTAGAATATGCAGTTGAGAGTACAAATGTACAATGTGAAAAAGGACATCTACTTGATGTAAAATACAAAAACAAACCCTCTGAAAATCTAAAAGAGATATTTTACAAGAGAAGAAACCCTCAAGGAAGTATTTTCAATGAAAGTGGTGTTTGGAGATTTAGAGAATTACTAAACTTTTGTCAAATTGATACTGAAGATATTGAAGAATGTTCAAAATATTTGGTTTCCCTTGATGGTGCAGAAGGAAGATTATCAAAACCCTACCAAATGTCAAAAGCTGCAGAATTTGTAGGTATTTCAAATGAAAATTTATGGTTACAACCTGAAGGATACAATCCAAGTGGTTCTTTCAAAGATAACGGTATGGCTACTGCCGTTACTCATGCAAAGATGGTAGGTGCAAAAAAGATTGTTTGTGCATCAACTGGAAATACTTCAGCATCTGCAGGCATGTTTGCAGCTAATGAGGGAATAAATTGTGATGTATACATTCCTGCAGGACAAATTGCTCCAGGGAAATTAAGTCAAGCATATCAGTTTGGAGCTCAAATTTTAGAGATTGATGGAAATTTTGATGATGCATTAAAACAATCATTAGATGATGCGCTGAATCATGAGGGTTACACAGTAAATTCTATTAATCCATTTAGAATAGAAGGACAAAAAACAATTCCATATAGAGCACTAGAGTATTTGAATTGGGATGTTCCTGATTGGATTGTTTATCCAGGAGGAGCTTTAGGTAACACTTCTAGTTGCGGAAAAGCATTAATGGAATTGTATGAGTGGGGTTGGATTAAAAAAATTCCAAGAATTGCAGTAATCAATTCAGAAGGTGCAAGTACATTATCTGATTTGTATAATGGAAAATTTGAAGGTGAAGAATTACGCTGGAATAAAGGAAGACCAAATACAGAATTAATCGACAAATATTATGATCATTTAGACAAAGAAGGAATTAGACCAAAAACTAAAGCTACTGCAATTCAAATTGGAAGACCTGCAAATATTTTGAAAGGTTTACGTGCACTTGAATTTACAAATGGAGTTGTAACAACTGTTTCAGATTCAGAAATGCTTGATGGAATGTCAGTAGTTGGTCTTAATGGATTTGATTGTGAAATGGCATCAGGGGCATCCGTAGTAGGAGTTAAAAAATTAATGAATGAAGGAATAATCAAGAAAGACGACACAGTTGTTGGAATTCTTACAGGTAGACAAAAAGATGCAATGCTCCCAGTAGATTATCATAATAATCCCCAAAACAAGTTTGCAAAACCTCCAAAAAATTAGCCTCATTTTCTAGACTCCTAAACTACGTAGAACACTAAGAGTTAAATCCAAGATCAACAGAACAAATCTAACCAAGAGATGGTGCATAATACATAAAATGAATAACAGGCATAGTTGTTCTAATTTGATTTTTGGAGGAAACACATGGTAGAGCTTTGGATGGAGTTAGGAGCTCTAGCTGCATTAATTGGGTTATCTGGATTCTTCAGTGGATTAGAAGTTGCTCTAGTTGGAACTAGTCAAGCAACTGTGGAACGTTTACTCAAAGAGAAAAAAAGAGGTTCCAAGGCACTTTACAAATTAAAATCAAATCCTGGATGGATGATGTCTTCAGTAAACTTGGGAAACAATCTAGTTAATGTTGGGTCTTCAGCTCTTGCCACAGTGGTGGCTATCAAAATTTTTGGAGATGAAGGACTAGGAATTGCAGTTGGAATAATGACATTTTTAATTATCATTTTTGGAGAGGTTACACCAAAGACATATTGTAATGCAAATGCATCAAAAGTGGCATTACGTACTAGTGGAATATTGATTTTCTTTAGTTATGCAACATATCCAGTTGTGTGGGCATTAGAAAGGATAACACGAGTAATGATCAAATTAACTGGAAGTGACTATCACCCCCCAGCATTAACAGAAAAAGAAATCAAAGGAATTATTGATCAAGGGTATAGAGATGAAGCAATAGAGCAAACAGAAAGAGACCTAGTTCACAGTGCTCTGAACTTTGATGATACTGTAATTCGAACTGTTATGACTCCAAGAACCAAAATGTTTGTACTACCAGCAAAAATGTTAATTTTTGATGCACTACCATTAATTAATAAAAGCACACATTCTAGATTTCCAATTTATGGAAATACAAATGACGACATTGTGGGATTCATACATGTTAGAGATGTTTTAAGAGAATTAGAATCAGATAACAAAATGGTTACACTAAAGGAAATAGCAAGAGAACCTGTATTTGCATCACAAGAAAAAATGGTTAGTGCATTACTAAAAGAAATGAAAGGAAGAAAAACACACATGGCAATAGTTATTGATGAGCACGGAGGAGTTGAAGGATTAGTGACATTAGAAGATCTGATTGAAGAAATAGTTGGAGATATCGAAGATGAAACAGATGCAGAAATAAAGAAACACATGCGAATAGTAGACAAAGATACATTGATTGTTAGTGGTGAAACTCAAATTGATCAAATTAATGAATATTTTAAATCAGATATTCCTGAAGGGGATGATTATTCAACACTAAATGGATTATTACACCATAAACTACAAGATATCCCTCATGAAGGAGATAAAGTAGAGATGAATAATTTGAAAATTGTGGTAGATAAAGTAGTAAAAAACATCCCTACAGAAGTTAGAATAGAGAGAATACGTGAAAAAGATTAGATTTTTTTAAAGTGGTCTTGTAATTTTTGTTTCTTTTCAGCCATATGAAATATTGATTCAGTATGTGCAAATGCCTCAGAATATGACTTTTCAAATAACATTGCTTGCATTAACATATGATTTTCAGGAATGACAATTCCTGTTTGATCATCAGAATACATCATTTGTACTGTATCTCCAATTGAGGTAGTCATGTTAGCGTGAATGTGAATCATATTAGTATCTGTGAAATTAAATCCCATATTTTGAGCATAATCTCTGATATCTTTTGTTCCCTTTGCAGTCCAAAGTGTCACAACACCAAATTCATTTGTAAATAATTCATGAATTTCTGAAGGTTTTGGAGCAGTTCCTTTGAATCTAATGTCCATAATGTGTAAATGCATTTGTCTTGTAGGAACTTTGATTGCTCGAACATATAGTGGTGCATCTTTTCCAAAGTATAATTTCACATCATCTCCATGATGAGGTTTTTCAGTCATTTCGATAGTATCTGAAACTTTTTTGTCGGTTTGTTCAATGTCTGCCCATCTTCGGACAAGTGTAACATCAAATCTAACAAGATCATCTCCAAATTTGTCTCTTAATGGTTCAAGGATTCTCCCCATTCCAGTAACATTGCAGCTGCCTTGCATAACATGATGTTTACCTATTGCAAGATCATAGTTTGCTCTAGAATTAAACAATAAATCTGAAACTGCACTATCCCCCATTGTGGATTCACCACCCTGATAAATTGCAGGAAGATTACGTGGTTCATACAAGTTTTTTTTGTTTTGATAACCATGTCCGCCAGGTGCAGCATCAATTACAAGATCACAATCATCTAATGCAGATTCTATAGAGCCTGAAATTTTGAAATCTTTGAAATCATCTAGTTTTTTTTCAGGAACATAAACATTCAATCCTCTAGAAATTGCATTATTAACGTCATTATCTGGAGAGTATTTTCCAACTCCTACAACTGAAATTTCAGGATCATCTTTGAGAAAGGCAGTAATTCTACTACCAATGGAGCCATATCCATTGACAAAGACCTTTTTCATGAAATTTCTAATCGAGTCCCATTTATTTAGATTGATTCAAAAACTAATGCTCAAAAAGTAGACACTAGTAGGAATTTTAATGATAAATCCACATATAATAACAAAATTACCATTAGCAATAACAAGAATTGGATAAAAATTCCGTAATTTCAAAATTAACTAAAGTCATAGAAGAATCAACTGGGGATTGGGGTAGAAACCAGTACTTACTCAAAGTAATTAAAAACAATAGAGAAATCACAAATTCAGATAAAGCATATTTAGAAAAAATTCTAGAAATTGATAATCTAACAATTTCAGAAGAACCAATAATTCAAACAAAATCCCTAAAAAAAGACAAATCTGTATTTTTGAATCCTGATTTAGTAAAATGCAAAACATGTCAAAAATCAATCAATCTAGATGAAAAATCAATTAGACACCAAAATAATTGGTATCATAAAATTTGTCATCAACAGACTTTTAGAACATCACACCAACAGAAAGAAAAAGAATCAGTACAAGAGCGAATTAAAATCAAAAAAGACCCAATACAATTTCTATTAACTGGTGCAATTTTTGCAGTATTGTGTGGTTCAGTCTATTTCATTTTAGGGCCAATCAGTATGATTGCAATGGGACTTGGAGGAGCCTTAACAATTTATCATGTAATAGGTGCAACTGGAAAGTTATACTCACGTAATAAACATGGAACAAGAGGACCATCTGCATTCTTAGTATTTTTACTTGCATCCCCATTTCTGATAGCTGGACTGATTGCATATGAGGGATATACATTGTTAGAATCACCTGTAAGAATTATTTTGTTATGGGCCATGACCATATCATTTTGGTCTACAATGTTATTTGTTCCAATGGCAGTACTTAGTAAGTATAGAGAAGACATACAACCAGACGTAAAATCATATCCAAAAATATCCATAATCATTCCTGCATATAATGAAGAAAAAGTGATTTCAAATACCATAGAAGGGTTGTTAGAAACAAATTATCCTAAAAAAGAAATTATTTTTGTTGACGATGGAAGCAAAGACAATACATTACGAATCGCAACAAATTACAAAGATCAAATCAAAGTTTTACATAAAGAAAATGGAGGAAAAGCAACTGCAATCAATTATGGAATTCAATATTCTACTGGAGAAATCATAGTAATTGTGGATGCCGATACTATTATTGGAAGACAGTCATTAAAAGAAATTGTAAAAGGATTTGAAGTAAACGAACATGTTGCAGCTGTTGCAGGAAACATTAAAGTTAGAAATCAAAAAAATTGGATTACAAAATGTCAGGCTTTAGAATACATTACTGGAATTCAAATTGTAAGAAGAGCATTTGATGTATTTGGTTCAATTACCATAGTACCTGGAGCATTAGGTGCATTCAAAAAATCATTTCTAACAGAGGCAGGAGCATATGGAAAAGAAACCATTGTCGAAGACTTTGATCAAACAATTAAACTTCTCAAGGCAGGATTAATCACTCAAGGTAGTGCAAAGGCTACAGCATATACTGAAGCCCCAAATACATTACGTGATTTTATTGCTCAAAGAAAGAGATGGTATCGTGGAAATATTCAGGTGTTAAAAAGACATTCAGATGCACTAACTAATCCTAGATTTGGGTATTTGCAGAAGTTATCATTACCATATCTTTTCTTAGGGATGGTCATTACACCAATTATTGGATTTACGGCGACTGCAAACGCAATTTTAGGTATAATCCTGGGTGATTGGTGGTATGTATTACAGGTATCCTTAATCTTTACCGTAGTACATTACTTGATGACTGCGTTGGCTCTAAGAATTGACGGTGAAGACCAAAAGTTATTAGCATATGCAGGATTCTTGGTATTTGGATTCAAGCAAATTGTGGATGCATTATTATTAAAAGCAATGATAGAACAAATAACAAAGAAAAAAGCTACATGGACTAGTGCAAAGAGAGTTGGAGTATAAAATGAATTTAAAATATTTACCATTACTTGGGATAATCCCTTTGTTAGTATTTGGGTTTGATGTTGCAAATGCTGAAGAATCTCAAACAATCAAAGTTGAAGTGAAATATACAAATGGAGACAGAGCAGATTTTTACGGAATGAGTCTAGTTGTTTATCAAGACTCTAGTAAAGAAATATTTTTAGAAAAACAATTAGAGAGTAATCCAGATACAATTACAGTTCCAAAAAATCACAAGTACAAAATTGAAATTTATGCAAACGGAATGTATGCAGGGGTAGGATATGTACAATTAGATAATTCATCTAAAGAAATCACAATCAATATTCCATTATCGGGGGGACTAAAAGTTAATGTGTATTATAAAGGCGGAGAAACTCCAATTGAAGGTGCAAAAGTAGTAATAAAATCAAATGATAATACAGAACAGAGACAAGGAATTACAAACAAACAAGGAGAAACATTACGTTTTTGGATCCAATCAACAACAATTCCTGAAGATTATTACATTGCCGATGTATATATTGGAGAGTTATTATTAACATCTCAAAAACCAGTTAAGCTTCAACCAGGTTTAACCAGAGATGAGAAAATTGTTACAAACATTCCAGAAATTGTGGAAGATTTGATAACAATTATTCCATTCAAAAATGCAACAACAAAGATTTCATCAACAGATCCTACTCATACAGTTACCATGACCAATCAATTTACGGGAGACATGTATTCAAATAAGGTTAATTTTAGAGGAGAGGGTCAATTTTCAAATCTAAAATCAGGCACATATTTAGTAGAAATCACACCTAATGATGAAGGAAACTGGCCAAAAACTACAGTTCAAATCATAGGAGACATTGACCATTTCAACATATTCAAGAACCAACCGATTCCAAAAAGTGACAAATCAGAAGAGATTCTAAATGAAATTGAATCTTGTAACTGTATTGCATTTCGATTTGATGATGTTCAAGATTATTGGTTAAATGATGTTCAAATTGAATATATGAAAACCTTTGCAGATAAGAATACTCCGTTAACAATTGGAATTATTGCAAATGCATTTGGAGAGGATGTAAAGTTGAAAGATTTTATTATAAATAATAAAAACAAAAAAGGTTTTGAAATTGCAAGTCATGGTATAGGGAATACTCCATTTACAGAATTTACATTAGAAGTTCAAGATGAAAAATTAAAAGAATCAGTACAAAAGATTCAACAAAGTGTAGGAGTTGAGCCCAAAGTCTTCATTCCTCCACAAAACAGATTCAATGAAGATACAAAACAAGTTTTAATTGAAAATGGATTTACTCATATCAGTTCTAGTTTGTTACATGGTGACCCTCCACCATTTCCGCTAAAAGGTGAAACCTTGTATAGATTTCCTGAAATGAGTACAACAGGAGAATATGATACTGGAAAAAATGTCTTTGTAGGAATCTCACATGAAAAAACATTGTCAGATGCACTTAATGGAATACACACCTACGGATTTGCAGTAATTACATCTCATCCACAAGAATTCTCCGTAGTTATTGATGGAACATACACAAATCAAGTAAATGCGGAACAAATTTTGGAATTAAAAACATTAATTGAAAAAATTAAAGAAAAGGGAATTAAAATTGTTCCAATTGGAATGATTAATCATGGAACCCAATTAGTACCCGATTGGATTAAGAACAATGCCGGTTGGTGGGCAGATGGCTCCATTGATGATGAGACATTTGTGCAAGGAATAGAGTATTTGGTTCAAAAGCAAATCATCACAGTTTCAGAAAAATCTCAGATAGGCTCAAGTGAGCAAACAGTTCCTGCATGGATTAAGAACAATGCCGGTTGGTGGGCAGATGGCTCCATTGATGATGAGACATTTGTGCAAGGAATAGAGTATTTAGTAAAAAATGGAATTATTACATATTAGAAACTTTGTAGTTTGTACTAGATTTCCATCTAGCATCTTCTAGTTCAAACTTGTTTTCACACTTTAAACAAATGTATTCGACTGAAATTTCTGGGAAAAACTCTTTACAATTATTACAAATGTAATGATTCTTCATGACACGATAATCCACACCTAATGCCTTTATCTCTTTTTTACAATTTGGACAATGATCATTTTCATATGTACTTTCTTCAGTAATATTTCCACAATCATAATGTTCAATTAGTTTTCCTAATTTGAAATTTGAACTTTTACAGTTTGGACAAAAGAATATCTGAGATGTCCTTACAGAATCACATTGATTACAAGCAATTTCTTTTTTGTCTTCAGTACGAATAATTTTTCCATCCTGTTCTAATTTCTGCAAATAAGTAGTAATAGAATCATCTTCAAAACCCAATATTCCAATAATTTTGTTTAGAGTGATTTGATTTGCAGATTTTAAAATAAAATCAATATGATCAGAGACTTTCTTTTCTGCATCATCTGCGGCTTTTTGTAGTAATTTCATTTGTTCAGATTCTTTTAAGAAAAATGATTGTTCTTTTTCGATAGTTTGGAAAATTTCTTGTAATTTTTCAAATCTGATTGGTTTTTCCAGGTATTGGTATACTCCCAATCTAATAAGCTCTTTAATTCCAGCATCATCTTTTTCAGTTGCAGTCTCTAAAATAACTCGAACATCAGGTTTTACTTCAAGCATTTGTGTCAAGATAGAACGTGCATCCATATCTGGAAGCATATAATCAAGCAATACAACAGGTTGTTTTCCCTGCGACACCAATCCTGTAAAAGTAGTGATTGCAGCAGTACCTGTATCACAGGTATGAATTTCTGTATATCCTAGTTTTTCTAGATAGTTCTTTAACAGCATTCCAATAGCAGGACTATCTTCAACTATCAAAACATCGTCTTTGTTAGCCAAATTTCCCCTCTCAGTTGTATGTATAGTAAATTCTTTATAAAATAAACATTCCAAAATTGACTATAACTTGAATTTTAACAACATACTGCTGTTTTTGGTATTAGGTATTGGGATGACTACTAGTTTTGCATACGGACAAGTTGACGCACTAAACGATATTGAATTTTTACAGACAGGAACAATAAACACTGTTGAAAATGAATTTACAATTAGTAATGATATAACAGTAAGAGAGTTCTTTAACGGAAATATTATTCGAGTGTCAGGACAAACCATTGAAGGATTCCCATATATCACATATTCTGAAATTTTTAATGAAAAAATTGAAACTCGAGGAATAATCTTTGTTGGAGGGGAGTTTGTAAAATTATCCTTTGAAGAAAACCCTACACAAGAAGAAACTACAAAAGAGAAAGAAGATGATTTACAGATTTTAGTTAAATATTCTCAAAGAGTTTATTCAAAACAAACTGCATCAATTGAAATTAAAACATACGATCCAGAACAAAATAAACTAAAAGATTTTAATCAAAACTATGGATTTATTCCAAATGTCAACATCAATCTAATTGTTTTAGATGAAAACAATAAAGAATTCTATTCAGTAACAGGAACCACCAATACCAAAGGATTTTTTGAGACAAAATTTTACATTCCTGAAAGATATCCTCAAGAAACTCTAACTGTAACCATTACTGCTGAAGATGAGAATTCAAAATCATCAAAAATTTTACAGATGTTTACTTTGGGAGCAATACCTGATAATGACAGTTCATCATAGCACAAAGACTAAATGAGCTAAAAAATTCTCAAAAACCATTGATACATGGTCCATCTTTAGCAATAGGTGCAGGAATTTCTGCAGCAGTTTTAGTGATTGTGTTTTTGAGTTTTGACGGAATTGGTAATGACTCAGAATTAATAATGCAGCCAACACCTACAGTTCAACCAGAAGGGCCTGCAAAAATAACCATGGAGACATTTTTGAGTAATGGTTCTCCAATATTGGGTGATTCTAATGCGCCAGTAACCCTAGTAGAGTTTGGAGATTACCAATGTCATTTTTGTAACGTCTTTTTCCATTCAACTGAAGGAGATATTTTGAAGAATTATGTAGAAACTGGAAAAGTACGAATGATATTCAAAGATTACAACATTATTGGTCCAGATTCCATTAATGCATCACATGGTGCACATTGTGCAAATGATCAAGAGATGTTTTGGGAGTATCACGATATTTTGTATAACAATTGGACTGGAGAAAATAATGGATGGGCATCATCAGAGAATTTGTTAAGATTTGCACAAGAGGTTGGATTAGATATTGACAAATGGTCTGAATGCATGATAAATGGTAAGCACTCTCAAACAATAGTTGCAAGTAATGATGATGCAAGAGCACTTGAACTTACTGGAACTCCAGCATTTTTTGTAATAGGACCAGATGGTAAAGTTACAAGATTATTTGGAGCACAACCTTATGATACATTTGAACGAGTTTTTGATACAGAGTTAGAAAAACACAGTTAGCGATCAAAATAGGCATGCCAAGTCAAAAAAAGTGTCAATATTTCCTTCCTAGTTATCTAGAATTTACCCGCTAACCTTATTAGTGAATTATCGGAGGCAAGCTTATGGCAGCTGGAATTGATGATATTGCAATATACATCCCCAGATTATACATTGATGCTGCAGATTTTGCAAAAGCTAGAGGATTAGACCCAGTAAAATTACAAAAAGGCCTGGGAGTTTCTCAAATGGCAATAGTTGATGCTAATCAAGACCCCGCTATCTTAGCTGCTAATGCTTGTTTGAAAATTATGCAAAAAAACAAACTATCTCCTGAAGATATTGGCAGATTATATGTTTCAACAGAATCATCATTTGATGAATCAAAGGCAATGAACTCATACGTCATTGGAATGCTAGAACAAGTTTACGGTCAAGGTGCATTTGAGCACTGTGGTGGAGTTGAGACCAAATTTGCATGTGTTAGTGGCTCTTATGCCCTATATGATAATACAAATTGGATTAGAGCCGGAGAAGCTGAAGGAAAACATGCACTAGTAGTAGTATCAGACATTGCAAAATATGACATGGGTTCTAGTGGAGAAATGACTCAGGGTGCAGGTGCAGTTGTAATGCTTCTCAATGATGACCCTAGACTATTGGCATTTGATCCAAAAGTAACCTCAACTTCAATCAAAGATGAATATGACTTTTACAGACCATTTGGAAAGGAGACACCTATCGTTCATGGTCAATATTCTAATATGTTATACATGATTCAAGTAAGAAAAGCACTTGAAGCATACAAGAAAAAAGTAATCTCATCAGGACTAATCAACATAGAGCCAGGCGAGACAATATTAGACCACATGGATTACATCAACATGCACTTGCCATACAGTAACATGGGCAAGAAGGCATTAGCATATTTGGTAAGACATGAGTGGCGCCAACTCCCAAGATGGAAGAAAATATTACAAGAAATCGGATTGGAAGAACCAGTTCCAAAAGATCCTCGAGGAACCATTGAATCAGTATTGGGAGATGAGGAATTTATGGCAAAGGATCACGAGTTTACAAAATTATTTACAAAAACTCCTGAATACCAAGAAGTATATGAATCAAAACTTGCAAGTTCATTAATTGCATCTAGTATGATTGGTAATTTGTATACCGCATCATTATACTTAGGATTTAGAAGTAGCTTAGAATTTGAATATCAAAAAGGAATCAACCTAGAAGGAAAGAGAGTAGGATTTGGATCTTATGGTAGTGGAAGTAGTGCAATGGTGTTTAGTGGTGTAATTCAACCAGGATGTGAAGAGATTGTAAAGAACATGAATCTAGAGGCAGAGATTGGCGATAGAAGAAAACTAACCTGGGAAGAATATGAAGAACTACATGAGAATAAATTATCACCTGAAGATTCAATGCTTCACTCAAAGAAAGAATTTAGTTTGGTTCATGTGAAAACTGAAACTGAATCTAGAGGCGAAAGACGTTATGTCTATAATGAATAAAATTATCTAGCTTTACGTTTGTAGCCTTGTTCTATTTTGCAGTTTGATAACGAAGAGTTTTGAGCTTTACTTGTGGTATTTTTCTTTTTTGAGGTACTAGTCTTTTCTTCAATTTTGAAGGTTTTGGGAATATTGGAGATATTTTCTTTGTTTTTAGTATGAATAATGTTTGTTGGAGAAGTTTGTTTGTTGTTTTTCTTTTTTGGTTTATTTGGATCTACAGGATTTTTTTTTGTCCATATGATATTTTTGATATTAGTAGATGAAGAACGTTCAATATTGTAATCTCCTAATGATTTTCCCATGACAACCTTACAGACTAGAGAGTTTAAGCGTATGGAATGAAAAACATGAATTATTCATATAAGGTACATGAAGGATTAGATAAGAATGGATGAAGATGCAAATCCAATCAAAGATTATCTGTTTGATTATATCAAAAGATCACAAACAATACCAAAACTAATCTCTGAGAAAAAATTTGATTTGGTAATTAATGAAATCATCGAGAATTGTTATGACAAAATCATAACCATGGATGAAAAAAATGTATCAATAGGAGTGCTAGCCACAGGAATTTTGCATTATTTACTAACTAATGCACTATTGCCTAGTCAGAGAAAAATAGAGTATCAAGGAATGGAATTAGACATCATAATACCAGATGTGAAAACTTTAGAAAAAGATCCTAAAATGACGCTAGTCATTTGCATTCCAAAATCATCAAACAAACAAGTAATCGAGGAGAAAATTAGTCAACTTGAAAAAATTCAACCAAACAAAGAAAACATCTGGGTGGTTTTATCTGAAGATATACCACTAGATAACAAAACATTTGTGTTATCCAAAAAAAATGATTCATTTTTGAAGATCATCTTTGATATTGCACAGTTTAGCAATGTTGGAGGGGCAAACAAGTTCAAAATTTTACGAATATGATTAATTCATGTGATGTGTTATTATAACAAAACTAAGATGAGCAGATAAAGACAATTCTACCAATCAGAAAATACATTATTTTAGATAACCCTTTTTCAGCATTTGAAAAAGAAGATTTTCTAGAATAAAAAGAGAATAAATATCAAAAACACATACCAAATTCATGGCATCAATTATCATAATTCCAATAATCATAGTTGCAATAGTAGGATTAACAGGGTATCTGGTGTACAGATATGCAATGTATGATTTTATTTGTAAAAGATCAGTAAGTAAAACATTACAAAAGTACAATATTCAAAAAACACCATCTCAAATAATCAAAGAGTATTATGAGGAAAAAGGAGAAGTAAAATCCCATAAAGAAATTCAAAATTTAGAGAAATATTATAGACAAAAAGAACCAGATCAATTTCTGGCAATGTATGATATTATCAGAGAAAAACAGTAGCTAAATAGACAGCATATGCAGAACACACAAGTATTATCAACAGAGATGTAGAGTCCATAATTGGAATTATAGTTCTAAGCACTTTTGGTAGAGTAAAGACAGTAATTTTTACAGGTATGTTGCTTAGAATTTCATTTTGAGACAAAAGGTTATTAGAAAACTTTGTAATTGTTGAGACGAATGACAAAAAAAATTCTGATAGTAGACGACACAATTGATATTTTGGAAATATTAGCAGATGGTTTGGAATCTGAGGGATACGAAGTAGAAACTGCAAACAGTAGTACAAAAGGACTAGAAATGATCAAAACAGACGCATACGACATAGTTCTACTAGATGTTCAAATGCCAGAAATGACAGGATTAGAAATTATAAATTCTTTGAAAGATACATCCGTAATCAGAACTACAAAGATTGTTTTAATGACAGCATCAGAAATTCCTAGTGAAGATATGACAAATTTGATGAAAATAGGACTTGCAGCATGGGTAAGAAAACCAATTAATTTAGAAATTCTATTAGGACGATTAAAAACACTGTAACAAAAATACCTAAAATTATGGGGCCATTGGGATTTGAATAAACGGAGTTCCACCCTCACCAACTACTAGAGGTAATTTTCCATCCCAAGCTTGAGTCTTTAACCATTCCAAATAATTTGGATTCTCTGAAAGTGCTTTGTTGATAATTGCAATTGCTTCTGCTTCACCTTTTGCTTCGGCAATATTTGCATTGGCAAGACCAATTGCATTTGCTTCACGTTGACGTGCTTCAACTTCAATTCTTCTCAAATCGTTTTCTGCTCTGAGTGCATTTTGCTCTGCCTCTACTTTAGATTCAATTGCTTGAGCAAACAATGGGGAGAATTCAAAGTCGGTAATTGAAATTACATCGGTTACTACTTCGAATTGATTCAATCTTTCAGTAATTGCAACTTCAATGTCTTGTTTGACTAAAGGTCTTTTTGTAATTAATTCTTCAGCATTATATTTTGCCGTTACTTGTTTTACAGTTTCTTCAATTGCTGGTTGAATTACTCTATTTTCATAATCTAATCCTAAATTCTTGTATAGTCTATGTACTGCCTCCTTATCTGGATGATAGTTAACAGTTACAGTTGTTTCAACTGTCTGCAAATCTCTTGATGCACTACGAGCATCACTTGCATACTTTAGTGTACGAACTTCAATGTTGACTACTTCATCTTGAAAAGGAACTACAAAATGCAGACCTTCATCAAGTGGAGGGGATGTTAGATCAACTGCATTCCAATGCAATAGTACACCTCTGTGACCTGCATCCACAATTTTTACTGAAGCAGTTGCTACAACTCCAACGATAATTAAAATTACAATTGCCACGGCAACCCCCTTTGCAGCACTCATATTCACATTCATGTTAGGAGATTGATATTTTGACAATGATTACAGTAGGCATCTACTACTATTATACCATCTGTAAAATCATATTCTAGTCACAATTATTTGGTTAAAATGAACAAATTTATCTCAAGAAGACAGAGTAATTTCATGGCAGACCCAAACTTTTCTTGGATTTATCTAATAATTTTCTTAGCAATTCCATTATCAAGAATTATTCCAAGATTAATTGCAAAAAGAAAACAAGCAAATGGAAATTATTCAACTTTTGAAAAATCAAAACAGGAAAATATTGATGGAGTTAGACTAGAACAAGAACCATCATCAAAACCTCAAACAAAAGACATGCAAGTTCTAGGAATAATACATCAGGGAGCAAATACATTTGAGAAAATTCAAAGATCAGTCAAAATGGAAAACAAAGAATTAGATTCCATTCTACAAGAATTAGAAAAGAAAGAGCTTATCAAAGTAGTACAAAAACAAGGAATGTTTGGACTAAAAATTGAACTTTATTCTACAGATAAAGGATTCAAAGAGTACTATTCTTAATTATTTTAGTAACGATTTCAAATCAATATTCTTCTTGAAGATTCTATTAAGAGAAGAATCACTCATGTCTTTGATAAATGGAACAGAACCCAAAACTTTGACTCTTGTCAAACTCTCCAAATCTCGTTTTAGGTTTTTTACAGGATAACCATCATCAAAATCATTAATTATTATTCCTTTGACTGGAATTTTGTATTTCTGACACATTTCAATTGTCATTATGGTGTGATTAATGGTTCCAACTTTGCTTCTAGTAACAATTACAGTAGGTATTTTCATTTCTTTAATCAAGTTTGTAATGTAATAGTCTTTGAGAATAGGAGTCATTATTCCCCCCATTCCTTCTACAAGAATCATTTCATGAAGTTTTGATAACTTTTTGAAACTAGATAAAATGGTGGAAACCTTGGGTTTTGTTTTTAGATTCTTCCATGCAGTATAAGGAGATGCAGGGATTGGAAAGAATTGAGGATTTACCAAATTTTCAGGATCAGATGTTTGCGCAGCTCTGGCTAAAATTTCAACATCTTCGGATTTGTAGCCTTTTTTCTGGGCAGTCCCAGCTGCAAAAGGTTTCATTACACCCACATCTACATTCATTTTTCGTAACGCAACTGCAAGTCCTGCTGTGATGTAGGTTTTACCAACATCAGTGTCAGTTCCAGAAACAAAGATGGATTTCAATAGAGATTTTTTAGAATAATTCATTGATTAACTCATCGGTTGGGCTATATTGTTAAAAATATCCATGAGAGATTGTAATCATGGCAGAAAATTTCCAAGATCCTGACAAATACGAAACACTAACAATTGAATCCAAGGTCAGAGAAGGTGTTTTTCATAAAGTAGTCAAGGATTTAGAGAGCGGTAAAGCAGTGTCTTGTTCTTGTAAGTGTTGGAGTAAAGGTGGAAAGGCTTGTGCGGCAATGCGAAGCATAGGTGTTGAGTAAATAGTTGAAAAGTTCTGTTTGGCACCCAAATACCCAAATGAAAGAATGGAGTTCGTTTGACAAAATTACCAAAGCCAAAGGAATGTGGCTTGAAGACTCTAAAGGCCACAAAATGATTGATGCTGTTGCCTCTATGTGGTGTAATGTCTGGGGTCATTCTAATCCTCAACTAATAAGGGCAATTACAAATCAGAGTAAAAAACTACAACATTCTTCCATGTTTAACATCACAAATGAGCCTGCAGAACAACTTGCAGACAATCTTGTGAAAATATCTCCTGGAATGCACAAGGTATTCTATTCAGATAATGGTTCATCTGCAATGGAAATTGCAATCAAGATTGCATTGCAATACTGGAAAAATATTGGGGAGCAAAAGACAGAGATTTCAACTCTAGAAAATGGATATCATGGAGATACATTTGGCGCCATGTCAGTAGGATATGTTCCAGAATTTTTTGGTAAATTCAAAAAACAATTATTCAAGACAATACAATTTCCAGTTCCAAACAAATATCGATTACCAAAAGGATACACATTAACAGATTATCAAAATGAATGTTTAGAAAAAATTGAAAAAAAGTTTTCAAATAATAACAACATTGCAGCATTTGTAATGGAGAGTGGTGTACAGATGGCAGGAGGGGTTATAATTTACCCAAATGGATTTCAAAAAAAGATTAGTCAAATATGTAAAAAATATAATGTGTTACTTGTTTTAGATGAAATTGCATCAGGGTTTGGAAGATTGGGTTCAATGACACAATACCAAGAACAACAATCAATTCCAGACATTGTCGCATATGGAAAGATGTTAACTGGTGGATATCTTACAATGGCAGCTACTCTTGCAAACAAAAAAGTATATGATTCATTTTCAGGAGAATTCAATGATTGGAAACATCTATTCCACGGACACACTTACACAGGAAACCCACTTGCAGCAACAATTGCAAATAAAAATATCAAAATGTACAAGAAAAATAATCTGATCAAAAAAATTCAAAAAACATCCAAAGTTTTTGAAGGGTATTACAATGAAATATCTGAAATTGATATTGTCGGAGACATCAGACATAAGGGAATGCTTATGGGCATAGAATTAGTTACAGACAGAAAGAAAAAAACTCCAATCCACCCCAAAAAATCAATCAACAAAATATTTTATGAGGCAGGAAAGAAAAACGGAATTTATCTTAGAACTCTTGGTAACATAGTCATGCTTGTTCCACCCTTGGCAATATCTGAAAAAGAGCTAAATTCACTCCTAAAACGAACCATCAAAACAATCAAAGATGCAAAATCACAGGTAATTTGACTGTTAACCCCCTATAGGCTCAAAGGTTAACCTTTCCATTATTGTTATGATTGACAGTCAAACCTTTCCTTTATCTAAGCTTAATCAGATAATAGAGCATGGTTTTGACCAAAATAGTACGATCAAAGGAGTCATTCATGGATAAAGTGTCCAATCTTAGCAGATCATCTATTGAAAGTATTGAATATGCAATTAACAACTTTGAGAATTTCTGTATGGAAAAATATGGCAAGGCTGATCTAATTCCGGAATTAAAAACATCAAGTGAAGAAGAAGTTTATGATGTTTTACAGAACTGGATTAATTTCAATAATTCAAAAGCTCCGGCTACTATGCAAGTCTATTTCTCAAGACTAAGAAAATATCTTCATTACATGGGTATCAAACTCAATGATCAAGATATCAAAGCAGAATTAACTTTCAAGCATAAAGTAGAAGAAGAAAGATATGGATTGACATTAAATGATATTCAAACAATTTTCAAAGAAATGAAATACAAGCACAAAGTACAGTATCTTTGTCAATTATCCAGTTTAATGAGAATAGGTGAAATAATCCAACTTAGAAAAAAACACCTAATTTTAGGTCAAAAGAACATTATTGTAAAAATTCCTTCAAGTATAACCAAATTTAACAAAGGAAGGACTACCTTTTTCTCAAAAGAAGCAAGTAAAATGCTAATGCCAATACTAAAAGAACTAGATGATAATGATTTAGTTTTTGGCTCTAGCGATAATCCTAAATTTTCAGCAGAGCAAAACAAGTTAAATTCACAGTCTGCAACTAAACAAGTTCTACGATTAGCAGTAAAAAAGACAGGATTAACCCAAGTTTATGACTCAACAGGTAGGTATTTGATCAACACTCATTCCTTTAGGGCATATGGAATAACTAAACTGTCTCGTCATGATCCTAACTTTGCTAAAAAAATAGCAGGGCAAAAGGGGTATCTTTTACAGTATGACAGGATGTCTGATGAGGAAAAACTAGAACTTTATGAAAAATTTGAATCAGATTTAATCATTGACAATTCAGAAAAACAAAAAGCAGAAATCAAAAAACTAGAAGATGAAAAATTAGAACTAAAGAAAGCCAAGACTGAAAATGAAATAATGAAAGATGATGAGAGATTCAAGGGGTTGATCATGGAGTCGCTATTAGAAAACGAAATGGCAGATAAAGTCACAGTTACAATGTTAAAAGAAGCAATGGATAAAATGAAGGCTATGGAGAAAACCATTGATTCTTTAAGAAAATACAGAATTGAAAAAAGTGATGTGCCTCAAATCATTAAGATGTATCAACAAGAAAATGAAGATTTGAAGAAGGAATTAGAGGAAAAATAGATGATTATCCTATTGCAGGGTTTTCTTTAGTTTCACTTTGTTGTTGTGCTTTCAATTTTGCTGTTTCAGTACCCAAAAGACCTGTTAATTTATTGTATAAAATATCTTGAATATTTGTTACTCTTAATTGCATAGGCAAAAAATCTGCTTTTTTAATTGAGGAATTATAGTGTACTAAATAACACAAAATACCTGTAATGTTATTTTTATCATCAAAAATAAAATCTAGATTAAAATTATTTACTAACGCCATATCTTTGAGTTGAATCATTAAATTATTTTTCTTTGCAGGAGTATCAAGAAGTTTTGCCAACTCTCCAAAAACGATATGTGATTGAATGTATATCCTATGTGGAAATTTTTTCTGAGTATAAACAAGTAATTTTTGTACGTCTAAAGCCCATTCAAAATTTGGTTTATTTGCAGATGAATCTTTACATTGAATCCCATCTTCTTTACAATAATTCATGATGTTTTCTTTAGTAGTAGATGGCATTACTTATCTCCCCAAATCTTCTTTAAATTTTCTTTGTCTATTGATTCTCTATGTTTGGCGTTTTGTTTTCTCAAAACTTCATCTTCAGAAAATTCTTTTTGGATCTTCTGCATAGTATCGCCAAAATCTTGTAATCCTTTAGCAAATTTATCTAAAACATCTAGGAATTTCATTTCTTACCCCATAGTTTTTCGAGGTTTTTCTTGTCTCTATCATCATCTAACTCTTTTTCAAGGGCTTTGATCACTATATCCTTCATAGAAACCTCCCTACTTGCTGAAACAATACTCAATTTCTTGTGTAGATCGTCTGGAATATCGACTAAAAGCTTCTTGACCATTCGCAGTTTTTTCAACAATTTATCATATTAATCATTACACTATAAGACTAATGATTATAGGTTAATAGTAATACCTATATTCCTATATGTCATATTTGACACATGAGTCAAGCACAAACTGAGAGGTTTCACCAACTCAGATATGTGAAAATGGGAATCTACATTGCAGTAGTGACCTATGCTTCATATGTCATAATTTTTGGTACGACCTTCTTCAATGAATTTCAAAGAATGATGATCTTTGGAATGGAGCTCACAGCAATCACAGGATTCCTTTTCATCTATCTTGGTTTGCAAATGAAAAAGTATCCGAAAAAATTGGAAAATTAATTTTCCTTTTTTTATTTTTTATTTTTTTATGTGTCAAGTTTGAAACAAGTGTGACACAAATTAGTTTTCTATTAAACAAAATTTTAAAAAATATTAAATGTTCTTATAGTTTAATTGCATAAGCAAATACATGGTAAATTGCACAATCTCTTTGAGTTGTAATGTTTCATCAACATTACGTGAAAAGTGCGAACACAAAATATTTTGCTCGAACGAGTATGATGAGAATATTTGTGCCGATAGTAATTTGATTCTAAATCAAATGAATACCCATCATCAAACAATTTCAGAAAATACAGGGTGTGTTGTCGAAAAATTGTTTGATGGAGGGAGTTTTATCTGAACGTAAACTTTACACTTTCTATTGAAGTTGAAACATTACAAAAGTTTTACAAAGCAGTTCCTAGCGGTCAAAGAAGTAAGTTAGTTGATAATTTAATTAAACAATTCTTAGAAGAAAAGAAAAGTGGCTCAGAGGGTGTCCATACCTCTGAGTCCAATGCCGTAAAAGAAAACACCAAAGCTTCACCAAAGGAGATTTCTTAGTTTGTATAAACCTCAATCATTCTTAAAGTATCAAATTGATGTATTGAATTGCCCATCATGTTTCAAACTTTCAAAGAAACTAAAACTCAAAAAATTCACTTCATCTAGAGGATTATCTATCCATCTAAAACATAGTCATGAAATTTCAGATGAAGAATACAAACGAATTAGATACTTAGCTAGGCTCTATCTAGGCAAAAAACAGGATATTTCATTCATAGAATACTGCTTTAGAAGGGGGTTTTTGTATTGAGAAAATTCGCACTATCCCCATGTTGCAAGGCTGAGTTTAAAGAGGCTAGTGATGAGTGTGATATTCTCAAATGCCATAATTGTGAGAGATTTTATGCCTACAGAAAAGACGTAGATGGTTTTGAGTTACTCTATCCAGACATAGAAGATTCAAAGGAGGACTGGAAATGATGTCCGAATTTGAGAAAATTATTCTAAAGTATGGAGGTCTTTGTCTAGTCTGTAAAGTTCTATTGCATAAAGGTGAGGTTGTATTGTTCAAAAAAGGTACAGGGGTTAAACATCTTCTTTGTCAAAGTAAGGAAGATTTTCTAAAAGGGGAGGGAGTTTTCTAGTGTCAACTCCTTTAATTAATTGCAAAAACTGTTTGGCAGATAAACATGATGAATGTTTGAATGAAAAAAAATGTCTTTGTGCAGTTGAAACAAAACATAACAAACCAAGTCTAAAAGATGGAGTTAGAGAAGATCCTACAAAGAAAACTAGTCTTAGAAATTTAATTGAAATATTCGTTGTGGATAATAATTTAGAATTTAATGGAGATGAAAGAATTGATAATGTTGCTAAAGTTTTATTGAAATTTTGGAATTTTGTGACTCTAAGAAAAACAGAAACCATTCTAATGTATAACGGAAAAATCTATGACAGGTTACACGCTGAGACAATCATTAAAGAAGAAACAAACAAACTAATTCCAAATTGTACTAAACATGAAAGAAGTGAAGTAATTGATAAAATCAAAGTACAAACTTATTCTGATATAGAAGATTTTGACAAAGATACTAATCTGATCACAGTTGAAAATGGAATACTAAATTTAGAAACATTAGAACTAACACCACATACTCCAAAACATCTAAGTCAAGTTTTGTTACCTGTGGAATATCACAAACCTGAAAGTAATGATATTGAAAAGAATCTAAAGAATACTTTGTTTTGGAAGTATCTCAAAAATTCATTTATTGTAGATGGAAAATTCAGAAAAGAGGATTTTGAAACAGTCTTAGAAATAATTGCAAGTCCTATTGTTAAAAGACATATTGATGAAAAAGCCTTCATGTTTCTCGGAGTAGGTGAAAACGGAAAGTCTGTTTGCCTTAACTATATTGAATCCTATTTAGGAAAACATAATGTTACACATATTCCATTACAAAAAATTGCAAGCGATAAAAATATGAGTGCCGATTTAGATGGAATGTCTGCAAACATATTTTCAGATTTAGAAAAGAACGAATTAAGACATACAGGTGAAATCAAAGATATTGTATCAGGTGAAGGATTACAAGTTCAAAAGAAATACAAAGATCCGTTTACACTATATCCATTTTGTAAACTAATGTTTTCATGTAATCGTTTTCCTAAATCATTTGATCAATCTCAAGGATTCTTTAGACGATGGATGATAATAAAATGGGAAAGAAATTTTGAAAATGATCCTGAAAGAATTGAGTATCTAAGAGAAACCTTAGATTCTAATCAAGAAGAAAAGAATCTAGTGTTTTCTAACTTGGTGATAATTGCAAATAGATTAAACAGAGATGGAAAATTCACACATACAAAAGACTGGAAAACTATTCAAAAAGAATGGAATGAAAATGCTGATCCAATAGATGATTTTGCTACTAATTACATTATAGAAAGTGAGGAAAATAAAACCAAAAGAGAAACCTATCAATTCTATAAAGAAATTTGTTTTGAAAAAGGTGAGACTCCTTTAGGTATGGGGCAATTTGGTAAGCAATTTGCAGAGTATTATGAAGAAGATAGAGACAATAAAGCTAGAGTTTGGCTCAATATCGATTTCAAAAGACCTATCCAAACAACCCTAAAAGAACAAGATAACTCCTAAACTATCATTTCTTTCTGTAAAATTCAAGGATTTTAGGCATATTTTTGATCGCTTTTGTGCCTAAAATGAGTGACAAAATTGATTTGAAACTTTTCTTCGAGAAGTTTGAGACTATTCTAAAAAAAGTTTGAAACTAGTTTTGTCACTTCTTATTCATTTATTCCTTGTAGTTTATTCTGTAAACTATCAGTTACAAAAGATACAGTTTTGTTTCAATCATTTTGTTTGTTGTAGATGTTTTCATCAATTACCATACTATCTTATCCAATTAACCCCCCTATCTTTATCCAGACTTTATCAAAAATCATTACAGTTTTCAATAGTTCTATTAAAGAAAATGTTCATTATGTTTAATAGAAGAAATTTAGGTTCAAAATAACTAGAATTATTTTTGCTCAAAATAATTTGTTTTGAACTTCTCACTCCTCGCATGATAGCTTATCTAATATTATTCTAACAAGATTTTCATGAGTAAAATAATTCCCAAGGTGTTAGTAACTTGTAAAAATATTGAGGGAGGGAAATAATTTTGGTTAAAGCTGGGTTCTTACCAAATATTTCAGGAGACTTTTCATTCTATAAGACACTTGCAATAAAAGAATTACAGAATAAAGATTACAATGGAGCAACATCTGCATTGTACAGTCTCAATCTTTGTCTTACTGATGATTACCTTGTCAAAGTATCTACAAAAGAATACCATGAACTAATCAAAGACAAATCATCTTTTCAATGTCAGCATTGTACAATGACTTCAAAGATTACAATTAATGAAGGAGAAGATGATGAGAGATTTGAAGAAATAAAAGTTCCAACAGAAATTCCGTTTAACGATGTAAAAGTATTTGATATTATCAATCCTCTAATCAATTCTGTCTTAGTTGGTTCTAGTACATCGAAATGTTGGACTTGCCCAAAATGTGAGAAGGATAATTTTCAGAATAATGGAGAATGGAACATAGTACAATCAACAAGACAAAAGACAAACACCTTAGGAGTAGTACCTTCAAACCCTGTCAAATTTCGAGGGCTGAAGAATAGAAGCAATTTCCACAATGAGTTTTGTGGCTGGTTCTGGAATTTCATGGAGGAGATTCAGGCTAAGATGGTATTGTTTAGAATCGAATACATAAGACAAAATGGACATGACTTTGACGATTCAGGCTTCAAAGATGAGGGTGATAAGTAGATGGCAATTCTTGAAAGGGTTGAACCAAAACCCAAATCCTCAACCAAACAAACAGGCTCTCCAACGGTAATAAGATGGAAAGGTCAAAAGCTGATTAGATCACACAGTATCAGAGCTTGTGCATATGAAATTCTTCAAGCAAGTAAAATCGATGATGTTGTAAAAATTACTTTAATCGGTCAAACTGGAACAGGTAAGACCACAATTCAACAAACCTTGAGTCATTTGATTCATACAATGTCAGACATTCCATATGCAGTCAAAACTTTCACTAAACATGATTTGTTAAACATTGAGGAAACTATCAATACGTTAAAACTCAGTCCGACAAATTACATAATTCATTTTGATGATGTGTCATTTCTAACTGAATCAAAAAAAGAGATTGAAAAAATCAAACAGATTTTCACTGTCATGAGACACATGATTGGAGAAGGTACAAAAATTATTGCATTTTTCTCATTTCATTATTCAAAAGGTTTAGACAAATACTTGAGAATGTCAAATTTTACTTTTCATACTTCAATGGGAAATGAAGAAATTGACAATGTACAACAAACACTTAGAGGAAAACACAACAAAATAGTTGAAGAATTTGCAGAAATATTTGCGAGGTCTAGAAATGGTTCAAACAAATTTACTATGCCATTAGGAAAAAAGAATTTCTTTTCTTACAAAGTAAAAGATCCTTTTACATTAAGTCTGTTTATCAACGGTTATTCAGCTCGTTACATTGTATCCCCAAAAAGAGAATGGATTGATCCTGTATGTTCTATCTGTTCAACATCTCATCTGAAAACAGAATCAAAACCTAATATTGAAATGGAAGATTTTGTCAAAGACTTTTCAACTAAATTCACAATAGGCAATGCAAAAACAGCAGTTAAGATTAAACTATTTCAAAACGGAATCAATGTTTTTTCTCCTAGAATTATTCAAGCTATGAAATATCTTGATAGATTAATTGCTGAAAAGACTTTCAATCTAGAGGACTTGGCTTTAGCATATGATTTAGAGCCTCAAAAAGCAGTATTATCTAAAGCAAAACAACCGGACATCAAAGAATCTAACGTGGAGGCTCAAGCATGGAACTAATTCTAAATCCAATTACAGAATGTTACATTAACTGTATTGCTAAATCGGATATTTCCAGATTAACAAAACTTTCAGCAATTCAAGAAATTGTTACAGAAACTATTAGAAAAATGCCTAAAATCCGTTCCACTATGACTTTGACACGGTCAGAATCAGGAGAATTGTTTCAACCTTCTGATAAATTAATTGGAGCAATGCTTGGCCAAAATACCGTCAAGGCTTATGTTGTAATTCATTGTGAAAAGGGTGAAGAATATCCAATCTTAAAGAGTCTGAGTCATATTCCAGAAGTAAAAGAAGCAGATGTTGTATTTGGATTGTATGATGTGATTTGTAAAGTGGAATCCTCAAGTGATAAAACATTAGATAAAGTCATTACAAAGGCAATTAGAAAGATACCTCATATTGTTTCTAGCATGACATTAAATGTGATCAATGAACAAGAATGAATCCTACAAACCTTCTTTAAATTCCAAAATAAAACACCAATGCTGCCACCACTACAAGTGCCCCCACAAATATCAAGGGTTTTGCTAATGAACCATATTGTGTCATAGATACAATATGTAAATAAAGAATATAATTTTCGATTAACATTGTTAATCCTTGTGTGCCTACATGGGTCTGAATTAGAGTCTAAAATGGTTGACTACTAGTCGGCCTACCTTCTAATTATAGTCGGAGTGTTAATGTGATCTAACAAATCGCCCTCCCAGATTTGAAATTAATTTTCTAAACTTTCGACAATATTTTCTAACGTATTTGCAGAACCAATACTTGCAAAACGACTATTTGTCTGTGAATCAACAATATATTCAAAAAAGATTCAAGCCTCTAAGGATTATTCAATTGATTCAAAAATTCTTGATTTTGTCTAAGACTGTCCATCATTTGAGGATGTTTAGTAATGTCTTCAATTATCTTCCCATGTAATTTTTGATCATTCATCATTGTACCTAGCATAATCTCCATCCATCTCTCAGTGGTGTCTGGATCTCTTGCCATCAAATTTCCTGGACTGTAAATCTGCTCAGAAATAACATATCCTACCACAAATCCTGCAAAAAACATTCCAACAAAAAGCCCTGCAGAAATGTATTGTTTTCCCATAATTTACATTGTTATTTTTATAATATCAATCTGATACCTTACAAATGTAAATAACTATTTTTGTAATTTTCTAGGATTCCATAGTTTTAATGATAGTGAGCTAAGTGTCACTGATACTGAGCTTGCAGCCATTGCTATTCCTGCTAAAGCAGGATAAAGTAAACCAAATCCTGCAAACGGAATTAATATTGTATTGTATGCAAAAGCGTAAAACAAGTTTTGTTTTATTTTTCGTATTGTTTTTTTACTTACTTCTATTGATGAAATTACTCCCAAAAGATCATCTCGTAATAATACAATATTTCCAGCTTCTAATGCTACATCTGTTCCAGTACTAATTGCAATTCCAATATCTGCCTGGGTTAATGCAGCAGCATCATTAATTCCATCCCCTACCATACCCACTTTTTTGCCTTCATTTTGCAACTGTTTTATGACATTAACCTTTTCAGAAGGCAAAACTTCAGAAAATACATTAGAAATTGAAAGTTCCTTTGAAATCGTTTTTGCAGTTTTTGCATTATCTCCTGTAAGCATAATAACATCGATTTTGAATTTTTTTAATTCTTCTAAGGTCTTTTTGGCACTTGCTTTTGGAATGTCCAAAAGTGCAATAATTCCAATTAACACGTTATCCCAAGAGACTACAACTACTGTTTTTCCCTCTGCTTGTAGGCGTGAAATGTCCTCTTCAATTGATTCTAAACTGATTCCTTCTCTCTTCATTTGATTTGGACTTGTAACTAGAATTGTTTTTCCATCAAATATAGCTCTGACACCTCTTCCAGGAATCGCTACAAACTCTGTTGGTGACTCAATGGATATTTTTTCATCTTTTGCCTTTTTGACTAATGACTTTGCAAGTGGGTGTTCAGAATTTTTTTCAGCAATGGCTGTAATTCTTAGTAATGAGGATGTATCATTATTTGAAATATTTGCAGGAATAATGTCTGTAACTTTGGGTTTTCCTTCTGTTAGTGTACCTGTTTTATCAAAAACTATTGTGTTGATTTTTCCTAATACTTCTAATGAATCTCCTCCCTTGAAGATCACACCATTGCTTGCACCTTTTCCCATTCCTACCATAATTGCAGTGGGAGTTGCCAATCCTAACGCACATGGACATGCAACAACAAGAATTGCAACTGCTGGAATTAATGCAATTGCAATACCTACATCTTCTGGTGTAATAAAGATCCAAGTCCAAAACGTTCCAAATGCCACAATGAGTACTGCTAAAGCAAAATATCCTGCAACTTTATCTACTATTTTTTGCATAGGTGGTTTTGTTCCCATTGCATCTTCTACTAGCTTTATAATCTGAGAAAGAATAGTGTCATTTCCAACTTTTATAGCTTTGAGTACTAGAGATCCTTCGTGATTTACAGTTCCTCCAATTAACCTGTCTCCTGGTTTTTTTTCAACAGGCACTGATTCCCCAGTAATCATTGATTCATCAACTGCAGAAAATCCCTCAATAACTATACTGTCTACAGGAATTTTTTCTCCAGGTCTCACAATTATTGTGTCTCCAATGTTTATGAGTTCTACTGGAATTTCAATTTCTTGATCATTTTTTTTAATTCGAGTGATTTTTGGCTGAAGCTCAAGCATTTTACGTAGAATGGATGATGCTTTACCCTTTGTTTTATGCTCCATATATTTTCCTAAAATAATGAACGTAATCACAATGGCAGCAGCATCATAGTAGATGTTTTCCCAAACAGGAGTCGGAAATGTGTTAAACGCACTAAATAGAAATGCTGCAGTTGTTCCTGTAACAATTAGAGTATCCATGTTTGCCGATTTTATTTTAGTAATTCTATATGCCCCCACATAGAATCTCCATCCCACTGTAAACTGAACAATACTTGCACATACAAAAATAAGATATGCAGCAGCATCAGTTCCTGCAAGTGGAAGAAACGAAAGCAATTCCGGATAACCAAAAATTACAATTGGTATTGAGAAAGCAATCCCTCTAAAAAATAATCTTTTTAATTTTTTTATCTCAACTTCTTCTGATGAAATTATGTTATCTTCACTTAAAATTTGAAATCCTGTCCTAGTGATTATTCCTCTTAGATCAGAACTTGAAAGAAGAGTAGGATTGTATTCGATAATTACTTGACTTTTTTCATGATTAATGGAGATTCTTTTTATTCCTGTAATCTCTGACATTTTTCTTTCAAATTTTTCTGAATTGACTGGATCAGCGATTTCGTTAATCTTTGCTGAAAATGTATCATAGACAATCGAATAACCAATATCTTTAATGAGTTTTTCAATATTTTCTAAATTAATTTTTGATGGGTCATATGCCAAAGTAGCTTTTTCAGCTGCCAAATTCACTTGACATTCTTTTATGCCTTCAATGTCTGACATGTAATTTTGAATTGCAGTTATACATCCAGCACAATGCATTCCTCCAATTTTTAGCGCAGTCTTTGTAATTTGATTTTTTTTAGAATCTAACGATACATGTTCCATTATCTCAATTTTATACTTTGATTCTGTATTTATTATCAAATACTTACATTTGTAAAATTTTCAGAACAGAAATCTAAAAAAACAGCCTACAAAATTAGGAAAAAGACGTAAATGTATAGACAGAATTTCTGAGATTATGAAAAAACCTTTGGTAGTTGGTGGTATTGTTGCTGTAGTAATTGCAGTGTTTGCACTGACTTTTGACAGTACTCAAACCCAAATGGAAAATACAGACACTGACTCATCGGTTTCACCATTGTCTTTTTCAAATCTTATTACATCAGATACACCTCTAAAAGGAGATCCTTCAGCACCAATTACCCTTATTGAGTTTGGAGACTTTCAATGTCCTAACTGTGGACGATTTGCCAGAGATACTAGTCCACAAATAGAATCATCATATGTGGAATCAGGCAAAGTTAGTATGGCATTTAAACACTTTCCAGTAGTTGGTCCTGATTCAAAACCTGCTGCCATGGCATCTCAATGTGCAAACGATCAAGGAATGTTTTGGGAGTTTCATGATGAACTGTACAACAATCAAGGTCATGAAAACTCTGGATGGGCAAATAGGGACAATCTAAAACAAATTGCATCAAACATGGGACTAGACACACAGAGTTTTGATTCATGTCTTGATAGTAACAAATACGAATCATTAGTGGAAAGTGATCTTAATCTTGCAAAACAAATTGACTTTAGAGGCACCCCTTCCTTTTTAATTCTCAATAATGACGGTTCCAAGCCTCAAGCACTTACTGGTGCACATCCATATGCTACATTTGAAAAGATATTTGATGATAGTCTAAACCAAAAGTGATGATAAACATGTTATCCTCACTCAAACAAGTTTTTTCAAACAAGTCTTACATATTTTTGGCAGCCACAATTTTTGCGTTATTTTGGATTATTTTTAATGTCTTAGGGGAACTGTTGTTCTTTACTCCTGTCTTTGTGTTTTATCTTCCTTCAGATGCAATTCCTGTTTTTGTATTATCAAATATAATCTCTGCACTTATGGGAATTGTTCTAAGCATGAATGTCTATGTTCTAAAAAATACCAAGGTAAAGATGAACAAGTCTTCCTTTATGGGTTCATCTGTTGGAATGATGGCAGGTGGATGTGCTAGTTGCTCTTCGATGGGATTTGTACTTTTGACTAGTTTCGGTACTGCAGGTGTTGCTGTGTCTACTTTTCTTTCAGTATATCAAATTCCTTTACTAATTGGCTCAGTGGCATTATTGCTGTGGGCTTACTACTCAATTCATAATAAATTAACCAAAACTTGCATTCTAAATTAGGTTAAAGAGTAAAAAATGTTAACAGCAACTGTCACGTCGTCTTGTTGAATCGTCTTTTTGTTGCTGTTGTTTGAATTTTACATATTGACTGGCATGGTCATCGCAACAAAATGATTTTCCAAACCTCTTTATCGCATTGTCTTTTTGCAAATCAATTCCACATATTTTGCAGTGTTTTGTAAAACCAAACATGATTTGTAATTATTTGTGATGTATATTAGATCAAATGCTTACATTTGTAAATTGACAAGAATTTTATTAATTTACAAATGTAAACTATTCAATTAAAATAGAAATCTTTTAGAGATAATCT
>NZ_JBTNRI010000005.1:0-112266 GCF_054515815.1 Nitrosopumilus sp. S6
TTGTCCTACTGTAAAAGAAACTTACAATAAATTCCAAGACGATGATGGATGTCCAGATTTATCTATTGGTGGTCAAAAAGATATTGCAGATTCAGACAATGACGGTTTTCCTGATTATCTAGATTTGTGTCCAACTCAACCTGAGACATTCAATAACATTGATGATACTGACGGCTGTCCTGATGATGAGATTGGTTTACTAGATCGTGATCAAGATGGAATCTCTGATGGTAAAGACGCATGTCCACTAGAACCTGAAACTTACAATAAATTCCAAGACACTGACGGCTGTCCAGACACTGTTGATTCTATAGATTCTACTTACATATTCCCTGATACTGATGGTGATGGAGTAGATGATAGATGGGATCAATGTTTAAACGAGCCTGAAAATTATAATGGATTCCAAGATGAAGATGGTTGTATTGATGTTCTAGGATATTCTGTTGGCTTTATTGATTCTGATTTTGATAATATTGGTGATGATAAAGATGCATGTCCATTCGAACGTGAAAACTATAACAAATTCCAAGATGAAGACGGCTGTCCAGATGTTTTACAATTACCAATTGTAGGAGATTCTGATAGAGACGGTATACTTAATCAATTTGATTTATGTCCTTATCAACCAGAAACTTACAACAAGTTCCAAGACACTGATGGTTGTCCTGATTCTCTTTTTGATGGATTGTCAAGCAATGATTCTGATGGTGATGGAATAATTGATAATCTAGACTCTTGTCCAAACCAACCTGAAACATACAATGGATTCAAAGACACTGACGGCTGTCCAGATAGTTCTGTTTCTATACTTGATTCTGATAGAGATGGAATTCCAAATGTTTCAGACTCTTGTCCTTATGAACCAGAAACTTACAACAAGTTCCAAGACACTGATGGTTGTCCTGATTCAGTAGATGGTGTATTGTCTGGATATACATTTCCAGATGCTGATGGTGATGGAATTGATGATAGATGGGATGCATGTATTGATGAGCCAGAAAACTTTAACGGATTCTTAGATGAAGACGGTTGTCCAGATATTCCTGGAATTTCAAAATCTGCATTACTTGATACTGATTATGATAACATCCCTGATGTCTATGACTTGTGTCCAACAATTCCAGAAAACTATAACAAGTTCCAAGACTATGACGGTTGTCCTGATACAATAGACCATGGTTCCTTTGGAGATTCTGATGGTGATGGTATAATTGACAATGTAGATCAGTGTCCTAAAAGTAAAGAAACTTACAACAAGTTCCAAGACACTGACGGCTGTCCAGATTCTCTTTTTGATGGTTATTCTACCTATGACACTGATGGTGATGGAATAGTAGACAATTTAGATTTGTGTCCAAACCAACCTGAAACTTACAACGGATTCAAAGACACTGACGGCTGTCCAGATAAATCTCCATCCAAACTTGATTCTGACAGAGATGGAATTTTAGACATTAATGATGCATGTCCACTAGAACCTGAAACTTACAATTATTATCAAGACACTGACGGCTGTCCAGACTCTGCAGGCTCTGTAACATCTTCGTATTCATTCCCAGATGGCGATGGTGATGGAATAGATGATAGATGGGATTCCTGCCTTGATGAGCAAGAGAACTATAATGGATATCTAGACTGGGATGGATGCCCAGACGTATTGGCTGCAGCGTCAACAACTCCTACAAGATTTGATTCTGATGGTGATGGATTCTATGATGCAATTGATTCATGTCCAAACCAACCTGAAACCTGGAACAAATACAATGATCATGACGGTTGTCCTGACATTGCTCCAGAACAACAAAGATTTGTCCATGATGATGATCTAGATGGCATCATTAATGACCAAGACTTGTGTCCACTTGATCCTGAGGATTATGATGGTGACAGAGACACTGACGGCTGTCCTGATAACTGATTTTTGAAATAGTAAATATATTCAAATTATTTAGTTTGTTCATGCTTCCAAAATTTTCTAGTAGGGCATTTTTAGCTCCTATGGCAGGAGTCAGTGATCCTGCCTTGAGATTACAGTGCAAAAAGATGGGAGCTGGTCTGGTTGTAACTGAATTTACCAGCATTCACAGTATTATTGCAAAAGAAGAACAACTCAAAGACAACATGAAGACAATTCAAGAGTTCATCGAATTCTCAGAACAAGAAAGACCAATCTCTGTTCAATTGTTTGGCTCTGATCTTTATGCACTAGAAAAAGCTGCAACCATTGTCGAACCATATTTTGACATCATTGATTACAACATGGGTTGTCCTGCACCACACATTACACAACAAATGGCAGGAGGGGCTCTACTCCAAGAAGTAAATCTTACACAACAAATTTTCAATACTCTTGTTAATGCTGTAAAAAAACCAGTAACCCTGAAGATTCGCTCCGGTGTTACTGAAGCAAGCAAATTTCTTTTTCGAGAGATTGCAGAAATTGCAGAAGACCAAGGAATTCAAATGATAACTTTTCATCCCCGAACTGTCAGCCAGGGATATTCTGGAAATGCAGACTGGAAATTAATCAAAGAACTCAAAGAAATTTCTAGTATTCCTATAGTTGGCAATGGTGATATTACTACTCCTGAAGATGCCAAAATGATGCTTGATGAGACTGGTTGTGATTATGTCATGATTGGTCGTGGTGCCATGGGCAATCCTTTCTTGTTTGAGCAGATTAATGATTATCTCAATACTGGTTCTTACAAGGAATATTCCTTCAAAGACAGGTTGGATTCATTTTTTGATTATCTTCATCTTACTAACCAATACAAAATCAAATTCGCTAACATCAAGAGTCAGGCCATGAGATTTACAAAAGGATTGAAGGGCGGCTCTAAACTTCGTTCTAAAATCACCTTTTCAAAAAATCTTGAAGACCTAGAAAAGATCATGCGTGAGGCATATTCTATATCTTAAATTTATTTTTAGATTTGGTAATTTTCTTTACAAATGTTAATCATTTAACCCAAAATAATGTTGAATTTTTAAGTAAATCGGACTATTCTTATATATTTCAAGATGGCATTTTAGTTATGAAAATAGGAGTCGAATCATAATTGGCAACAGCTTATGTTCTCATAAACTGTGAGCTAGGTTCTGAAGAAGCTGTAATATCAGAACTAAAATCTATTGAAGGTGTTGTTGAAGTTCATGGCACATTTGGTGCATATGATATTTTAGCAAAAGTTGAATCTGGTCAAGTAGAAGCATTACGCGAAACCATTACTTGGAAGATTAGAAAAATCCCAAAAATTAGATCAACACTAACTCTAATGGGAATTGAAGGACAACAGTAACTTCAAAATCCTTTGCTTTTATACTTAGTTTGCAATAAGATGCTATCCCTTCAAACAACATATGTCCTCCAAAAGGATACCTCCTGAGAGGAAGTTTCTCCTCTCAGTAGCTTTATTTCAAAATAAAATTGGATTTAATAAAATAAAATGATTAGAGGGCTTCAGAACCCGTCTTTTTAGATGCTATGTTTAGAGCACTTTCTACATTGGTGACTGTGATAATTCCATCTCCGCCCTTTCCTGTAAAAGCTGAATCAGCAATTGCTGAAGATACTTTCTCTACGTCTGAGTCATCTACTACTGTTATCACTGTTGCAACTTTGTTGTATTCTGCAGTGAATGAACCTGTGCCTCTTCCTGATCTGATCTCTTGTCTTTTTCCAGAACCTCTACCCTTTCCTTCTGTGATAGTAAATCCACCGACAATGTCTTTGATTGCATCAGAAACTGCACCTGCTTTATCCACTTGAACAGTTGCCTCAATTCGTTTCATTTGCATTTGTTTTTTGGTATTGTTTAAAAACGATCATATGTATTTTTTAGAATTTTATGATACATTGTTGGTTATTTCATAATCCTCTGGGCTTTTTAGTGCAGAAAAAAAGTAAAATCATGAAAAGTGACGAAAAGAGATCTCACAGACTAAACTATCTTCTAAAATGCTATTTGAGTGATCCTCAAGAAAATGCCCTGTATCAGAGGGCAAAACAGATGGGAGTGTCAGATTCTACTGCAAAAGACTACATCAGAACTGTCATTATCCAAGCACAGAAAATCTACTCTAGATAGAGAAGTCATTAGAAATCTTAAACAAGGAATTCATAAATAATGATTATAGGAGAAAATACTCGTGGATTCATTACTTGATGATGTAAAGGCTCTTTTGGAAAAAGACTTTGGCGATGACAGAATTCTAAAGCAGATTCGCCGGGCTTGTGAAAATAATGAAGTAATTAGCAACTTTGAAAGAAATTATGTTAAAAAATTAGCAGAAAAACATCTTGGACGAAAACCTGATACTCCTGCACCTGTCGAAAAACCTGTTGTTCCAGATGTAGTATTACCTGAAACTGCATCTATTACAAATACAATGTCTACTCAAACTCAAACCATTAGATCAGCGTCACCTAAAATTTCCTCTGGTTCCTCAAAGAACTCAAAACTAATGATAGGTATTGGTGCAGTTGCTTTAATAGCAATCATTGCAGTTGCTGTATCCTTTAGTGGAATTTCTACTGAACCTACTTCTGTTGTAAAGACTCCTACTAAAACAGTTGCAGAATCACTAATGATTAAAACTGACTTTGCATCATATAACAACAAAGACATCATATCAATTAATGGCATTTCTGATACAACTGGTTCTGTGAATCTTTCTATAGAAAATCCAAAAGGTAAACTTGTTTGGGCAGAACAGGTTTCTCTAAAAAGTGATGGACGATACTCTACACTTGCAATTGCTGGTGGCCCTGGATGGGAGAGTTCTGGCACTTACACTATCAAAGTAGATAACGGTGCTGAAACAAAATCTAGTACATTTTCATTTAAAGCATAATTCTTTCAAATTCTTTCCAGTGAGAATCAATAATGTCTCTAAGCTTTTCTACACTAATCTCTTCCATGTATTCGCGATAAACTATGTACTTGTTTTGTCGATTTGAATTATCTCCGTAAATGTCACTGGTATTCTTTGGAACTGCATTTGATTTCCATTGGTTCATCTCAAAGACCCAAACTGTTGCATCTGGATTTGAAAAATCAATGTCGTCGCATCCTACAACATACAGGTAGCATTTTGCTGATTGGTTTAGCTTTTCATGTAATTTTTCATAGGCAATCATCTGCCCCTTTGCAATGTTTATCTTGTCGTTATGGAATCCTTTGAATTCCAAAATGACAAACCCCCCCTTGTGCTCAATTAGCCAGTCAATATCCGTGCCTCCTGAGGCTATCATCCCGTGTACAATGAGGTCTCCTAGCACTTCCCTGCCGCGAGTAAATTCTGTTTCATCAAAAATCTGATATTTTGCTTTTTGACTTTTGCGAATAATCTGAGGCTTGTGGTCATTTTGTGCAGGTTCATTTTTTTCGTAAATATTGTCAATCAAATCACTGGTTTCATTGGCCATGAAATTTTACATCAAAAACCTAATGATAAAGAGAGTTTGTAAAATATAGTAAAGTTATTCTATTTTTCTGGCTTATCTGCAGAAAAATTCTCCACCTGCTCCTTTATACAAAACAAAATATTCATCAGGATTCTTTCTCTCTTTTTTTGCATTTAGTGCATCTTGATACATTTCAAAATGCTCTACGAGATACAATTGGTTTCCTGGCTCTGCAAAATAATCAATACCAATCAGATCAAACCCGTTATCTGGAGTCAGTTTTTTCTTTTCTTCTTGAAAATTATCTTCAGTCAATCTATTTTGTAAAATCTATTGATCATATATCATTAGACTTTTTTCTTCTAATACTGAATGTAGGTTGTGAACAGAACGATACACGTCTGATTCTTTTTTGGCTCCAGTACAAACCAACTTACCTGATGCAAACAACAAGATTACAGTTTTAGGATCAAGCATTCTGTGAATTAGTCCTGGAAATTGTTCTGGCTCGTACATGCTTCTTGGCAATGTTCTTGCTGCTTTTTCTAGATGTATCTTTCCACCTAGATTAATTGCTGCAACAATATTTTGTACGGTAATTACTGCATCATTTTTTATTTTGATTTTTCCTTTTCTAAGTTTTTGAACTACAGTGTTTACTGCTTTGATTGCCATCTCTTCTGATTTTGCACCAGTACACACCATCTTTCCTGTTCTAAAAATCAAAGTTGCAGTTCTTGGACTCTTTAATCTGAAAACTAGTCCTGGAAATTGTTCTGGATGATATTCAGTATCTGGAAATTTTTCTGTAATTTCATTAAGGTCAATCTTTTGATCAACTGATGCAGATGCAACAACATTTTCAACACTGACAATAGGCTTTGTCTGAGGCATAACGAGGGACTTTAAATAGGCCCTTTATATATACTAGTCAAATTTTTTGGAAAGAATCTGGGTTTGCTCAATGGTGGCCTATCCACTGATATCTGTATTCTTCATCAATAATATCTGTAACAATTTCTTTGTTCTTGATTTTTGTTTTAGGCAATTCCACATCAAAGAGTCCCAGCTGTCCTTTGTATGGGATGGGGATTCGAAATGACTTTGGATTCTTTAGCAAAAAACCAAAAGTTCTGTCATGAAAATTTTTTGAGGCAAGATGGAAATTTTGATCCAGCTTGACTTGCTTTATGGTGTCGTATTTTTTTACGTCATAGATTTCTGCTTTGCCAACAATTGCACCTGTGACAAATTTTTTGTCAATCTTTAATCTCTTGCAATCTTCTTTTCTAATTTTTAATGGTGCGTGTATTAGTATCTCTCCACGAAAATTTGTGTTCCATTTACGTAACTCGATTGTCTTTTTTCCTAGAATGATTAAATCAGCAAATGGTTGAGATACTGAAAGACATTTCAAATTATTCTCTAGCTACCTGAATGTATTCTCCAGGATTCTTGCCTCTTCCTTCAGGCAAATTTGTTATCCCTCCATTCAAACTTTGAGTAACTATTCCTTTGCTAGCCAATACCTGTGCAGTCATAAGTGATGTGTTTCCTGCCATGCAAACTAGTAATGATTTTCCTTTGGAGCCTTGTAGCTCTTTACTAAGCTCTTCAGGAACTTGTTGTGTTGATAATAGATTGTTAATTGTAGATGCTTTTGGTACAGTAATTTTTGACTTGTCAACACCTAGTGATTTTGCAATAATTTCAATTCCTTCTTCTTTTGGTGTGTATTGTGTGTGAACCCAAATAATATTGTCATACTCTTCTGCAACAGCAGCTGCATCTTCTACTGATATTTTCATTGGAGGCTTGTCTTGTGAGATTTGCTCAAAGTTCTTTCTGTACTTTTCAATTCCGTCTGCAACAATAACTATACCTTTTTTGATTTCTCCCTTGTATGCCATCTCTAGTGCTGCATAAAGCTCTAGTGCACTACTTTCACCAATGTCGTGTCCCTTCTCTACCATAAACTTGAGAAGTAATTTTACATTCTCAAAATCAACTTCGTGCTCTGTGTATAATTCAGGATTGTACAATGTCAAGCCTTCAGCCTTGGATTTTGTTCTAATTCCTGCAACATCTTGGCCTGGTGGTGGGAAAACAACATGAACTGCTTTTTTGTTGTATTTCTCAGACATGTATTTACTCAAACCACCTGACGTTCCTCCTGTTCCAAATGAACAAAAGAGTGCATAGTCTTCTAGCGAATCACCATTCTCATGTAACTGCTGATCAATTTCTGGTGCAGTAACTGTATTGTGAATGTCAATGTTTAGTTCGTTATCGTATTGTTTTGGACAAAACATATTGTAAATATCTGCAAGGAATCTTGCCAAATTAATAATGTCTTGTTTTGCTAGCAGTGCTTCAATTTCCTCAAGGTTCTTGTCAAAGACTTGAGGATCAAAACCCATCTCTGTTAATTGTGAGCGAATGTTTGCAGCAGTTGCCTTTGCAGCCATCTCGTCTGCTTTGTTCTCCATTCCAGGAGCTGGACAAATGTCCATGTCTAAATCCATAATTTTGATATTTTCATTTCTTAATTCCTTGAATACACCTTCTTGTAATTTTCTTGAAACAAGTGCAACTACAGTTACTCCAAGTTTTGATAAGAGACCTAATGCAATTCCAAAGTTGCCTGATGTAGCTTCAATTACTATGCGTTTACCGTTACATTTGCCAGACTTTATTGCCTCATGAATAATGTGTGATGCTGCCCTTACCTTGATGGAGCCGCTAAGTAATTCTGAATCAAACTTTCCATAAATTTTGAAATCCTTGTCATCTAGATTTAGTTTGTATACACTTTTGGCACACTCTTTGAGGTCTGCAGTTAAATCCACTAGTGGTGTTGCATTTACAATCTTGTCTCCTTCTCTGTGTGGAATTTTATTCCATACCTCTTCTTCAAATTTTTGCAAAAGTGCAGGATCGTAATTTTGATTTTCTGACAATTTCTAAACCTCCTAATTTTTTCTCAATAAAATATCTATAGAAAATTAGTTCAGCCTATTAGATATCTAAAATGTTGATGACCTTGTTTGGGATGTCTCTAAGACGGCTTACTGCCATGGTTTTTTCATATCCCAAGTGTCTTAGATTATTTGCAATGGTTGTGGCCCTGACTGTATTTGGCCCCAAACCCAAGGCTGCCATGCTAATTCCTAACCCTTTCAATGACTTTGTCATGTTTCTGACTGCATCAGGATCTGATGGCTCACCGTCAGTCAATGTCAAGAAAATATCAGGCCTCTTTGATTGTAAAACTGGAAACATCTTGTCATATACTTCAGCTAGGGGGGTTGAACCATTAGCTACGATTTGGGCCAACCTCTTTGCAGTGACATTATTCCATTTCATGTTGTCTGGTTTGATGGACCAGCACACTACTGATCTGTTCTCTGTACTAAATGCATAGACTGCAAATTTTACTTTGAGATATGCCAGAACTTCACAAAGAGCAAGCGTTGCTTTTTTGTATTCAATTGCATCTGAAGAAATGCTAGATGAATGATCTAACAGTATGACAATTTTTGTTTTAATTGATTTTTTAATGTCTGTAAAAAATGGCTTGTTTCCTTCGATATAGTTTTCTTCATCAAACTCGTCTCCTGAACTCAGATGCTGCTCTTTCCAACCTGTCTTCCATTCCTTGAATTTTGTTTTTAATCCGTTAATCAAACTCATGTCATAGATTGTTGTCTCATCTACATTTCGTGTAGATGGTATCTGAATTCCTATTGCTTCAGGCATCAGTCCTTTGTTTTCTGTCTTTTTGTCTTCATCTAACAAAACATTGTACTCATCAATCACATTGTCTCCTTTTAGTATTGCAGCAGGATCCACATCGCCAAAGTCTCCTTCTTTGTTTTTAGAAACTATCTTCAAAACTCGTAGCAGTTCTTCTTCAGATAATGGCATTCCTGCTTTCATAAATGGCAGTGACACTGGAATTGTTAAAAGAGAATCAATTTCTAAAATCTTGATAATCTCGCTGACATTTTTTTCTAGCCATTCTGTGTCATGGTTTTCTTTAATTGCCTTGTTTACCATTTTTTTGGCAAATGCATCTGCTTTTCTTATTCTCTCAAAGTGACTTGACTGGACCTCTCCTTTGATTGCTCCAAACATAAAGTACTGGTAAAACGCCTCAACTAGCCTTGCTTTTCCGTAAACTGTGCTGAGTTGTGGTCTTGAAACTAGCATGTAGGCGTAATTGAAGATAATCTCATTGTCCATACCTCTCCAAACTTTTCTGCCCAACTCTTCGACGCGTCTTGTCTCCATTGTGTTTAGGATAAAACCAAATGCATGATCATTGCTCAGTATCTTCTTGCAATACTTTATTCTCATTGCTTCATACCATAATGAAGTTCTAAACTGTCTGTACTTTTGAAAATCACTTCCGATTCTTTTTTCTAAAGGCGTTAGAATTACCTTGTTTTCTACCAGTCTTGTTTTTGTTTCAACCTTGTCTGAAATCTCTACAATTATGTTGTCTCTTTCAGACCATCTTCTAACAAGAAATGTAGCAATCTCTACTAGCGATTCGTTTTGAAGTTTAACTGATTGCATTTAGTTTCCAAACATTGAGGTAATGATGTCACTTACTTTTTGGTACTCTATATCTCCCCATTGTGTGTACACATTTCCAAAAACAAAATTGGCAGCTTCTTTTGCAGCCATTCCTCCGTCTAACAATTTTGCAAAAGCAATTGTCTCCCTTAGACTGGGTGAGTAAAACAACTCTTCAACTGCTGCTGCTTGTCTTAATGTATTTGCTAGTTTGATTGCCTGAACTATTTCTGATTCATGTTCTCCTGATACGTGTTTTTTTACAATTTCGAGCTCTACATCTTCAGGAGGATACTCTAGTCTTATTCGAACTGGAAATCTGCTTAATAGTTGCGGTGGTAATTCCTTTGTTCCGCTGTGAGTCAATGGATTAATTGTTGCAATGACAAACCAGTTGTCTTTAGCTTTTACTACTTCACCCGTTGATTCTTTTAATGCAATTTGTCTTCTGTCATCTAGTGCTTCATCTAATCTAAGTAACACATCAGCTTCTGCAGAATTAATCTCATCAAGGTATAGCAAACTTCCATCCCTCATTGACTTTATCAAAACCCCTTCATCAAAACTCACAGTTCCATCAGTGAGAGTTTTTGTTCCAACTAGATGACTCTCCCTTGTTCTGAGGCTAAAATTAATTGATTCTAAGTTGATTCCTTTACCTTTTGCAAAATCTCTGACCAGTGATGTCTTGCCTGTCCCCTTTGGTCCAATTATTAGCACAAAAAGTCCTGCATCATATGCCTTGTTGATAGTTTGAATTGAATTATTCCAATCTAGATACTGAACTTCTTCCAAAGTACGTTTTCATTGATTTCGACAATATTTATTGTTAGATCTATTTTCCAAATGCTTCTACTTTTGCAAAAGCTGCATCCATTCTTCCATGGAGTGTTTTGTTCCATTCATCAAAACCAGATGGGTCTTTTGGATAATTGTTGTAGTGTTCTACTAACCACTGGTTTTCTTTTGATGTGTATCTTAATCCGTCTGCAACTGTCTTGTTCATTGCACCTCTGATTATCATTCCAATCTTTCCTAGTCCTGAAAAGTCTGGGTGTTCACCTTTGCTGATTGATTCCACATCCATGTTTCCCAAAAAGTGTTTCATACCATAACTGATTTGCTCATTTGTCATTTGTTGAACTAGTCTTCTAAACAGTTCTAGACCTGCAGTCTTGTAACCATACTCTTTGATGAAATCTAAATTGTATTGCCATAGACTTGCTTCTGAAAAGTCATTTGCTTCTAGTGCTTTTGCAACATTATTTCCTATGATAGTTCCTGCAATTAATGCTGGACCGATTCCTCCTGCATCAATTGGTTTTGGCATCCATGCAGAATCTCCAACCATCATGTATCCTGCTGAAACCATACAATCATTTTGTCTTCTAACTGAAACTTGGAAAATTCCTGAATTGTTGTTAATGTCTTCAGGGTCTTCAGAAAGTTTTGGATTTTTAATTGCAGTATTTCTGTGCAAATATTCTTTCATCAAAGATTCGACATTGTCTTTTTTGCCTAATCGCTTGTTTCGTCTTTCTAAAAGTGATTTTTCAACACCTAGACCGATGTTTACTTTATTATCTCCTTTTGGAAATACCCATCCGTATCCCCCTGGAGCAATGTCTTGGTCTAAATGAATAATACAATAATCAGGATCAAAATCTGTAAGATTTTTTTGTCCTGGTTCAAAATACATGATGTATCTGCCAGTTGATTCCAAGTCTCGTCTGTCGATTCTTTTTTCTACCTTGGTAGAGTTTTTCAATCCACTTCTGAGCATGGATGCGACACCTGTAGCATCAATGACAATTTTTGCTGTCTTTTTGAATGGCTCGTTTGTCTTGCTGTCTGTTCCTTGAACACCTACAACTTGTTGACCATCATAAATTAGACCTGAAAGATTTTTTTCAAATGCAAACTCGATTCCCATCTTTTGGCATCTTTCATTTTGAATCTCTGGTAACTTTTGACGATTCAACATGTATCCTGCGCCATCAAATGGAATTGCAGTTTCTGTGTCTGGAGAAAATGCCATTACGCCTTTTACATCATGTTCGATTTCTGGTCTGGTCCATTGAACCTTGATTCTCTCAGACATGTAATCTACTGCTTCTTTGGAGCATGCATCTCCGCAAACCCAGCCAGACAATGACTTTCTGCCTGGTAGTATTGGAGAGTTTCTGTCAACGACTAGAATCTTTGCGTTTTGATTTGTATAGTGAGAAATAGCTTGAGCTGTAATTGTACCTGCAAGGCCTCCACCTGCAACTATAACATCATAGTCTGCCACGATAAGAGGTTCGGCTGTCCGTATTTAAAATAATACCATGGAATTGTACAAGGAATCGTGTGTTTTTGCTAAATTGATCGATTCAAAATTTGGGGTCGGTTCGTCGCGGCGTCTTCAAAGCTTTCGCTCAGACTGGAGCGGCTGTTATCTCCTCATTCCCAACTGATAATGTGATTTTATTCTATTTAATCTAGTTGGCAATTTGAAAAATTTCTGTAAATGTTTTGATGGTATCTTTTTTGTTGTATACTGGTGTGTGGATTTTTATTTTGATTGTATCTTTTTCACTTATTGTGACGTTGCCCTTTACGAGTTCCTGCTTGTCTAGTCTCATGTGAAATCTAGAATCAACTGTCCTCTCTTCAATCTCGTCGATTAACTCATCAATTTGTTGGGGTGGCAGCAGCTCTACTAGTTTTTTTAGAAAATTTAGAGCCTGTTTTTTGAGAATTTTTGCATGAATCATGAGAATCGGATTATCAAAATGGCCTGTGGTTTCAGTAACGGCAAAGTCTTCTTCTTTTAGTTCTAGTATCTCAAAGGACTGGAAAATTTTTGAAACATCTTCAGTTGCATGAACTATGGCATCAATTGTAATCTCTATCTTATCATTCATGATTGTAGAATATGATTAGTCTATTATGCTTCAAGCAAAACTGTTTCTTTCTCAGCAGTTCTGATGAGTTTAACTTTCTCAAGACCTACGTGTCTTACTCTGATGACCTTCTTGAATGCAGCCATAATGTCTGAGTTAATTTTACTGTAACATGTTGCTTGAACAAATTGTTCAATTGTCATTTCTGGAACTTGCTTGTTGATTACATCTCTTGCAATTAATCGAAGTGCATGTTTTCTAGATGTGTTAAGTTGTCTGTGAGTCAAAGCAATTACCTTGATTCTAAAGATGTATCCATCTTTTGTTTTAGCATCAATAATGAAATTAATTTTTGATGAACCACGTCTTACTAGACTGCGCAAAAATTCTTTTGAATATTCATATCTCTTGAAGATTGTTGTTGCTTTGTCTCCCTCAACTTTGTCAATTTGGAAATAGATTTTGTATTGGTGTTGTGAAGGATCTCCTTTTAGAATATCATATAGTGTAACTTCTAAAACTCTACCGGCAGCGTTTTCCTCATCTGTAATTGGTACATACCCAATTGGTACATTGTTAAATGAATCTGGAGCACTTACAGTAACCCAGCGTTTTTCTCGCCACTTGTCTTTTACTCTGCCTTTTCTACGTGCCAATTATTATCGACCTTTAAACCCAAAATATAAGGGTATGTCACTAGATCTCTTTCTGGTTTCCCATGTAGCTCTGCAAAACCTGAGGGATTTTGATGTGGCCATCCTTTGTCTGGAAATTCTCCATAATTGAGACTAGTACTCTGGTAGTAGCTACCAGTGTGCTGTTTAGTGTATGCAGGTATTGTGTGTCTTCATTTGTTTTGTCTCTGAATCTTATTTTTAGTCTTCTTGCTTGGTACTCCAAACAGTTTGAGCATGATACAATCTCTCTGTAGGAATTTTGTCCTGCCATCCATGCTTCAATATCATATGTCTTGGCTGAAATTTTTCCCATATCTCCAGTTGACAATAACATGACTCTGTGCGGAATCTCTAATTTCTGGTAAAACTCTTCAGCAATTGCTAACATCTTTTCATGCTCTTTCCAAGAGTCTTCTGGTCTTGCAAAGACAAACTGCTCAATCTTGTCAAACTGGTGTACTCTGAAAATTCCTTTTTGGTCTCGTCCGTGAGCTCCTGCCTCTTTTCTAAAACATGGACTGACTCCTGCATATCTGATGGGAAGATCTTTTCCTTCTATGATTTCTTTAGAGTGCATTGCAGCCATTGCATGCTCTGATGTTCCAATCATGTAGAGGTCTTCATCTTCTACCTTGTAGATTACCTCTTCAAAGTCATCTGCAATAACTGCACCTTCCATTGATGCACGATTAATCATGTATGGGGGCTGAACAAGTGAATATTCTTTTCCTGCTAGAAAATCTAATGCAAAATGAATTAGTGATTGGTTTAGTCTTACTAGATCGTTTTTGAGATAATAAAATCTGGCCCCTGCAACTTTTGCTGCCCTCTCTAAATCTACCAAATCTAAATTCTCAGAGATGTCAATGTGATCATTTATCTTAAAATCAAACTCTGGAATCTTTCCCCACTTTTTGATTTCCTTGTTGGCAGTTTCATCTGCTCCAACTGGAACTGACTCGTGAACCAAGTTTGGTATTGTCAATGCTAATTTGGAATACTTGGATTCAATACTTTCTTGCTCTGATTCTAATTTTGCAAGCTCTGCTGAAACATTTTTCATTTCATCTAGAATTGATGATGCATCTTCTCCTGCCTTTTTCTTTTGAGAAATCTCCAAGGCCACTTGGTTCTTCTTTTTTCTCAACTCGTCTGTTTTGATGATAAACTCTCGTCTCTTTTGGTCAGACTCGATTAGTCCGTCCAAGTCAAAATCTACTGCTCTTGCCTTGAGCATGTCTTTGATAGTTTGAGGCTTTTCTTTGATTAGTTTGGGGTCTAGCATTACTCTATCACCTTTAGTGCCACTTGGATATGGTCCATCACTTCATCTATTGTCCCAATTAACTGCTTCATGTTCTTCTTACTTTCAAAATTAAAAACTAGTTTGTTATCAACATTTTCAACACTAAGACTCAATCCTTCGGGAAAATCCACATTATCTGGTTCTAGTGCTTTTTTGACAGTTTCAGCCTTTTCTTTTGAAATGTTATTGAGGGCTATCTGCACTTGACACGTTAACGACATTTACTTCTAAATAATTGAGAAAGTCATCTAATTTGTCTTTAGTTATTTTTGCGCCAGCTGCTGCATTGTGACCTCCTCCAATACCGTCAAATTTCTCAGCTCCTGTTCTCATCAATTCACTTAGGTTGATGTCAGACGTGCAACCAAATGATTTTCTTGATGAAAACTTGATTGTGTTCTCTTCTCCCTTTGTTCTTAAAATTACAATTTTTCCTGAATTCTTTGGAGACCCTGCAATTAGAGATGAGATAGTTCCTGTCATTGTTTCAGGGACAATGTCTTCACCATTTACCATCACACATGTCTCACTTTCTGAAATTCTCCATCTCTCATTTGATAGAATGTTCATGTATTCTCTGATCATCTTTCTGTAATCAGTCAAGATGGTTTCTCCTTCTCTTAGGATCTTGTTTCTGTCTCCCATGCAGATTGCCATGCCGACTCCGGAGCGATTAATCCTTCCACAAGAGTTTAGCATAGTTGAAAATTCTCTTCCGTCTCTGAGGAAACTTCGCTTGTCTTCTCTTGGAAATGTGTATGTGTATCCAATTAACTCTGACATTATTTCAGTGGCATTTTTTCCTGCTGTGAACTGGGTGATTGCTTCTATGACTTGCCTCTTTTCTTCCTCATCTAGTTCTGCTGGAACTCTCCATCTGCCTCCATCTTTAAGCTCAATTCCTGATGAATTTAGCAAAGAAAGGCAAGCATCTCTATTCCAAGTCAGTCCCTCGATAAATGGCTGTGATGTAAATGCAAGGGCATCTGGAAGAGGCCTTGTCTCTCGTCCTACCAATAATAAATCCAAGTCAATCTCAACTAGTCCTAACTCTTTTGCGGTGTTTGCAATCTCAAAATTCTTTCCGGTAAATGACTTTCTTTCTCCTTGGTCTTGTCTGTCCCCTAATGCTGAGACGACTGCAATTGATGACAAGTCAGAATTTTTCTCATCAAGTGCCATTGATGCAAGATATGCCATACCTCCTGCACAAATCTCCACTCCTCCATCGATTCCATACTTCCATGCATTGATGACATTTTGATTGTCCATCTCCTCATCTGGAATCTGGTGATGATCCAAGACAACCCAATTGTCCCCTAGTGTCTCATTGAGGTTTTTTGCAAATCCTCCTCCAAGATCAGTAACTATATGAAAATCTCTAGAGTCTGTTTTGAAAGACTCTACAACATTTTTGCTAAATTCTTTTGATGTTCTAACAGTGCATTTTGCCCCTGCTCTGATTAGGGCTTTGGTAATGATACTTCCAGATGTTAACCCATCACAATCAATATGGGTTGTAACAAAAATTGATTTTTTTGATCTTATACAATCTGAAACCTTATCTTTGAAAAACGAAAGTGACTCATCAAGTGCTTTTGCCATTACTCTAACTGAGCTACTACTGATTTATATTTCCAATTTGCTGGAATTCTGCCAATTCTTTTGTAGTAGACTGATAGTCTGTGAACTTTGGCTTCAATTAATTCCAAAGATCTGACATTTCTTCTGTCTCCTTTGTTCTCTTTGAGGTGTCTTTGAAGACCTACTGCCTTTTTGACAATGTTATCCAAGTCTTCAGGCATTTCTGATTTCAAATCATTTTCTTCTAAAATCTCTCCAACTGTTTTCTTTGTAATTGGTTTGATTAGTGGGATTGAATGTTGGTCTCTTAGTTTAATTCCAATTTGACTAGGAGTTAGTCCGTCTTTGGAATACTTGACAACTAATTCTTCAATTTCTGCAGGACTTTGTGTGATCCATGAAGGTGCACGAAGAGTAGCTGGTCTAATGGAATGTGACTTTCCGTGTCTGTGTGTATGCATTCGTCCCATAATTTGGCTCACTAGAGTACAGAATTAAACGTTACTTATACTGATCTCGTACATTATTCAAAATTTGGGGCTCAGAATAAAGTTTTAAATAAGTACTATTCGTCCAATCGATTAGGTAAACGGTATGAATACAAAAGTACTCTTAACAGCAACCATGCTATCTGTATTTTTCTTCGGTGCCATCGGTGCAGCTTCTGTTGCATTTGCTCAATACATGGGCAACGTTGGTGATGAAGGACAAACCGGATCTTACACATTAGAGGAAGCACTTGAGATTCAAAGAAGAAGAATCGAAGCAGCTGAAAACAACCCATCTTCTGGTTCAGGAACTCCATATCTTGACGCTAGTGGTGTAGTTGGTGCAGCAGTTATTGCAGGTGCAGTCTTTGGTGGTATCGCAGGAGCTTTCCTAATTAGAGGAAGATCAGGCAAATACGCAGCAATGGGTAGAGGATAAAATACCTCACTTTTCTCTTATTTTATTATCATTCCCTAGTGAATACTGATCTCGTACTTTATGATAATAAAAGAAATGTATATATCGCAGAAATTGAGCCAAAATATACATGACTCCTATCGTAGGAACTTTCCTTAGCATCTTGTCTTCACTAACAGGACAGCTAGGACCAAACTATGATCCATTATTCTATGATGTAATGATTTACATCTTCGGAACCATGATGTTCACAGTATTCCTTCTTGGAATTATCTCATTCTGGTTACGTGTTCACGGATGGGCATACAAAGACAACCGTGAGAGATGGGTCGACGAATTGGACAGACACTTTGAAAGAGAAGGTATCGGTCTTATTCCAGACAACGGAAAATACTGGTAGAAATCTACCTTTATCATTTTCATTATTTTTAATTCCTTAGAGAAATCTAGCTCTGATTTGTTTTTGAAATTCCTTTGATTTTTTCCAAAGTCTGAAACTATCTAATTGTCTGGAAGGAAGTCTTTGTCCTTTGAGGAATCGTATCCCTTTGATGTAAACTCTGCCTTGTAGTGGTATCCGTCTTGTAATGGGTGGTTGATGAAATGAGGTGACTCTTTTCCATTAACGTAAATTACAGACTTGCTCTGCTCCATGTCTCTTAGAGGGAAATCCCACATCCACAAAAAGTGGCCTATCTCAAATGGAAACTCTTCTTCCCATTCTGCATAAATCGTACCATCATTAGTTAGGGTATACATGGTTCTTTGACATTCGCCATCTAGACCTGAATTGATGTTTGCAGGAATGTCTGCTGGAATGCCATCAATTACAAGCTCCAAAGTTGCCTTGATTTTGTAAGGGGTATTCATATCATTGATGCAAACTTTGAGAGGATCGTCTTGACCCAGTTGACCTTGAATCACACTACTTGCAACTCCAACTGATATTGCAATGGCTGCAGTTATAGCTAGAAACCTTAGGGTCTTTTTTCTCTTGTAAGGATCACCAGTTCCTGGCCATATCATGATAGGATAATTTTAGGCAGATTCCTTAAAGTCTTTCTCTTACTCGTATACAATCTCAATTGTATCTAGTTGGTCTTGATGGTCTGCAATAAAATAGGTAATCTCATCTGAGTCTATCTCAAGCCATTCTGATTCTCCTTTGTATGGCAGGTAATCTTCTACAAACAATTCTCCGGGACCTGTCATTCTTACAAGGACATTTTCTCTTTTTGGTTTTATCTCAAAAGGTAACTTGAGGACTTTGCCTCTTCTTTGATTCTGTATGTTTACTTTGTATGGGTCTCCTCTAAATTCCACTTGGCCAAAAAAATAACTTTGAAAGATATCTAATTTTGTGACTTTGAAATTTAGCATCTTTTCTACTTGATTCTTTATTGCAGATAAGATTTGGTTTTTTGACTTACGTTAATCGTAATGATGAATAAAATGAAAAGGAAAAGGTTGGGTGGTTAGATTACTTGCCAGGGTCGTGTTGCAAACGTAATGACATATCCAACGCCAATCAAAATTGATTGATATGCAATGTTGGTATATGGGATTGGTTTGATAATTGGTTCTCCTTCAACGACAACTGTTTGACCTGGACCGAGTCCTGGACCAACTTTGGCTACATTGAGTTGGGTGTGTACGTGGTATACACCTGCTTCAAGTGCTTTAGCAGATAGTGAATATTCTACAACAGCGTTACCTGGAATGTCAAAGACGTTTCCTGGTGGGTCTCTTGCGAGCATCTCCCATCTGTTACCTGCATTGGTTGACTCTGAGAAAATGGATATCCATCCTCTAAGGTCTCTCTCTACAAGACTGACTAATGTTCCTTGAAGTGTCAAGGTTTCGCCAGTTTGGAGGGATTGTCTGTTAAAGGTTTCATCTTCAATTCTGATGAAACGACTCTGGAGTTGTGCTTGGACACCGTGTGCATCTGCAGTTGGAAGAATTGTCTCAACCCAGTTGAAACCTAAGGTTCCTAGTGCAAGTACGACAGCTAGTCCGAATACGAAAATCTTTTTTTCGACCATAGTTATCCCTAATATTGTGAAAGATAATACACGTCGTTATATGTTTTACCTTCACTGCGAGGATCGATACTAATGGCGATGTTAATCATTGATGTTAATCATTGAAAATGGAAAAAAATGGTTGTTATTTTTACAATGGAAAAAACATTAAATGAAATTATTTCATAAATCAAATGAAAATTCATTAGAAATTTGAAAAAAAATAACTTGGTTTCAATCTCTTACTTTATATTCTCAATATACACCTAGTGTATCATGGCACAGATGCCCGCATTAATCCCAAAAGAAGTTGAGATTCAGAGACTTAAGAAAATCTGGCTCATCGTTATTGCTATGGGATCTACCGCAGCATCAGTCGAAGTAGATAACTTCGTTGATGGTTCTCTACATCAGACATCTATCAGAGATAGTGCATTTACTCCAGCTCACTGGTGGTTATATTCCCACTTTGTAGCACTTCCACTCGGATGGGGTTCAGCAGCAATCTATGATAGAAAAGTTCCAGTTCTCAGAGGTCCAAATAATTCAATGAACACTGGTTTGAAAATGACCATTCTTGGTTACTTAGCAACAATGTTTACAATTGGAGTCAATGAGATGTGGCACTTCTGGTTTGTAGAAGAAATCTTTGCAGTTCCAAATCACTGGATGTTTAACATGGGTGTTGTAGTAGCATTCATGGGTGCACTTGCATACGTAGTCAGAGTATATGCTAGACTCGTAGAACTAGGTGCAGAAACTCCAGGAGAGAACCCATATGTCGCAGAGATGTACAAGATGGCCTTAGAAGGCAAATTGTACAGTAGATCTATTCCATAGACAAAATGTGCAAACGCACAATTTTTTCTTATTTTATTATTTTTCAAAAACGACGTAGATCGTACTTTTGACCGCAGTTTAAGAAAGACTTAAAAGGATTCTGTATTAGAATAATTCCATAATGACTCTTCCAAAAGGATTCGGTTCAGGCGGTGGCGGTGGATCATCCAGTGCTGACGTAGAACGAATGATTGGACGACGCGTTGAAAACATGACCGGTATTATCACAATTTCATACTGGGCAGCATTAATCTCCACTTTTGGTGGTACTGCAGCAGGATACTTCTATTATCCATGGGCATATCCAACCGCAAGTGGTCATTTTGCATTCATCGTACTTGCAATCATTGAGGCAATAGGTTACATCTTCTGTGTTAAAGTCATGGAAGAAGGTTCCAAAAAGAATAGTAATGGTATAGTTGGCGGCAGTATTGCAGCAACCGTAGCATTTGTACTTGTTGTCGTACTATTCGTAGGTAGATAATCAGAAGGCAAACCCTTCAGATACACTTCTTTTTCATTTTAATTTCTAACAAGAATCAATGATGTTTGCCGAATATAGCAACGATCTTCATCACACTCTAAAATTTTATATACTGACCGTTTCTTCAACTTGATATGGTCTGGTTAAGACGATGTACACACTACTTGTTCATAGTAGTGGTTGCAGTTAACTCTACACTGTTAACAATTAACGCAGGAGACTACATCTTCTACACTGACTGGGCTTGGACTTCGTACACGGTATTCTCAATATCGCAAACGTTGATGCTTATTGTAGGTGCAACATATTACCTAACATTTACAGGCGTTCCAGGCACAGCAACGTACTACGCTCTGATTATGACAGTATACACATGGATAGCAAAGGCCGCATGGTTCTCACTCGGTTATCCATATGACTTCATTGTAACTCCAGTTTGGCTACCATCAGCAATGCTGTTGGACTTGGTTTACTGGGCAACAAAGAAGAACAAGCACTCCTTGATACTGTTCGGAGGCGTACTGGTAGGAATGTCATTACCATTGTTCAACATGGTAAACCTGATAACAGTAGCAGACCCACTTGAAACGGCATTCAAATATCCAAGACCAACATTGCCACCATACATGACACCGATAGAACCCCAAGTTGGTAAGTTCTATAACAGCCCAGTCGCTCTCGGTGCAGGTGCAGGTGCAGTTTTGGGATGTACATTTGCAGCATTAGGTTGTAAATTGAATACATGGACTTACAGATGGATGGCCGCATGGTCAAAGTGGGACTAAACACCCAACCTTTTCCTTTTCATTTTATTATTATCCACTAGTGTAAACTCTAAACAATTTTTGGAAAAAAAATAATTTTGAAAATTAATAATTTTTGATTAACAATTCAAAGTGACCTGTTCTCTTTTTTGAATTGGAGTTAATCGAACGGTTTGCTTGAATCTTGTTTATCTTCCAAGGTTTTCCTGAGAACATGTCAGAGACTTGTTTTGAATCTGAATTTGATAGTAGCACTTTGCATCCTTTGGAATCTAGCTTGTTGCATAACTCTGCTAGTCTTTCCAAGTCCTTGTCTGTAAAGTCCTTGTTAGTATAACTTGTAAAATTGGCAGTATCACTTACTGGTTGGTATGGGGGATCGAAATACACCAAATCATCTTTTTTGGCATCTCGCAATACTGCCTCAAAATCACGACACTTTATGGCAACTTTGCTTGATTGCAAAATAGAGCTAACTGAACGCAAATTATCCTCATTTACGATATTAGGATTTGTGTATCGTCCTAGTGGGACGTTGAATTTTCCTTTGCTGTTGACACGGTACAATCCGTTAAAGCAGGTCCTGTTCAAAAAGAGCAATCTTGAAGTTTTCTCAATTTCGCTTCTTGGGTTTGATTCTCTAACTGCGTAATAGTATGATTTTGAATCCTTTTGATAATTTCTTTCGTGATTTTTTAGAGATGAGATTAGGTCATCTATTCTATTGCGAATTGTAGTATATGCTAAAACCAGGTCAGAGTTCAAATCAGAGATGCTGCATTTTTGACCATCTCTTTCTGAAAGGATATGGAAGAGCAGTGCACCCCCTCCAATAAATGGCTCATAATATGTCCCAAAGGATTTTGGTAAATTCTCATTTAGAATTGGAATTAACTGACGTTTTCCACCAGCCCATTTTACAAATGGTTTTGGGATGACAGTTGATACTTGAGAGTATACTTGTTTCAATAGTTAGTATCACGGAATTTTTTAACTCTTAGGGACACAAAAAAAATTGATCTCGAACTAGGTTTTTCCTAGTTGAGTGAGAGCTTAAATACAAACTTCGTAAATCATCCAAAATTACGTCCTGGAAAATTAATTTTGAAAATTGAAAAAAGCTTCGAACGGGATCCGGACCCGCGACCTTTACCTTACCAAGGTAACGCTCTACCAGGCTGAGCTATCGAAGCACAAATTCACCCTGTAGAAAATCCTTATAATTCTTCATTATCGTTGCAAAATCTGTAAACTGTTAAATTTCACACAGATTTTTACCCTTTTGGAGGAGTAATCAAGCCTGGCCAAAGTAAGCACATCTTGTGCTTTTGGACATGCAGGACTTAAGATCAAATAATGGGTGATCCTGTCTCTCAGGAGTTCGTGGGTTCAAATCCCACCTCCTCCATACAAAACTACTTTTGTCTAATTCCTCTAGCGTTTAGAACTTCGTAAACTTCTGGTATGGACCAGACATAACCAACATGAACACAATCTTTCTCATCACAGAGTTGACAGAACAATTCTCCTTTCTGAACTGCAACTTCGGCGATTCTGTTTTTGATGTTGTCCTTTAGAATAATTCTATCATCATCGACTGAAATCTTTTCAATCTTTGGAGCATATCTTGCAAAGGTCTTGTCCTTTTGCATCATCTCCTCTAACATGTAAGTAACATAGCCTGAGAAACTGTTGACACCTTTCATTGCAAGGTCGTCTTTACTCTTTTGATAAACATCTTGGAATTTATCATAGACAGTTTCTGAAACGGTGATTGATTTGAATCCGGCTTTTGGCAATTTACTTCTCTCTTACCGTACTTTAAGGTACCCCTCTATATAAGAATTTATTTTTACGGTACTGTCAACTTGTCGTTGGATATTCTAGGTGTTAAATTTCGTTGGGCTGTAGATTAGGTGGTACCGTAAAACTAGTTTTCACATGTGACTTGTGATTTTGGATTTCCATCATACAGACTTGTTATTGCATCTAAGATACAGTTTGATATGTATGGATAGTTTGTAGAAATTACTGGATACATTAGATCTTCAGGTGCGGTTGAGTGTGAAAGACCATAAGCATGACCCAACTCGTGTCGTAAAATAGTTTTCAAACTTTCATCTGAGAGTTTGTCGATTTCATAAATTGTTATTGTTGCCTTTATGATTTGGTGTTCATCCTCTACTATCAACCTTGTAAATCCTGTAAAACCATCACCATTTTTTTGATTTGTTAGTTTGATAATAATATCTCCTTCTCCTGCTAATGATCTGTGAAAGTGTATGTTGCTTGGTATTGGATATTTTGTTACATCTTTAATGCTGTTTAGTGCCCCGTACCAACCAAGAAAATAGTTGGAGGTGCCAGTTCCTTTATGAAGCAATTTGTCATCAATGTGTAATGATTCCTCAGACATTACAACATTTTGTAATAGACTCATTCTGTGTTCTGTTGCCGATGGTGAGTTTTCAACATGAATGTGGAATATGTCGTTATTTACATTGTTCCAATGTGCCCATGTGTCAATCGTGTCTCCTCTAAGATTCTCAATTACATATCCCATCCTTGATTCGTGTTTGTTTTCCAGTATTGCAGTTTTGATAATATCTTGTTCTGCATAATTCAGATAGAATGTCATGATTACAATCAAAATTATTACTGATACAATCACAATGAATCTCTTTGATATTATGTTTTGAAATACAAGTTGTTCTTTTCGTAATGTGTTTATTCCTTCCTCGATTTTGCCTAATCTGTTAGACACAATATCTTCGTCGTCACTTATCTGTCTTAATTGATCTAAAGGACCATCCTCTGTATTTGACATATTGTATGAGAATAATACTTGTATTTATCTTCGTTTTTAAGAATCACCAATGATATTATCTAAACTCAAATTAACAAATCACCACCTCTAGCCATGTTTTAGAATTTTCTGAATTTACCTGCCTATGGATACAGGTAGATCCACCGATAAAGTGCCAGAACCATTTTAAAAATGGATTTTCAAAGTTAATGAAAATTAGTCTTTATACAATAGCATCATGCCATAGCAATTATGGGAAAAGGATATTCTGAAGAAGAGATTCGTGAAAAACTAATTTCAGTTTTGGAAGGTTCTGAATCTGGAATGTCTGGAGTAGAGATTTCAGAGAAGATGAAAGTTAATCGTGTCACCATGACAAAGTATCTCAAGGTATTTGCAGTTGAAGGACTGGTACGTCAAAAAAATATTGGAAACATTACCTTGTGGTTTTTAGAGCCAGGACAAGAATCATTCAATTTTCCTGATGACTATTTCAAAGTGGCTCCTCAGTTTCTTGATTCTTTGATAAAGGGAAATGAGGACCAGGTCTATTCTTTGATTAGAAATTCCATTCATTCAGGTGCCAGTGTTAATCGCTTGATAATTGAAGTCATTTCTCCTGCAATTGAATCTGTGAAAAGTCTGTTTGATGAGGGAAAGATTGGTACTGCAGAGCAAAATCTCCTTAGGACAACAATCTCAAAATCTCTTCAGATACTAAACCAAATTCCAATAATTTCTGATTCTAAAAAAAATGTGGTTATCATATCAGCTGATTTTCAAAGCAGTTTGCTTGCAGAAGCAGCTTCTACTATGTTTCATTCAGATGGATGGAGAGTTTCTCATCTTGGGGATATGTCGTCTGCTATTGATGTACTCTTTGATCTTGATTTTCAAAAACTGGTTTCAAAAATATGGAAACAAAAACCTGGCGTTTTAGTTGTATTGGTTTTTTCAGAAACTGATGAGGCACTGAACTTTTTTGCTGATTCAATTAATCCAATAAAATCAAAATCTGGAAAACGTATGAAATTGATACTGTGTGGAAATGCTACTCGGAAAGCCAAAACAGAATCTGATCTTGTAACTCAAAAACTAGATGAAATTATTCAGTGGTCTCAGACAGTATATCAGAATTTAAAATAATGGGCCCGATGAGATTCGAACTCATGACCTTTCGATTATCAGTCGAACGCTCCAGCCAAGCTGAGCTACGAGCCCACGAAGAAATCTCTAGGCCAGAGTCATTTAAGTCTAATTTTCTTTCCACTTGATTGAGCAGCCAATAGATGGGTCAAAGTCTTTTTCAATTTTTTGACCTGATACTAGTTTGTCGATATTGTTGATCATTGTTTTCTCAGTTGCAGTATCCTCTGGCTTCATTGCATTATCAATTCTTCCATGAAATACTAGCTCCTTATTGGCCCCAAACAAGAATGGGTCTGGTGTACACATTGCGCCATATTTCTTGGCAATCTCTTGTGTCTCATCAACTAGATAATCAAATTTGAATCCCTTCTCTTTGGCAGTCTCTTTCATTGCATCAAAACTGTCTTCAGGATAATCAGTAGAGTCATTGCTGTTAATTGCAATCATGGCAACATCATTACCACATTTTTCATACAACTCGTTTAGTGCATCAACTTTGGCCTTGACATAAGGACAGTGATTGCACATGAAGATTATGAGATATCCCTTGTAATCCTTGTAGTCTCCTAGTGCATGTTTTTTATCATCAATTCCTAAAAGTTCAAAGTCTGGTGCGGTATCTCCTGCCTTTAGTTTGACTTGAGATTCTAAAAGTACCATGCAAAAACACTCTTGCTTTCAAATAAAATTCTTGCCAAGAAGACAACAATTAAAATCCACAGATAAACCAAGTCTCGTGTGGGCCGGTAGTATAGCCTGGTAGTATACCCGCCTTGCACGCGGGGGGTCACGGATTCAAATTCCGTCCGGTCCACTTCTATTATATACGCGATCTGTGCTGGATTTCAGACTGCTGGATGGATTTAAATAGGAAGAGTTTCAGTTTTTTTTCATGGCAAGCGCAGCAGATGGATGGCCGGTATTTATTCCGCTAATTGTTGGTTTAGCTCCAGGGTTAATTTACTGGTTAGCAATTACCGCAAAGAGAAACTAAATCTTACATCTCTTTTTATTATTTTATTTTTCTAGTGTAAACTAGGTTAAACGATGTTACCTTTCTTGTTCACTATATGATATATGCTAGAAAATTAATCTCCATTCCCAAGAAATCCTGATGTTAAAATTTGCTCTTGGTGCATTTTTGGTTTTTCTACTGATTCCGTTTTCCCAATCTTTTGCAGCAGAAGTTACAGACACCCCTTCAACACTTTCTGTATCAATTACTTCTCAAGCCCCATATGTCTACCAAGACTCTGAAGGCTATACTGTTGTAGTTGGTACTGTCAAAAATCACAATACCCAAACTCCTGTAACTAATGTCATTATCCAAGTGAACTTTTTTGATGATTATGATCCTAGCCCACTAGAGGTTACTAGTGGCAGAACCACACTTGAGGTAATTCCTCCAAACGGGGAATCTCCATTTGCAATTCGCTCTGATACTCCAAACTCTGCAATAACCCAAGCATCAGTATCTCTACTTGGATTTGATTCCTCATCTCCAAAGCAAAAGGGCCTGACAGTATATTCTAGTGAAGTAACCTATGATGGTCATCTCCGTTTTGAAGGAGTACTGCAAAACAGTGGGGCTCCAAACTCTAACACCAATGTTTACTTGGCATTGTATGATGGATTTGAACCATCTCGAATTCTTGAAGTAATTACAGTTGAGCTAGGTGATGTGGAATCTGATGGTGAGGTCTCCTTTAATGTCAATAGGCAAATTGATGCAAGAGCAATAGGATTTTTGTTGTTTGCCGAATCTAATGTCTTTTCTTCAAACTTTGTTGATGTAGAAATTCCTGAACCACAATCATTGACAAAACTAGTTTCAATTTCCAATGTCTCTGTAACTGATTCAAACGGAGAGAAACTTTCTGAAATTCCAGTAAACTCTATTGTAAATATCAAGAGTGAAACATGGATACAATTTGCAGCTGATCAAAGCACCAACGAAACACCATACACATACTATGTGCAAATCAAAGAGGCTGGAAACAATAAGGTAGAGTATATTGGAAAAGATGATGGACGCTTTATTGGAACAGGTCTTCAATCACCAACAATAGACTGGATGCCAAAAAACACTGGACTCTATTTCATTGAAACTTTTGTTTGGGACCGAAATAACATCCCAATAGCAGAACAGGGTCCGTTTGTATTGATTAATGTGACATAGTCTCCACACCCTTTAAATCCAAAAAGAAACGTGCAGAGGTGGCAATGAGATTTAATATTATTTTGATGATTTCTGTAATGTCCTTACTTGCCGCAGTTCCTTTAGGACAAGAGGTATTTGGTTATGGTTCTGCTCCTGTACAAAGCAGTTCTAACAACTTTACAGTTGACATTCAAACTGATAGTGAATCATATGCACTTGGTGAAGATGTGACATTTTCTGGAACTGTCAACAAATATGAAGACGATAGAACTGTACGAATTTCAATTTTTGATTCAAAGAACAATCTTGTAGTTACTCAAAAAGTCAGTGTTGATTCTGACAGGACATTTTCTCATACTGTTTCTCTAAATGAAAAATTCTCAGATGGAAAACATATTGTGAAAACTCAATACGGTAACACAAAGGCTACAATTGACCTTATCTCATTTGTGGTTAGTTCTGATTCTGGAGTATCTCAAACCTCAGACAATGCAAAAATTCCTGATTGGATTAAGACTAATGCTGGATGGTGGTCAGCAGGCCAAATTGATGACAGATCCTTTGTTGAGGGAATCCAGTTTATGATCAAAGAAGGACTCATGAACATTTCTTCTTAATTTTGATTCAAATATACTAGTAGATTTATTTTCAAAGAAACCTACAGTAATGCATGTCTGAATTTTCTCTAGTTGCAATGGGTGGTACATTTGATATTATTCACAGAGGACATATCACACTATTATCAAACGCATTTGAAATTTCAGACAAAGTAATAATTGGATTGACTAGTGATGAGTTTGCAAAAAGCAGAGGAAAGACTACATCAAACAATTATGAAAAACGATTGGCAAATCTAACTGAAACAATATTCAAAGAATTTCCAAACTCTTCTTTTCAAATCAGTAAACTGGACAATGACTTTGGACCTGCAGTTTTAGAGCCAGAAGTACAAGCCCTAGTTGTAAGTGATGAGACAAGCAACCAGGGAGATGTACTAAATGAGATGAGGGCAAAAAAGAACCTCTCTCCAGTTAAGGTCATAACAGTGCCCATGTACTTGGCAAAAGACGGCTCTAGGATATCTACTACTAGGATTAAAAATTCTGAAATTGATTCAGAAGGAAACTTGTTATCAGTTGACAAATAGCTTGCACAACTTTGAGTAATTGCAATAAAACAAAATTCTAAGATTCAGGCTCATGGCAATTATCCCATACATGATGAAGAAGATAGACACAGACGTTTCTAATCTAAAGCAAGGACTGCATCCTCAGAACCTGTCATATTGGTATGATAAAATAATCAAAGAAACAATTGAGATGGCACCACCTTGGCTGCAAGACAAGATCAAAGTTCATCAAGACCCAATACTATTAATGAAATTTAATCTCGACATTTCAAAACGTGCAGTTCGTTATTTCATGATTGCAGTTGACAATAACTTGGATGACATGCCATATACAACAAAATTGTATTTTCTCAAAGTTCAAGAGATAATGTCCACTGAAATGGATAAATCCCTAGTTTGATTGCATTTTTTTATTCTAGGCACAAATGAGACCTCTAAGTATCTATAACCAAAAGAATTCTCATAATCATAATCATGGACCTTTACAAATCAAAGTATTCTGATAAGAAAAAATTTGGAGGAAGACGAAGCGATGATGGACCTCGTTCTTTTAGAAATTCCAGAGATGACAGATTCTCTAGAGATAGAAAAAGAGAGTCTGCAACAGTAACTTGTGCTGATTGTGGTGATGAATGTGAAGTTCCATTTGTTCCAAGAACTGATAGACCTGTTTATTGTAGCGATTGTTTTAGAAAAAATAAACCAGATTCAGATGATAGAGGTTCAAGATATTCCAGAGATGACAGAAGAGAATCTCGCAGAGATGATAGAGGTTCAAGATACTCCAGAGATGATAGACGTGAATCTACAACAGTAACTTGTGCTGATTGTGGTGATGAATGTGAAGTTCCATTTGTTCCAAGAAGTAACAAACCTGTTTACTGTAATGATTGTTTCAGACAAAACAAACCAGATTCAGATGACAGATACTCCAGAGATGACAGAAGAGAATCTCGCAGAGATGATAGAGGTTCAAGATACTCCAGAGATGACAGAAGAGAATCTCGCAGAGATGATAGAGGTTCAAGATACTCCAGAGATGACAGACGTGAATCCGGTAGAGACAAACCTCGAAAACTAAAAAATGATAAATTTTCAAAAAAGCGAGAGAGCTTTTTCAGTAATGGTTCAGATAAATTCTATGCAACAATTAAAGAAAAATTATTTGAAATTTTGGGCGGCAAAGTTTGTTCTAGTTGTGGATTCAAAGATGAAAGGGCTCTAGGATTTAGTCCAGTTTCTGATGATTCTTCTTTTGATGAAATTGGACGTGGCGGTGCTGCATCCTCATGGGGAAAATATATCTCAGAACCAGAATTGGCAAGAGAGGAACTCAAGGTATTGTGCTTGAATTGCAATGAAATTAGGCAACCTATTGCAAAGCCAAAAGAAGAAAGATCAAAACCTAAACAAAAGAAAAGTAAATTTTTCCCACGATGATCTAAAATCGTCTTTGAGAATTTATTAACACTTTAATTATAATAATTTTGAAAATAAACTATGGATGGCGACTTTAAGGCATTAGGAATTTCTCTAATTGCAATGGTTGGAGTTATTTCACTCTGGACTATATTTGGTTCCTAGATTCAACCTTTAAGAATCTCAACTTGATTCCCAAGGACTCTAGTTGAGGTTATTTTGTGTTCTTTATCAATTATTGATTGAGTAAAATCTGCAAATTGTTCTACATCTGATTCCTTTTCAAGTAGAATGCTGTGAGCTGATTTGTCTTTTAGTGATATTACTAGTTCGTTTTTTACAAGATTTAGAATTCCTGTAATGTAGGTTTCATTACCCTCTTTGATGTAGATTAGACTGGCTAGTTTCTGAGCCTCGTATTTGTCTTCACATGTGATTGTTATTTTCATTTATTCTCAAAAAGAAATTCATCTAACTTGTCTTTTGCTTTTTCACGATTCTCTTGATGTACTGCAAGAAATTCATTTATTTTTTCAATCAAGATTGCTTTTAGTTCTCCAGAAAGCATTTTTCCAGACTTGTAATCATCGTAAATTGATTTTAGTTTGTTATCATCTGGTTCAAAAAATATTCTAAGATACTGGTATGATACATCAATGTCTGGATTTCCTCCAATCTTTCTGTGTTCCTCTACACTTGTTTGCCCACCTGAAAATGCATGTTTGTTGATTTTCTTTTTTACTACATTTGGTGCATCTGTTGTGTAAACAGTACCGTTTTCATTTGAAGCTGACATTTTTCCTCCAGGCCCTTCTAATCCTGGAATCATAATGTTGTGAATTAGTGCTGGCTTTGGTTTTCCAATTTTTGGTGCAATGTCTCTTGTTAGTCTAAAGTGAGGGTCTTGGTCAACTCCTAATGGAATCAAAACTGGTTTGTCTTCAATGAAACATGGGGCAGATTGCAATGACGTGTAAAAGATCATGCCAATATTAGTGTCATTTGTAAATCCAAAAGTGGCTTTGGTGTTTGAGAAATTAATTTTCTTTGCAACTTGAGATGCAATTGGATAAAGTGTTTGAATATTTCTTGTGTTGATAATGATCTTTGTATTTTTGGGATTGAAACCTAGTGCGATAAAGTCTAGTGCATTCTCATATGCAAACTTGCCAGTCTCCTCTAATGTCAGATTGGGTTTTGAGAAAAATTTTTCATCATCTGTTAATTGAAAGTACATGTTGACATCAAATTTTTCTTGTAGCCATTTTGCAAAGACCCATGGAACCAAGTGGCCAATATGGGTGTGTCCTGATGGACCTCGTCCTGTGTACAGGAAGAATTTGTTACCTTTTTCATAATCATCAAGAATTCTGCCCATTTCTCTGTGTGAGAAGAAAATTCCTCTTCTTAGCATGAAATGATCTTCTCCAGTAATCTTTGTGATTCTTTGTAATAATTCTGGAGAAATCTTCTGAGTGCCAAATTGCTTGATTAGTTTATCATAGTCGATATCTCCCTCGACATGCCAAGGAGTTACAATGAAATCGTCAGCTGACATTCAAATTGACTTAGGTTAAGGTTTAAAAAGTCTTTTTCGAACTTTTGGTGTTGTCACAGGTTTTTCATGATATTGAAAAAAAAATCATTACATCACTAAAAGACAATCCTAAACAAACTCCTGAAAATCTTGAAGAATCTACAAAACTTTCACCTGACCAAATTCGACGTGGAATAGAGTGGCTGAAACTAAAAGAATTAGCAAATGTTGATGAATCTCAAACAAGCATTGTTAGTTTGGGAAAAAATGGAATAGAGTCACTTGAAAAGGGATTGCCTGAAAGAAGACTCTTAGAATTACTAAAAACAAAATCAAAATTATCTGATTTACAAAAAGAACTAGGTCCAGTGTTTGGACCTGCAATGGGGCTTGCAAGAAAAAATAATTGGGTAGATGCAACAGCAGATGAAATTACTCTAAAGAATCCTCCAGATGTTTTACCTGGAGAAAAATCTCTAAAACAAATCAGAGACCAAAAAATATCTGCTGATACACTAGACTCTAATGATTTGTCTGGACTTTTGAGACGTCCTGACTTTGTTGTAGAGGAAATCGTAAAGACAAAGCAAATTACATTAACTGATTCTGCAAAATCAATCAATCTTGATGCTTCTTCGGGAGGAATTGATGTGGAAGCCAAAGTACCCGAAGTCTTTGTTGCCAGAACTCATCCACTAAAAGATACCATTGATGAGATTCGTGAAATCTTTGTCACTTTGGGTTTTTCAGAAATTTATGGAAACATGACCCAATCAAGCTTTTGGAACTTTGATGCACTATTTACTCCTCAGGATCATCCTGCAAGGGAACTACAGGATACCTTTTACCTTGATGGCATTTCTGCCAAAAAGATTGCAACTCCTGAACAGATCAAAAAAGTTTCTGAATCCCACAAGAAGAACTGGAGATACCAATGGGATATCAATGAGGCACGCAAGATGGTTTTGCGAACCCACACTACCTGTGTTACAATAAAACATCTTGCAGAAACAAAGCCTGATGAGGCCAGAGTATTCTCACTAGGACGCGTTTTTAGAAATGAAAAAGTCAGCTACAAACATCTTGTGGAATTTAATCAAATCGAAGGCGTTGTTGTTGGCAAAGATGCAAACTTGAGAAACTTGATGGGAATACAACGAGAGTTTTACAAACGAATTGGAATTACAAAAATAAAATTCTGGCCAACCTTTTTCCCATACACTGAACCATCACTTCAAACTATGGTGTACAATGAAAGACTAGGAAAATGGGTTGAACTATTTGGAATGGGAATCTTTAGACCCGAAGTTACAAAACCACTTGGAATAACAAAACCTGTTTTGGCATGGGGTGGTGGTATTGAAAGAATTGCAATGCTAAAGTATGGCCTGGATGATGTACGAGAATTTTACAACAACAATTTGAATTGGTTGAGGAGTGCAACAAAATGCCAGTAGTAGAGTTATCTTATTCTAGTCTTCAAAAACTAATTGGAAAATCTTCAAAAAAACAGATTGCAGATTCACTACCTTTCTTAGGCCTTGATATTGAATCTGAAGACAAGGATCTAGTCCGAATAGAGTACAGCCCAAACAGACCTGACTATTCCACTGACTTTGGTATTGCACTTGGCATGCAAGGACTGTTGGGAATTAAAACAGGTGCAATCAAACTAAAAATCAAAAAATCAAAACAATATTCCATTTCTGTAAAACCTGATGTCTCAAAAGTAAGACCATTTGTGACTGGAATTGTTGCAAAAAACGGCAAAATTGATGATAAAACCATCAAACAACTCATGGCAATGCAAGAAGACTTGCATTTTGGTATTGGACGAAAGAGAAAGAAATCCTCAATTGGCATTCATGATTTAGATAAAATCCAATTTCCTCTAGTGTACACCACATCTGATAGAAAGCACAAATTCACACCACTAAATTCTGAGAAAGATCTATCCATAGATGAAATTATCAAAACAACTGAAGTTGGAAAGGATTATGGGGATTTGCTTGGAAACTTCTCCAAAGTTCCTTTGATACTTGATGCAAATAACAAAACTGTATCATTTCCTCCAATAATTAATGCAGCAGTAACTACAGTAACTACAAAAACAAAAAATCTCTTTGTTGAGGTTACTGGAATAAACAAAGCCGATGCTGAAGACATGTTATCTGTTGTTGCAACAATATTGCAAAGTGCAGGATTCTCTTTGGAATCAGTTCAAATCTCTGGTGCAAAAAACACTTCTCCAAAACTTGCTGAAAGAAAAATGACTGTCAGTCCATTGCTAATTAATCAGACACTTGGATTAGATATTAGCACATCAAAAATTATCTCATCACTAAAAAAATCAAGACTAGATGCAACTGTAAAGGGCAAGAACATTGTTTGTACAATCCCTGCATATCGTTTTGATATTTTTGGTCCAATGGATTTAGTTGAAGAAGTTGCTTTAGGTTATGGAATACAAAATCTTGAGCCTACAATAACGCCTTCACAGACACTTGGTCAAACAAATCCAATTTCACTCCAACTAAAATCACTTAGTCAAACTATGATTGGATTGGGATATCTTGAAGCATTGAATTCTAGCTTGACAAGCAAAAGAGTTCTTTATGAAATGGTAAACCGCGAACCAAAGACAATCATCTCTGTTCGTGATTCAAAAAGCCAAGAGCATACCATTCTACGTGATTCCATTCTACCTGGATTGCTAGAAAATCTATCAAAGAACATTCATGAATCATATCCTCAAAAATTATTTGAAACTGGAACTGTATTTTCTTCTGGAGATCCTATCTCTGAGACAACTAACCTATCTGTAATTAGTGCACACCAGGATGCAAACTTTACTGAAATCAAATCTGTTTTGCAATCACTACTAAAGACAGGATTTGATTTAGAAGTTATAACAAAAACTACTGAGCACCCAACATTTGAGAAGGGACATTGTGCATCTGTTCTAATTAACAACAAAACAGTCGGTGTCATTGGAGAAATCAACTCCAAAATCATTGAAAATTACAAAATTCGTGTACCTGTAGTCGGATTTGAAATGTCTCTATCTGAGTCTATTCTCAAATCGCTTTAGAAAAGAAACTGCTAGCAATCCAACTCCTGCAGTAAACAATCCCATTCCAACAGTTAATTCAATTTTCATTCTTTGATGAATATTCTTTTTTTCTTCATCAAGCATGTAATATGACTCTGAATCTAAATTTTCTAAAAACTGAATCTGCGGATAATCAAAAATTATGATTAGTATTCCTAAAATCAACACGATAATCCCAATGAAAAATAGTGTTTGATTTTTGATCTCCATCAATGGTTTTTAGTAGGATATTCCCTATAATTAATCGCCCAAGAGCAGGCACGCAGACGGATTAGGATGATGTCGATCGTAATGATACCAATGATTTCTAATTCACCCAGGCGTGCTACATTATGGGCAACCCCGGTTTCAGAACCCAAGGAGGTTTTGGCTAAAATACCAATGATCTTGTGCGAGTCAGAACCGGGGAACATTTCATAAACCATAAAGTATCCCTTGATACAACAAAATTTGAAAATGGTAAACTATTGGTTAGCAAAACAAGAACCTAGTGGACCTAGAGGTTACAACTTTGAACAACTAAAAAAAGACAAAACTACAGTTTGGGATGGAGTCCATAACAATCTTGCATTAAAACACATGAGAGAAATGAAACCTGGTGATCTTGTGTTTTTTTATCATACAGGTGATGAGAGACAAGCAGTTGGAATAATGCAAGTCACATCAAAACCATATTCCAATCCAAAAGAAGATGTTGAACGATTCATTGTAGTTGATGTAAAATACAAAAAAGCACTAAAGCGTCCTGTAACACTTGATGAGATGAAGAAAAATAAAAAGTTCAAAGACTGGGAACTAATCCGAATCTCAAGACTATCTGTGATGCCTGTTCCAAAACCAATTTGGGATGAGATTTTAAAGATTTCTGAAAACTGAATGTAATCGGTTTATTGATATAGTCGATTTCCGTAATTATTTCATGGCAACAGCTTATGTGTTAATCAACTGTGAACTAGGTTCAGAAGAGGCAATTATCAGCCAACTAAAGGGCCTAGAAGGTGTCAAAGAAGTTCACGGAACTTTCGGTGCATATGATATTTTGGCCAAGATCGAATCTGATACTGTTGAAAAACTTAGAGAAACAATTACTTGGAAGATCAGAAAAATTGAAAAGATTCGTTCTACACTGACCCTGATGGGTATCGAAGGCCAGACATAAACACCCTTTTTTCTTATATTATGATTCTACATTTTATTTTTGTAGTAAAAGAAGAAGAGCGTGAAGAGCGCCAGTTTGAATTTGAATATGTCAAGAAGATGGCTCAGTTCTTCAAAGTTTGGATCAAAGAAAAGTTTGGCAAAGACTATGAGATTCAATGCGATGAAATGATTACAAAGCCTACTAGCATTCTGCAAAGACTTGACACACATACTCTATTGCGTGATCATGAACAACGTGGAAAAGACATCTATCATTTCTATCTGACCCACTTTAGACCAATGTGGACTGATTGTACTTGTGAAGGATACCATGCAGAAAACTTTGGAATGGTGTTTTGGCAAAAACCTAAAGAAAAAAATGATGAACTATACTTGGCAGAAAAAAATTGTACAACTGTATCTCATGAAATACTACATGAACAGATGCGACAAATGGGACGCAAAAAACATGCAAGAGAAGTTCATGACATTTGGACAAAACATCTCTTTGAGCAACTAGAGTTTGAACAATATGGTGAGGATTTTAAAAGAACTGATGGTAAACCAACTTTTCTAGCTATGGATACTAGAGAACTAAATTTGTAAAATTAACACTTTGTTACAGAGTAAATATTATTTTCAAAGTTTGCTGTCTTGAAATCTAATTTGTTTTCAGGATCATCTTTTCTTGATTTGCTCAAGTTTTCTAATTCAACTAGTGCATCTCCTTTGAATCCAACTGATGAACCATAAATTGCATCAGTTAGCATGGTTCCATGATCACCACTCTTGATGTCATCTACAATTTCATAGAACTTTAGTGCATCTTTTTTATTTACTGGATGTCCAGTTGCCTTGTTTTGTGCAACTGCAATGTACATTCCATTGTTTTTGACTGCTACAGGAATTTTGTGATTCTTGCCAGTTTTACCAGGAATTGTTTCATTAACTAGAACCTCACACTTGTGATACATGCTTGAGACATATGCATAGAATCTGTATTGAGCATATTTTCCTGCTTTGTCTTCTTCGCAACCAACAAAGACTTTGTGCAATAATTCTAAAGCGTCATCATTCATACTTTGTAATCTATCATCAATTCTTCCTCTTTCAAGTAAGTCTGATTTGCATTCTTTTGCAACTAGAACTAAAATGAAATCAGGTAAATTGTAATTTTTTAGGGCTGCAACAAATGCACCTGCTTGAGACATGCCAAACTTTGGAAAACCCTTATTGACCATTTTTACACCTCAAAAATTTGCAACTCCCCAACAATGTAATAGAAACTGGCTTTTGGCTTATAATTGTTAAGAATTTACATGCCTGTGGCTTTGTTTTTGTAATTTTTTTAATTGTAAATAATAAATTCGGGATGAATTTGTTGCATAATGTGAATGTTGATTCTACTCCCGAACTTGTTTCCGGTGTTTATGCTAAATTAAAAGAAAATATTGCAAAATTCAGAAATGTTACTGGTAGACCACTAACACTTACTGAAAAGATTCTTTCTGGACATTTCAATAAAATTGATGATACAAACTATGCTGGCGGAAAAGATTACGTTTTTCTAAAACCTGACAGAGTTGCATTACAAGACGTAACAGGACAAATGGTAATGTTACAATTCATGCAAGCAGGACTCAAACAAGCAGCATTGCCCACAACTGTTCACTGTGATCACTTGATTCGAGCTGAAGTTCAAGGTGATGTTGACATGAAAGTATCACTTGATGAAAACAGCGAGGTCTTCAAATTTTTGCAATCAGCTGCTGCAAAGTATGGATGTGGTTTTTGGAAACCAGGTGCAGGTATTATTCACCAAGTAGTTCTTGAGAACTATGCATTTCCTGGTGGATTGATGATTGGAACTGATTCTCACACACCAAACGCAGGTGGCCTTGGAATGGTTGCAATTGGTGTAGGTGGATTAGATGCAGCAGAAACTATGGCTGGCATGCCTTGGGAATTACTATATCCAAAAAGAATTGGTGTAAAACTAACTGGTGAGTTAACCGGTTGGACTGCACCTAAAGATATTATTCTAAAAGTTGCCGAAGAACTAACAGTTTCAGGTGGAACTAATGCTATTGTTGAATACTTTGGTCCTGGAACAAAATCAATTAGCTGTACTGGAAAAGCAACCATAACTAACATGGGAGCAGAAATTGGTGCAACATGTTCTATATTCCCATATGATGAGAGAATGGAGACTTATCTCAAATATACAAACAGAGCTGACATTGCAGAGCTTGCAAACCAAAACAAGGAATCACTTGTAGCTGATCCTGAAGTTGAATCAAATCCTGAAAAATTCTTTGATAGAGTAATTGAAATTAATCTTTCAACATTAGAGCCACACATTGTTGGACCTCACACTCCTGACTTGGCACGTCCCATTTCTGATTTATCTGATGATGTAAAAACAAATGACTATGTTGATCCGATATCTGTTGCACTAATTGGAAGTTGTACAAATTCATCTTATGAAGACATGTCAAGAGCTGCAAGTCTTGCTGAGCAAGCAAAACAAAAAGGAATCAAAGCAAAGATTCCGTTACTAGTTACTCCTGGTTCTGAGCAAATTAGAGGAACAATAGAACGTGATGGACAGATGGATTCACTCAAAGACATTGGTGCAACTGTTCTTGCAAATGCATGTGGTCCTTGTATTGGTCAATGGAACAGACCTGAGCTAGACAAAGATGAACAAAATACTATCGTTACAACCTTTAACAGAAATTTCCCTGGACGAAATGACGGTCACCGCACTACATTGAATTTCATTGGCAGTCCTGAAATGATTATTGCACTTTCTTTGGGTGGAAGACTATCCTTTAACCCACTAGTTGATGAATTAACTGCAGCTGATGGAACAAAGTTCAAGCTAGAGCCTCCAAAGCCAGCTCCTGAAGTTCCTAAAGAGGGATTCCTGAGACCTGAAGGAATCTTTGTTGCACCACCAGAAAACTCTGATGGAGTAGAAGTAATTATTGATCCTAACAGTAAACGACTACAAAAATTAGAACCATTTGCAAAATGGGATGGAAATGACTTTGAAGAATTACCAATCATGGTAAAGGCCAAAGGAAAATGTACAACAGACCATATCTCTCCTGCCGGTGCATGGCTATCTCTTCGAGGACACTTGGATAATCTCAGTGACAACATGTTGCTAGGTGCAGTCAATGCATTTAATGACGAAGTTGGACAAGGCAAGAACGTTCTAAACAATAAACTAGAATCATTTTCTAGTATTGCAAGACAGTACAAAGAAAAACAGATGAGATGGGTAATCATTGGCGATAACAATTACGGTGAAGGAAGCAGCAGAGAACATGCAGCAATGACTCCAAGATACTTGGGATGTGCTGCAGTAATTACAAAGAGTCTTGCAAGAATTCATGAAACTAATCTAAAGAAACAAGGATTGTTGGCATTGACATTTGCAAATCCTGATGATTATGAAAAAATCCAAGAAGATGACAAGATTAGTCTAGTTGATTTGAATAACTTGTCACCTGGTAAACAAGTCAAATGTATCATTAGTCATAACGATGGAAACAAAGAAGAAATCATGCTTAATCACTCTTACAATCAAGCTCAGATAGAGTGGTTCAAAGCTGGTTCAGCTCTTAATGTTTTAAGAAATAGATAATGGTGGGCCCAGACGGATTTGAACCGACGACCGATGGTTTTGGAGACCATCGTCCTACCAGGCTAGACTACAGACCCACAAGAACCGACATATTCATCTAGAATTTTAACTTATTTTTAACCAAGATTTATTTGCAATACTCATCAATTTGGAATAGTCGAGAAAATTATGGTAAAAAAAATGATGCTTGCATTAGGAGCAATTCCTGTTATCATTGCATTACTAATTTCTGTTCCACTAATAACAAAAAATGAAATTCCAATTTCAGCTGCAAACTCTTTTGATAGACTAGACATTGAATACACAAAACATCAACTAAAGAAAATTGATTATGGAGTAACAGAACGTACTGGTGCACAAAAGACAGAGATTCTAACAATCAAAAATGATGGTGAGGTAAAATATTCTGTAACTGAACAAGGATATCTTCAGCCAGACATTCGGTCAACACTAGATGAGAAAAAACTAAACAAGATAAAGGCACTAATCAAAGAGACTGGCTTTATGCAAATTCCATCTGAATCTTTTCCAATTTTTGAGAATGCAACAGAGTTTCAAAAATCTAATGTAAAAATAACTTTGAATGGCCGTTCCCAGGAAATTCATTGGCCAGAACAAAACGCAACTGGTGGTTTTATTCCTCCAATCATTACCATGGTCGAAGCTGAACTAGACCAGATAATTTCTGAGATTAGTGAATAGGTACAAATAGCCTGTAGGAAAAATTAGAACATGCTTCCGCTATCTGGTGAACGCAAAGATGCTAAAGGAATAATTTCTGAAAAATCAGAATCATCTGATATTATTCGTGGCTCTTCAACTCTAAAACGTGGATTTGCCCACATGCTAAAAAATGGAGTTGTAATGGATGTCACAAATGTAGAGCAAGCACAAATAGCTGAAGAAGCAGGCGCGGTTTCTGTAATGGTATTAGACAAACTTCCATCTGATGTTAGAAAGGCAGGTGGTGTTGCAAGAACTGCAAGTATTAGAATTATTGAAGAGATTATGGATTCAGTTACAATTCCTGTAATGGCAAAATGTAGAATTGGTCATGTCAATGAAGCTTTAGTTTTGCAAGAAACAGATGTTGACATGATTGATGAATCTGAAGTGTTAACTCCAGCTGATGAGTTACGTCACATTTGGAAATGGGACATGACAACACCTGTTGTCAATGGTGCAAGATCATTAGCAGAAGCTTTGAGAAGAATTGAAGAAGGAGCTGCAATGATCAGAACAAAAGGAGAACCTGGAACTGGCAATGTTGCAGAAGCCATTACTCATATTAAAAAAGTAAATGATGAACTAAGAACAATCAAATCAATGTATGATTCTGGTGATAATCAAGATTTAGTTAGAATGGCAAGAGAGTTCAAAGTATCTTATGATATTGTAGAGCAAACTGCAAAACTAGGTAGATTGCCTGTTGTGAACTTTGCAGCAGGAGGAATTGCAACACCAGCTGATGCAGCATATCTAATGTCACTTGGATGTGATGGAATCTTTGTTGGTTCTGGAATTTTTAATGCAAATGATGCACCAGAGCGTGCAAGAGCAATTGTATTGGCAACTACATTCTGGGATGAGACTGATAAGGTAAAAGAAGCACAAAAAATGATTGATGAACGCCAATCAATGTTAGGATTAGATGTTAAAACACTAGAGTTACGTATGCAAGATAGAGGCGGTTCAGCATGAGTGCCAAAATTGGAATTCTAGCAATACAAGGAGATGTTGCAGAAAATGTATCATCACTAGTAGCATCAATTGCTGATTTGAATGAAACAGCAACTGTTCATGTTGTAAAAACTCCTGAGGAGATATCTGCAATGGATGGACTAGTAATTCCTGGTGGTGAAAGCACTACAATTGGACAATTATCTCTAGTTAATGGCTCTCAAAAAGTAATCAAACAAAAAGTAGAATCTGGAATGCCAGTTTTAGGAATTTGTGCTGGAATGGTACTATTGGCAAATGATGCAAGTGACAAAGTTGTTGGGAAAACAGAACAACCACTATTTGATTTTCTAGATATCAAACTTGAAAGAAACTCTTTTGGTAGACAACGCGAATCATTTGAAGCAAACATCTCAATGGACTCTATTGGAATTCCAAACTACAATGGTGTCTTTATTCGTGCACCTGCAATCTCATCTGCTTCAGATGACATTGAAGTTCTTGCAAAAATTAACGAAAAGATTGTTGCAATCAAAAAAGGAAACATCATTGGAACATCATTTCATCCAGAACTAACTGACGATTTAGCAGTTCACAAATATTTTGTAAAGTTAGTTAAAGATTCAAAACAATAATTTCAAATTAAAAAAATGGACCCAAAAATTACAGAGAAAGCTTGGAATCCAGAATTAGAAGCACAGGTTTTAAAAAAATGGCAGGATTCAGACCTTTACAAATTCACTCCAACTGATGATAACTACACCATAGATACACCTCCACCATACCCTTCAGGCAGGCCTTGGCACATTGGAGCTGCTGCTCACTATTCCCAGATAGACATGATTGCAAGAACTGCAAGAATGAATGGAAAAAATGTCTACTTTCCTATTGGAATTGACAGAAATGGTTTACCTGTAGAGTTCTACACTGAGAAAAAACACAACATCAGAATGAGAGAAACAGAACGTGGAGAATTTTTGAATTTGTGCAGAGAAGCACTAGATGATCTAGAAGAAGAGATGGTACTGATTATGACAAATCTTGGTCTTAGTGGAGATTTGAAGAACCATTACAGAACAGATTCACAAGAGTATCGTGCACTAACACAATCAACATTCATCACTTTATGGAAGGAGGGAAAAATAGTTCTAGCTACTCGACCCAACAACTATGATTGGGTTTCAGGAACTACAATTGCTGATGCTGAAATTGCATATCAGGACTTGCAGACAAAGCTAGTTCACATGAAATTCAAAATCAAAGATACAGACAAAGAAATTATCATTGCAAGTACAAGACCAGAACTACTTTGTGCATGCCGTACCATTATTGTAAACCCTGAAGATGAAAGATATGCTCAATTTGTTGGAAGTAAAGTGGTTGTACCAATCACTGGTGCTGAAGTTGAAATTAAAACTCACCATTCAGCTCAGCAAGACTTTGGTTCAGGAGCTGTAATGGTTTGTAGTTACGGTGATCAAAACGACGTTGCATTGTTTAGAGAAATGGAGTTAGAAGAGATTGTTGCAATTGGTTTGGATGGAAGAATGACTGAAGCTGCAGGGGAATATGCAGGACTAAAACCAAAACAAGCAAGAGAGAAAATTATTTCAGATTTAGAATCAAAGGGATTTGTTGAGAAAATTGAAGAGATTAATCATCGTACACCAATTTCAGAGCGAAGTAAGATTCCAATTGAGATTATTCCAATGGAGGAATATTATCTCAAACAGAAAGATTCTGTTGAAAAAATGCGAAAATTAGGCTCAGAAATCACGTTTTACCCATCTATGCACAAGCAAATTTTGATGAACTGGCTTGATTCCATATCCATTGACTGGCCAATTTCAAGAAGAAGATACTATGGAACAGAGATTCCTATCTGGTATTGTTCTAGTTGTAATGAACCACATGTTCCAGAACCTGGAAAATACTATCAACCATGGAAGGAGAAATGCCCAATTGACAAATGTACAAAGTGTGGAAATGGTGAATTTACTGGTGAGGATAGAACATTTGATACATGGATGGATTCTAGTGTTTCACCACTGTTTGTTACAAAGTATAACAAGGATCCTGAGTTCTTTGAGAAAACATATCCAACATCACTTAGACCTCAAGCAAAAGATATCGTAAGAACATGGTTGTATTACACACTTTTGCGATGTGACATGTTAACTGGCAAAAAACCATGGACTGAAGCTTGGATCATGGGTTATGGTTTGGATGAAAAAGGAATGAAGATGAGTAAGAGTAAGGGAAATGCAATTGATCCACTTCCAGTAATTGAAAAGTTTGGAGCTGACACATTTCGATTCTGGAGTGCAAGTGAGATTAATCACGGATATGACTTTAGATGCAACGAACAAAAGATAGAGTCAACCAAGAAATTTTTGAGCAAACTATGGAATGTTTCAAGATTTTTGTCTAGTTTTACTGTAATCAAAGAAGGTAAACCAACTACAGTTGACAAATGGATTTTATCTGAACTAAATAATTTGATTAAAGATTGTAAGAAAGGATATGACCAATACAATTTCTTTGTTCCAGCAATTGCAATTAGAGAATTTACTTGGAATTTATTTGCAGCTCATTACATTGAAATGGTCAAAAAACGTGCATATGGAGAGGGATTTTCAGAAGAAGAACGGGATGCTGCCATTTACACATTACACAAGACACTCTCTACAATTTTGAAATTACTGGCACCAATTACACCATTTATCACAGAACATTTGTGGCAGACACTATACTCTGAGACTAGTATTCACACAGAAAGACAAGCAGAATCTGAAGATGTAGAGGATTTCTCTAAAATCACTGAAGAAGTGGTGCAGTTTAACTCTAAAGTTTGGAATGAGAAAAAGGCAAAGGAATTGTCATTAAAGGATTCTATTGCAATTGAAGTTCCTGATAGTTTATCAGAATTTAAGAAAGATTTGCAATCAATGCATAACTTAGAATGATTACCTGTTTACGAAGATTAACGGGTTAACTTGGTTAACAGTCTCAAACTAAAAGTTAAGGGCCCTTTGATTGTTCATGTGGTTTATCTCTCAAGAGTAAAAGGTACGAAGTACTTATGAATATTATAACTTGAATTTGAATGATTGAAGGCTAGATTTTTGGTAATTCTTGGAATAATTTTTGCTGGTGTGATTATTGCATTTGCTATTGGTACTATGGAAAATCCTATACCTAAATCAGAAATAATCCCTCGTTATGAAAAATATCTTGATGAAAACAACGAATTGAATTTTGGTCTACAATATGATAAAAATGGAATGATTATAGATGATCTTCAAAGAATTTTTGACTGGTGTGATTATACTGGTGAGAAACCTGCACATTGGTATTTTGACTGGAATAACCAAACTCACCATATTAATTCAAACAATTGTGGATGGATAAAAACAGACAAAGATCTCATTGAACATATGAGAAATGCTATCTTTTATGAAGGAGATGGACATTATGACTATCTTCCCGTTAATCACAATCCAAACATGATGGCAATGGAAAAAATTGAACTTTTAGAAAATAATTCTATCAATGTTGAATTTGGCCAGAATAATTACGAATGGTCAACTGGCTACAAACCAATACCTGAATTTGAATATCATGCAAATTTCAGAGTAAATGATACTTTTGCAGTCCTTTGTACAAATATCGGAAAAGACGGTTATGCAGAATTTCATCCTGATCTATCTGAACCGTATCTTCCTGGACTTGGCATTGTAAAATACATGGGACCGATTACAATTGAAAATGAACCAATCTTGTTGTTTTGGCATCAATCAGTTTCAATACCAGTTGATGTACCATGCAGTTATCCTGAAATAATTCATCATTCCATTAATTTGTGGGATCTTCAAGAACAAGGTTTGCCAACAAATAGTATTGAAAATGCCCTAGGTTCTAACTGGAGTGAAAATGAAAACTAGATTTTATTCTTGACTGCAAGAGTAAACATCCAAGAGTCCTAAACCAACTTACAAAGTCTCTTTGATGGTGGCATAATTTTGAATCTCATTTAATTCCCAATTTGGTATATGGGCCTTTGTGGATTCAAACCTAAATTCTTGATACAATTATCAAAAAATACAGACGGTATAAAAGAGAAAAAATACCTCTTTAATCATTGTCAAAACGAATAACCATAGTATTAGATGATGATCTGTACAAAAAACTACGAGAAAAACAATCAAAAAAGATCAAAGAGATGGCAGTATCTGTAAGTTTTTCTAGAATGGTCAACGAAACACTACGTAAAAATCTCAAATAAAATGATGATTCAAGTCTTTTGGGATTTAGATATAGAATAACTCTTTTGTAATTTGAATGAGAAAAAGAAGTATGTTGGATGATTCAACAAAAAAGAAGCAGTTTTGTGGCTATTGCCCTGAAGACAAATGTTTACTTGATTGCAAAATATGTAATCCTAGAAGAGGTAACAGTAGTAATTGTGACTGTTAAACTTCAACAACTCATCTAACTTCTGTATCCCTTAGTCTTTCTTTTCGCACGTAGATGTGTTCTGCAACATGGACACTGAAATCCATCATATTCAAGATATGTGTCACAAGAAGTACATCTCTTTACTCCATATCTGTATCTCTGAGCTTCTGCACGAAACCTCTCACAAATTCCTCTACAAGCCATTATGGAACCAACAATCCTTTGCATTTAGGGCAAGATTTTTTTGACTTTGTCAGTGCATATATTGTATAAATTCCTCCACATAAAACACAAATTTTCAGAGATGCTAATTTGCTCATTTTTTCGTATTGGGGTTTTTGGTAAATGAAATGGATGGCTCTAATTTTGTGATGCTGATTTTTACATCTTTGATCATGCTTTGATAAAACACAATCACGTGTCCATTTTCTGCAAAATCAGTTTTTTCAGAAATTAATGAACAGTTTTTGAGACTCTGTATTCTTTTGTAAGCTGAACTAAGTGGAATTTTTGTCTCTTTGGAAATATCTTGAGCTCTTTTTGGCTCCTTTATTATTAAAAATAAAATGTGTCTTGACTCTAAATTTGCAAGTTCCTTGAAAATCTTGTGTGAAATATCATATTTTTCCACCATTAACGGTGTTACTTTTTTTGCCATGTGGCAGTTGAACAATTTTCTAGATATAAAAAAACCAGATACTCTAAAAATCTAGAATATCCTTTTGAAATGAAATTTAATTTTATCAAAGAAAGCATTAACACAGTTTATTCGAAGTTATGCCAATAGCAACTTCCATGTGGATGAACCTTAAATTGCGTTAATGCTTTCCTTGGTTCAAAACCTTGTTTGTAAAGGAGTGTCAGGGTAAGAAACATGGTTTGAACATATTTTGTTACAAGATAATTGTAATAAAATAGATGATGATTTTATTTTCCTATTCTAGGCTTTTGAGATAGAAAATTGTATTATCCTATTACAACCAACTCTATCTTTAATTTCTAATTTGCATCTAACATGTCATGTCTGATCAACTAAAACCATGGGTAATAGTTAGCTCGATTGGAGATGATGCTTCAGAACAAGATATTGAAAGGATTAGACCAAATATCATATCTCTAGTTGATAACTGGCAATCCTCAAAGGGAACAATGTGGTCTGGCTCTTTTAACGGTCAACCAAGTGGTATGGCAGTTTTTGAAGCAACCGAACAAGATGCAAAAAAATTCTATCAAGAATATTCTGATGCCTGTGAAAATGTGCTAGTACATCATATGTACCAGTGGGATGCAATGCCTATACTTTCAGTTTTATCAAAATAACTGAAAGATTTTCCTATTTTTTATATCTAAAAATGATTCACGATCATAGTGGCCAATACTCGGTAAACAGTATTTGGCGTGCAAACCACGCCTAAAATTGTAAGGGACTTGAACTAATTTGACAAGTCACCTCGAGAGACCATTACTTTTGGTTCAAGACTCATTTCAGAAACCGTGTAAAAAGATCAAAAATAACCACTTTCTAGATGTAAACAGAGATTCTATAGCATTATGGTTCTTCATATGAATAAAATCTATCCCAAACGGCATTAGACCATTTTAAGACTGAACCATATTTTTTGATAAATCGGTCTTTCCTTTCTTGTTCTTCTTTTTGTTCAATTTGATACTGCCTCTCTTCTTCCTCTTCAATTTTTTTTACTTGTTTTGTTCGTTTATTCGAAATTTTAACAATTTCATCTTTTGTAAGATATCCACGCATCAATGCAAATTTTGAAATAACATATCTTGGAAAATTAGTATGGATTACTTTAAACTCAGGAGGATCAATTTTTTCACAAAGAGATAATCCATCATCAAACATTTTTTTAATAATTTTTTCAGAATAATCCAAATTACATTTTGTTTTTTTAATAAAATTATGTTTTAGATCATTAAGAAAATAAATATCTTCAGAGTGAGGATCATCATCAGAAAATATTAATTCTCGAACAAATTCTTTAACTTCTTCTTCGTGAATCTCTTCATACATATTAGACTCAAGAGAATTTTTTCCTTGATACATTATCTTGGAATAGAATTGAATCAATTTATTATCGATATCATTGATAAATTTTTCAACTATAATTTTTTCAGAAAATATGTCTATTTTTTCCAAATCTTCATGTAATCTTTCTCTTTGCATTTCCATCTTTTGGATTTGTAATTTTATTTTTGAAACTAGATCATATATTTTAATATCATTTGCAAATTGTTTTTCCCAAAATTTGATATCTTCATTGATAGTATTTCTATTTACATTAAGTATCTCTGCAATTTTTACTGCAGATTTGTTTTCCTCAAAATGTAAATGATAAACTTGAATTCTTCTCTCTTCTTGTTCTTTTATGGTGTATCTTCCACCTTTCTTTGTAGGCTCTACTAACGCCATGACTCTATTATGTGCCTATTTCTTTTAGGGGATCTGCGGAGTAAATAGCTGACCCCAGGTCAACACTAAATCAATTCATTTTCAAAAAGTTGCATAGTTCTGCATAGTTAGCAGATCGGGATTCTATCTTGATATATTTGAAATGATATGGGAACCCTTGTTATACCCTTCATAGATGTAAACACCTACTGCCTCTACATTTGCAGGCATTTTTGGTGCTAGTAATTTTATTAGTTCACTAGATAGATTCTCTACTGTAGCTTCACCTTCTAAAAGATAAGTTGTATTTTTTGGAACTTGCAACTCAAATCTTCCCTTAGGACCCTCAAATGAAATGACATAGTGAGTGTCATCTTCAGTCTTTAGATATTTTCTGTTAATGAAAAATTTATGATCAAATGCACCTAAAACTTCTTTGACGATTCTTTTTGCAACACCAAAGTCTACAAGTAAATTGTCTTTCATCTGTCCGACTAATTCCACCATTACTGATGATGTGTGTCCGTGTAGTATGGAGCATTTCTCAACTAGTGGCAAGATGTGTGCATAATCAAATGCAAAGGAGCCATCATCTAAAAAGATAGAACCAGTTTGAGGTGTCTTGTCATAAAATACAATGTCTTGCAATTCTTTTAGCTGTGCAGCATATTTTCCGTGTCCAATTGCCATAATTTTCTGGTCAGGAAAGTCTTCTTTGACTAGTTTGTATTTGGCAATGTCGTCTTCATTGTCAATTACTTCGATTAGTCCCTTGTCAGTTTTAAAATCAACTGTAACTTCACTTCCATCTTTCAATGTAACCTTGTGATTGTACTCGTATTCGTCTTCCAAAAAGTCTAGCATCTGGGCTACTGTCAACTCTGTTCGAGTCTTCATGAGGTTTCCCTTTTTATCGATATATCGAAAATCTGAATCCAGTATTGTGGGACTAGTTGCCATGTGAAATGATTTGCCCCAGAGTCATTATATAAATTCTGAAAATTTTGTGCCTAGAAATACTCAAAGTAGGGAATTTAGGATTCGAGCCAGATTGATATCATTACTAGTGATACCTCCTGCATCATGAGTCATCAAATCTATTGTTAGTCTGTTATACACGTTAAACCACTCTGGATGGTGATTCATCTTTTCAATCTTCAGTGCTGCTCTGGCCATAAACCCAAATGCCTGATTGAAATTCTCAAACTCTATTTCTCTGTGTAGTTTCTCATTTACCATGCTCCATCCTGGTAGATTTTTCAGCTCTGCAGTAATTTCTTCTTGTGATAGTCTCATGATATTTGGTATTATTTCATTGCATTAATAGTTAAAGAGTTTGATTCATTACCCTTTGTAGAATTTAGTGATATACATGGAGGAACAGTACCAAAAATTATTTGAAAAAATCAAAACTGCCATTACTGAAATCATTCCTGATAAAAAAATTGGAATTGCATATTCAGGTGGAGTTGACAGTACACTAGTATCAAAAATTTGCAAGGACATGAACTATGACATTACACTACTTACCATAGGATTTTCTGAATCCCATGATATTATATTTGCAAAAGAGGTCAATGAACAGCTAGGCTATCCTCATCACATTTTAGAAATTGATCCTAAAGACTTTCCATCAATACCATCTAGTATACATGAGAAAATAAAAACTGACAATCTATCATGGAATGAAAACTGTATTGCATTTTACTATGTATCAAAACTTGCAAAGAGTTTAGGAATTGATACAGTAATTACTGCAAATGGAATTGACGAATTGTTTTGTGGATATAACGCCTATAGAGAAGCATTCTCTGGTGGTGAATCAGAAATTAACAAAGTAATGGATGCAAAACTAGACAATGAACTGAAAATGATGAAGGCAGTAAATCTGATTGCATCTGAATTTGGGGTAACCATTCTACAACCATTGTTGTCTTCAGATTTCATTGATTATGCCAAGACTGTTCCCATCTCAGACAAGATTACTGATTCAGAAGATATCTACCGCAAACACATTATTCGCAAACTAGCAAAACAAGTCGGTGTTCCTGAAGTTTCGTGCAACAAGAGAAAGAAAGCACTACAGTATGGTTCAAAGATTCACAAAACTCTGCTAAAGACTAGATGAACTAAAACCAAAATCAATCTAATTTGGAGTTTAAAATTATGCTTGCAATATCACTTGATTTGTGTACTTTTTTTAATTTCACCTATAGAAATCCTAGTAAACTAATGGCATCCATGGCAGCTAAGAAAAAAGCAGCAGCAAAAACAACCGCTAAAAAAGCTTCAAAAAAGAAATAATTCTTTTAATCTGAGGATTAATAATCCTCTTTTTTTCTTTAAACCAATTTGATTTCATTTACATATGTTATTGCCCAAAAATAGGATTCAATAATTTCATTTGGTAATTAATTAAAAATTATTAATGCTAGTTTGAATTTAGAAATTTAATGAAAAGCCACGTTTCTCAATTACTTGATTATGTGTTTCAATCACCTCTGGCTCAAGAACCTTACCTGGAAAAAACAAATGATTACCTTCTTTCAACTTCGTTTGATGAACTAATTTCAAACCATCAAACTAACTATATTGCTAAAAGAAGCGGATTGCTACGTGTATCAAAATTAATAGAAAATCATGCTGTTCAAAAAAAATTCCCTCTACTACTTGATTTTCAAAACATCGATAGGTTCAATCTAAGTAAAAAAAGAATACTAGATGTACTGAATTCTGTTCCATTTTCTTACATAATTGGACATTTTCCATCAAACCCTAAAGATATGCCTGAAAATTCAACTGTAATTGATTGTAAAGACAATTCACTTGTTCAAAACTGGGTTGTCATATCGATGAATAAAAAATCAATGTGTGGTCTTGTATGTGAAGAAATTGATGGTGAGCAATTCAGAGGATTTTTTTCAAATTCTAGCACTACACTTCAACTTGCAATAGACTTTATGTCCCAAAGCCTAGACACTGACTTTGAAACATCTTAGAAATTTATTCTAAAATTACTTCCACGAATGGTCTCAAGCCTTTGCGGATTTGGTTCTTGGATTGTAACCTAGAAAATTACTAATAAGTACAAAGTTTTGTTACTAGTATTGACTGAAGATTTTCAAAAAATTGCAAGTTATTTTCTAGACCTTGCTAGTGAACAGCGACTCCAAATACTATCTAACCTTTCAATCAAACCTTCAGGTGTTACTCAACTTGCAACAAAACTTGATGTCACTGCACAAGAAATACATAGAAATCTTACTAGGCTTTCAAAATCTAGTCTTGTTCAAAAGGGACTAGATGAAAAATATGAAATTACCTCTCAAGGAAAAATAATGCTCTCTCAAATTCCATTGATAAAATTTCTTACAAAGAATCAACAATTTTTTGAAAATCATAATCTTCAACCCATTCCCTCAAAATTTACAAAGAGATTAAGCGTTTTAGGATCTACTACTCATATTAGAGGAGTAACCAAGGTTTTGGAAAAATGGGACTCTATATACAAAAATGCTGAAAATTATGTGTGCGATATAGTGTCAGAATCCCCTCCGGGCTTAATCAAATCTCTAATTGCACGAATCAAAGATGGTGCCAAATACAAACATGTCATATCAAACAATCTATTAGAGCCTGAAAACAGGGAAGAAACTTTGCAGAAAAGTGGCTATTACAAACTAATACAAGACGGCCATATCCAAAGACGAATCACAAAAACCGTTCATACTATTGTCTTGTTAAATGAAAAAGAAGCAGGAGTAATTTTTCCTTCTGTTACAAACGAACCTGATCTCAAACACATGTTTTACAGTACAGATTCTGCTTTTCATGAATGGTGTGTAGATTATTTTGATTTTGTCTGGAAAAAATCAAAAACACTGAAACAAAAATCTACTTAGAATCTCTGTATTTTGATTCGTATTGTGTTAGTTTTTTTGCAGATGTGTTGATCTTTTCAAGTATCATTTCATTATCTCTGCAGATTTTCAGACGTTTTTGCTGAATTTGCTTTATTGATGTCTCAGATAGCTCTTCTAACCCTGAAAGTGAAATCAAAAGGGTTTGAAGTTTCTTTATGTTTCTTTTTAGTTCTTCAGAATTTTTTTGCTGAATCTGTTTTTCAGATTTTATTTGTTCTTTTATGTGGAGATGATTTTTAGTATGTGTTTTTTTGTTATTCTTTTTTCTCATTTTTTGCATAGCTTTTGAACTACCGTGATTTTTCTTCAGTCTTTTCTTTTCCACTCCTAATGGATTCATTCTCACTTTCTTTCTTTTTGGTGCACGTAAGTTGTGTCCAATTTTGATTTTAGGTTTTTTTACATTCATAATCTAAAGGAAATAATTTTTGTTTATACTATATTATGGAATTAATACATTAAAACAAATCATAAGCTATTGTGTTGAAATTAAGCTAATTTGCTTATGAGAACTAATTAAATTTCCACTCAAACAATACCCATGCAGAAAAACACAGAACAAATCCTAGTTCCCTTTGTGGGAAATCATGGAACTGACAAAGCATTTTCTAATGTTTTAGATGTTGCTAGGAAAAATGATTCAAAAATTCATTTACTTACGTGCCTAAAAGAGAAGATTTCTTATGGTTTCTTTAAATCTAAATCTGATAAAATACATTTGAAAAAACAACGAGAGAAAATCACATCAAAAATTTCCAAATGGAAAACTTTAGCCAAAAAGTTCAACATTCCAGTAAAAACCAAAGTTGTAAAATGTGATATTGCATCAAAGACTATCATTGATTATGCTAAAGACCACAAGATAGATCTTATTACAATGACTAAGACTCATCCAAAGTCTCATACAGACAAAATTTATCTTGAGGAGACAACACGTAACGTCTTTAACAACTCTCCCTGCTCATTTCTTTATTTGCGGTGATATGATTGACTGATTTTAAACATATTTTGGTTCCATTTGATGGCTCTTCAAACGGACACAACTCAATTGAAACTGCATCAAAGATTGCTGCAAACCATGGAGGAAAGCTGACTATTCTTCAACTCATTGAAAAAAAGATACCTCGATTTTTCTTTTTTAAAACAAAAACAGACAAACTCAATGAAGCAAACGAGATTAATACAGCACAGAAAAATGCAGAAAATTTCCGAAATATTGCAAAGAAACATGGTGCAAATGTTGCAATCAAAATCAAAGAGATTGATATCGATCCGCACGAGCACATCATAGAGTTTGCAAACAAATCTGATGTTGATCTAGTTGTAATGAATCCTTCAAAAAACATCAACACAACTGAAATTCATGAAAGTATTGTAGACAAAATCTCTAAAAACATCGACTGTTCAATATTGAGGTTACAATGAACTGTTATCTTCCAGAATGTCACATTGACGATCCATGTAAGATTTGTAGCAAAATGTTTGGCAGACCTTCAAAATATTATGAAACAACTGATAATTAATTTTCCAAAAAACTAGTTATTCTGATTATATCCTTGTAACAGTTTTGACTGAAAATTATTCGATTATGTTAAATGATACTATGGAACTAGATTCGTTTTTGTATGTTGAAACTAGTTGGTGTTCTCCTAATTCAAATTGCGCATCAATGTAAATTGTTATGAAATAATGACCATCTTTTGTGCCTGAACTGTGATATTCTTTGATTTCTCCTGAAGGAGCTGTGATAAACAGATTGATAGTATCCCCTCTTTCATAATCTTGAATGTAACCTGTTACAGTTAATGGAACAGTCCCTGTCATGTGCTGTGGTTTTTTTATTTCATACGAACTTAATACGACAGAGTTTTCGCCAACATCTGCAAAGATCATGGGAAACAATGTCATAGAAATTAAGATAGGCAACCCTACAAAAATACAAGATTTAGTATGAAACTCTGTTTTACACACGGATTTCATAAAATTAAACATTAATGGTGTGTATATTAGAAACGAATTAGTTGACTTCGGCTAAGATTAAATCAACTCTTGACTCGCCCAAATACCAGTAATTCAATGTTGTTTTTTGGAGGTACTTACCTTGGGTAAAAAGAAAAAATAATTCTACAACAACTAATACTGAAAAATAAAATAATCTGCCTTTGACATCTTATCCCAATTAGGCAGAAATATTTTTCACATCCTACTAATGAAAACTTTGATTTTGCGACAAGTGGTTATTGGAAAAATAGAAAAGTATCTTTGTGTAAAAAGGGTTTTAATTATGAAAAGTTTGTTTGAATATGTGAAACCCATTTTTATTTTTGCTTTTCTAGTTTTGTTTGCTAGTTTATTTTCTTCTATGGCATTAGGAGACATAGATTCCCCCCGAAAGCAGATGGCAAATGGAGTGCCAGCAGAAGAAGTAATATGCAAAAATGGATTCCAATTAATGATTAGAAGTAATGGTGATGCAATATGTGCAAAATTATCCTCTGTGGAAAGGTGGATTATCACACAAGGGGCAGTGATTATAGGTAATAACATAGTGGATCCAGAAAATAACAATTCTTCAAATGAAGATCCAATAGATGTAGACTTGTCCCCTGAAACAATTCTAGTAAAATCTGCTCGTGACATCTATGCTTTAGGTACTACAATGGTGTTTACTGGGGAGGCTAGACCCAACATCGATCTGGAAATATCCTTGGAAGATTCTAAAGGAGATGTTGTATATGTAGACATTTTAGAGATTGGTGATTCTGGTCATGTACGATTTGAAATAATTCCTGATGAGACATTTACACAAGGGTCATACTTTTTGATTCTAAAACAACATGAGGACTCTGAAATTGTTCCTGTACATATTGGAGAAGCCACCGAAGAGATTGCTGCTGTAATTGAAAAATTTCATAATGACTTGAACTCAAAAGTTTCAGTTGAAATTTTTGGTTCTAGTTCATCAAATATATCATTGACAGTTTTTAATTCTCGTAATGATATTATTTTTGAAGAAGAAGTAACTCTAGACTCAACAGGTCATGCTGAATATTTACTTGATCTTTCAGACTACAAAAAAGGAAATTACTATCTAGTATTGAATCATGCATCTGAAGAAACCATCGAAGAGTTTACAGTAGGACTAGGTGTAGGAACTGACCCTATTGAAATCATCATAGATGACAATTATTACAATCTTGGCGAGACGGTATTTCTCATTGGAAAATCTTCAGACATGACACAGATCCTAATAGAATTGTTTGATCCTACTGGAGAAATAGTTGATATGATTGAATACTATACTGATACTGATGGAAAATTCTCATATCCATTAGAGATTCCTCTTGGAAAACAAAGTGGAGTCTGGACGATTAAAACAAGTAATGGAGAAAGAGTTTCTGAGGTAACCTTTGAGGTAGTAACAGATGACAAAATCCTAACAATACAAGTTGATAAAGAAGAACCATATTCACAAGGAGAATTTGTAATTATTTCAGGTACAGGTATTACTTCAGAATCCCAAACAATAATTCAGATAAAGTCTTCTGATGAATTTTATGAAATTGTTCCAGAAGTTACAAATGATGGTTCTTTTTCAGAAGTATGGCAAATCCCAGATAAAGGAGGATCCAGAGTGTATACTGTATCAGTTGAGGACGGAGACGACAAAGCTACAACAGAGTTTCAAGTAATATACAAAATATCTTAAGATTTGCATTCTAGATGAAAAAATAGAAAAATTTGTTCTCAAATGTCAGTCTTCTCTAGGAAGCTTTCCATTTTCATCAAACATATTTTGAATACTAGATGTGGCATTTCCATACTTTACACTGAGGTTCTTGTTGACTTCCATGACTTCTTTTTGCGTTACAGCAGCCTCGTCTTGAAAGATTTTCATGGCTTCAAAGGGTGATTTCCCATCTTTTAGAGCGTTTTCTTTTGCCTCCTGTGCTTGTTGAGTAATCTTTTCTGTAAACAAGAATTGTTGCCAGAAGATTCCTCTAACAGAACTGTCTACCTCTTGAATGAATCTGTAGAAAACATTCCTAGGACTATTCACCTCATTTCTTTTTTCAGCCTCTTTCAAATCATTTTGCAAGTCTTCTTGTGCAAGTCGTCTTTTATGATCAATCTCTTTTTGCTCTTTTATCACATTGTCTCGTTTCGTATTTTCAGACTTTTGTTTTTCAAGTTCCTGAATCATTTTTGAGAAAGGATCCAACTCTACTTTTTTGTCAGATACTTTTGGTGTTTCTTTTACAGGTTCAATTACTTGTATTGTTCTTGTTTGAGTCTCTACAACATAGTATGTGATTTCTGTATTGGCATACTTGTTATCTTTTTTTGCAGAAATTGTCGTGCTATACTCTCCAATATCCAAAACCGCAGGAGATACTGCTGAAAACTGTCCTGTTGAATTTGTTACAGTCTTTATGATTCCAGATGGAAAATATACGTGAACTAGAACATCAGAAACAGGTTTTTCATCCAACGTCATTGTTTTGCCAGTAATAACAGAGTGTTCACCTTCTTGGTATTCAGACAAACTGCTTACACTAAGCATAAAGTCCTCCACAGCCCATGCAGGAGTTGCAAGCAATACAGTCATCAAACTTGTGAACAGTATCACTGAAACTATCTTGTACATGTAATAGAATTTAGAAAAAACAAGTTAATTTGCAATATTCAAAAAAATGATCAATGAATTTGAAATTTGTAGAGTCGGATCGAAGGTTGTATTAAAAAATAAAAAAATTAGCTAGTCATACCTTGGAAGTTTTCCATACTTGTCAAAGGTTGACTGAACTGAATCTTCTGCCAATCCATGTTTGAGGTTAAGATCTTTTGTGATGTCAATTAACTGGATTCTTTTTACAGATGCGGCTTTATGGTATGCGTCTCTGGCTTCCTGAAGCGAACCTCCATTATCAAGAACATTTTTCATGGCTTTTCGTGCATCAGCAACCTTTTCTTGTTGGAAATTGAACATATCCCAGTAGACTAACTGAGTTTGAGCAGGTTTTGAGGCTACAAAACTACTAAAAGATGCTTTTGGAGTGTAATCTTTGTATTTTTCATGTATCCTGTCTAGTTCTTTGTTTAGTTCTTGTTTTGCAAGTTCTCTTTGTTGGTCAATGAATTTTTGATGTGCTTGTTGTCTCTTCTTTTCTTCACTAATTTCTGCCAGGTTCTTTTTCATCTGTTCAATCTTTTCAAGGATAGATTTTGCTACAGGATCTGATTTGATTTGTTCTGAATCTCTTACAGTAAATTCATTTGTTGTTTGAGCAAACACTTGGAATGTTGTACTATCAATGGATATAGTTGACAATAACATTACTCCAAGAATTACACCATAGACTGCATAGTTGGTTTTGGTTTTCGTCATTAGTTCTGCTAATTTGATTTTTGCATTTAGCGGTTAATCAGAAGACAGTAGCAATCTTAATCTAAAACAAAAACAATTATGCGTAATACAAATCGAAGCTTGTATCACAATTACTTTTAATATGATTCCATTTGATTTTGTATGCAAGTCATTGTAATTGGATTTTTAGTATTAGCATTACTTGGTGTTGGTTTTACAGGTATGGGATTTTCAGAAATTCAAGAAAGTCACATTACATTAGATTCTCACGAGATAACAAAAACCCAATACTCTACGGAAGTTAAGAAATTGACTGTAATTGGATATGTTTCAGATTATGAACGTGGAACTGTTGTTCATTTGCTTAATGTATCTCCTACTGGAGAAATCACTAAATTCAACACCACAGGAACCAATGAGGGGGATTTTTTCACAATAATCCCTATCGATGGAAAGTTTGAAGCAGGAGAATATCAGTTAGTGTTAGAATATGATGGAAAACAGATTGCATCTACTACGTATGTAATAATATGATTTTTGAGAGATCCTAGTGATTTTGGGATGTAAGATGGCTTTTATGTGCAATAACAAGTGTGAAAATTTCAATGATTTTGGGCATTCAAACAAACTAAGCTATGAAAATGGTTTCAAATGGTGTTCTTGTTGTTGTATTTTTTTGAGAATAGATGGATTCAGATGCCCATGTTGTAACATTGCACTAAGACTGAGTCCAAAAATAAAGACCAAACATCATTACTAAACACTGTCTTTCTTTTTTCTAATAATTCCAAAAAAGAAGCAAAGTAGAATCAGCATCATGATAATTGATAAAAACAAGTCAAAAGAGTCATCATCAAATGTTAATAATTCTTGTAATGCTTCTGTTGCAAGATAAATTGTAAACAATGAGAAAGCCAATGCAATGTACTTTAACTGAGAAACTCTTGTTTTTCTATACGCTGAAACTGCCATAATTGTCAAGAATATGGATAGTCCTGCTATGGCAACAGTTACAGAACCTGCAATAACATCGTCTTCAGTAACAACATCTCCTGGATCATCAAATGGATTGAGGTAATCAAACTGTAGGAAAATATCTGATATTGCTAACAAGTATGTTTCCAACATTTTAGATCTGGATTATTTCTGCTCAAATGCTGAAAATACATCTATCATGTTGTTTACCATGGAGTTCCATGTAGTTGACTTGCATTTTCTAAGATTTTCTAATACGTTTTCTTTGTTGGCAAGATGATATAATGTATATTTTCCTGAATATTCTGACTCGATTACATTTAACCCCATCAATCTTTTCATATGCCAGCTAACAGTGGAAGATGATAATCCAATTCCTTTTGCTATTTCTTGATGTGTTGATGGTTCATGTTGCAACAAATACATGAGAATACTTCGTGGGGAGTCTAAATTAAAAACAGATAAGATTTGTTCATCTGATTCATTAATATGATAATAATTTTTGTAAAACTTCGTTTTGACGGATTTTACCCTTCCCTCTTTTTCAAGAATATTCAGATGATACTGAACTGTACCCATTGAGAAACCCAGATTGTTCTTAATTTTCCTTAGGTGGGAACTAGGGTTGTTTATGATGAACTCAAGAATCTTTACTTGTGGAGAATCTACCATTTCGTGCATATTTTCAATCCTGAAATCAAGGATTTAACCTATTCTACAAATAATTACAGTTTTTTGATAAATTTTGTTTTGTCAGATCTAGACTTGTATCATAGAATGTTTTAGAGAGTAATTTGAAGTAAGAACGGCAGGTAATTTTTTCTTGACTGTTCGACTGCTATGTTCATCTACCCTGCCTATTTTTTAGATTGTAACAAAAACATCTCTTGCAAAATTTCTTAAATTCAATCTTGTATCACAAACAAAGTATATTCAAGTTCTCAAAAAAAAAATAATTGATTAGTAGATTTTTCATTATTCCAATCGTCATAGCAATTGGTTTGTTATCTACTTTCTTTTTGCTAAATTATGATGATATATCTAATGGCAACCCCGTAGGTTTTGATGAAGACAACGACGGAGTGGCTGACTCTTTTGATAACTGTCCAAATAACGCTAATTTTGATCAGGCAGATTTTGACTTTGATAATCTAGGCGATGAATGTGATATTGACGATGATAATGATGGAGTGTCAGACTTGCTTGACCAATTTGACACAAATCCTTTTGATTGGGCAGACTTTGATTTTGATGGAATAGGTTCAAACCGAGATACAGATGATGATAATGACGGAATTTTAGATATTGATGATGTAGTTCCTGTATTGCCTTCAGAGGCTCTAGCTGTAAAGTATTTGCAAGATATTCGTACATGTGCTGACATGGATGATGGAACACTACGTCTTGTTTGCTATTCTGAATTTTTTGGAATGATTGCAGAAAATGAGGAAAACAATTCAGATGCATTAGAACTCTCAATAGCGTTATCTAAAATCGGAACCATTGATGATTGTCATTTTGTCTCTCATGAAATAGGACATGTTGCCTTTGCCGAGAGTCCAAATGTTATTGAAAACCTTATTGGAATGGATGGAACCATGTGCAGGGGTGGATACTTTCACGGTGTTCTAGCTGCATATTTTCATGAAGTACAAGAAAATAATAAAACACTCCCATCAGATTACAAATCAATTTGTGATGAATTGATAGGTTCATCAAACTATCAAGACTGTGTGCATGGTTTGGGACATGGACTAGTGCATTTTTTTAATGAAGATTTGAATTCTTCTTTGAATATGTGTCATGACATGTCATTTTACCAAGACAGATTATGTGTTAAAGGTGTGATGATGCAGTACACTGATAATGTTTTGACCAGACAAGGAGTGAACCAAAATACAATCTCATCTTTGTGTGATGAATCAAAATTGAACAATGTTGATTTTGTAGAATGTAGTATGTCTATTGGAACAACCCTTGCGTTTTTTACAAATCATGATATGAATAAAGGATCTGAATTTTGTAAATTTATTGAACATAAAGAATCTCAAAATTATTGTATTGAAGGCTTGAGGTTGGAGATTCAGGATTCAGAAAAATATGAAACAGAGCCTTTGACATTAGATAACAGAGAAAAATTCCAGCCACAGTTTGTAGAAGGAACCTCCAAAGTGATTGACATACAAAGTCCTGCAATAATATCTGACTTTCAACTAGTACCTGAGGCAGGAATGATTTCCTTTGTAATTGACAGACCTCAATATGTGGTGATGTACATTCCAAATGAATACCTGGCTCCAAAAATGGTAGTAACAGTAAATGGGCAACTCCCAAATGAATTAGAGTCAAAGGGAAATATTTTGGGAGAAGATATTTCTATGATAAAATTTGTTCCTGATAATTCAGGATTAGTAATGATAACGCCCTTAGACTAGTAATAAAGTAAAAAAATCAAGCAGTTACTGTCGGTACAACAAAAATCCCACATAAACAACATATCCTACAATTAAGAAAATTCCTTCTTTTCTGGATATGACAAAACCACTACGCATTATTGGAATTAACACAAGACTGAATCCCAACATAATTCCAACATCTATGAGTACTTGTTCACTAACAGTAATTCCTGAGATTAGAGATGATATTCCCAAAATAGCCATAATGTTGAAGATGTTGCTTCCTACAATGTTTCCCACACTAAGATCTGCATGACCTTTTCTTGCTGCAACTACTGATGTGATTAGTTCTGGAAGTGATGTACCAATGGCAACCACGGTTAGTCCCATAAATAATTCAGATACTCCAAAATTTGTGCCAATGATTACTGCATTATCTACTGTAAGAAATGAACCTCCAGTTAGTAACACTAGCCCAATTATTATGAAAATAATTGATTTTGAAAAAATATTTTTTTGTAATATTTGAGATGATGGGATGACTTTTGTATCTGTATCTTTTTTAGAACTACGATAGCTGTATCCTGTAAAAACAATAATTCCAATTACAAGTAGTATTCCATCAAGAAAATCAATTTTTCCATCCATAACTATTGCAAGCAGTAGAAATGAAACTCCAATCATTATTGGTACTTCTTTTCTTATGGCAGATTTTGATACAATAATTGGACTAAGTATTGCAGAAATTCCCAGAATTGCACCAATGTTTACAATGTTACTGCCTACAACATTTCCCACAGACACATCAGACAACCCTTGCATTGCAGAGGAAATACTGACAGCCAGTTCTGGTGCAGATGTACCAAAAGCTACAACTGTAAGACCAATTACTAGCTGGCTAATCCCTAATCTGTTTGATATTGAGATTGATCCTTTGACTAACCATTCTGCTCCAAAATATAGCATGGCCAAACCTGCACCAACAAGCAAAAAATTAAAAATCAATTCCAAGATGATGTCCTGATTTAGTTTTCTAGGATTTTAAGATGTTGTGTCAAATAACAACAATCTTAAATATTTTTTAAAGCACCAAAGTTGTGGCAATTGCTTTTGTGTTAATAAATTGTGTACTGGGTACAGAATCTGAAGTTATTCAAAATCTCAAATTAATTGATTCTATAAAAGAGGCACATCCAATATTTGGCTCATATGACATTATTGTAAAAATTGAGAGTGATGAAAAAAACAATCTACAGGACATAATACATGATATTAGAAAAATGGATGATGTTACCTCTACATCTACTCTGATTATACCAAAATAGAACTCTAGGATTATCTTACAAATTTTCTACATCAACTAGAGTAACAGGACAAGATGCATTTTCTGCTATTTTCCTAGATACACTTCCTAGAGATAGGAGTTTTTTTAATCCTTTTAGTTTTCTTCGTTTTGCCATTACCACAAGATCAATACTTTCCTGTTGTATGACCTCTAAAATTACTTCAGCTGCATCTCCTACTTTTATTCTGACATCAACTTCAATATTTTCCTCCTTGCATTGCTGTTCGTATTTCACCATCTTTTTTTCCATTTCGTGACGAATTGATTCATTTGCATCATTAATGCTGTCAAATAACTTCTTACGTTCTGATTCTGTAAGTGCAAAAGATACAGGAGCATAATGAATTTCTTCTATTATGTGTAAGATGATTATTTTAGAAGAGGAGTTTTTTGCTACATACATTGCATGTTTAAGTGCCTCATCTCCAGCTGGAGTGCCTGCGTGTGGAACAAGTATGGTCTTGTACATGATTATCTTCAAACTTATTTTGATTTAATATCTATAAAAATTATCCAAGTTGTACAGGATGCAACTATTTTTTGTTTAATTTCCTGTAAGTAAATTCCTAGTCTTACATTCGTCCCTTGCAAATTTTTTTATGCTTTCTGAGGTCGTCTGTAGAATGAAATTCCTCGCCACAAGCTCTGCATTTTTCTTTTTTCTTTTTATGTGCAATTTCTTTATGCTTTTCTAGTCTTTCAGGATACTTGAACCTCGAACCACATTTATTGCATTTTAGTTTCCTTTGACTTTCTACATCTAAATCTGCCATACTTGGTTTAGTATCCTCTACTACTAAAGATAATTCTCATATCTCATACATTCCCTTTCTAAAATCAATTTTTACGCTTATCTGCGTCCCATTTTTTGGGCTTTTAATTAAATTACTTATTTTTACAATCATCATTTTATTTATGAACTGTTTATATTCTGTAAAATAAGTGAGAGAAATTATGGAGGCCCCACTTTTAATAAATGAAGAAGAAAGGATACAATCTTTACATGCATTAAAGATTCTTGATACTCCTCCTGAAGAAAAGTTTGATAGAATTACAAAAATTGCACAAATAATATTTGATGTTCCTATTGCACTAGTAAGTCTAGTTGATGTTAACAGACAATGGTTCAAATCATGTGCAGGTTTGTCTGCTAGAGAAACACCCCGCAGCATGTCTTTTTGTGCTCATGCAATTCATAAAGATGAAATTTTAGTAGTAGAAGATGCTACAAAAGATGAACGTTTTTCAGATAATCTACTTGTAACTAGTGAGCCATACATTAAATTTTATGCAGGAAAGCCACTTTTTGGTGTTGACCATCATGTGTTGGGAACTTTGTGCATCATTGACAGACAGCCAAGAAAATTAAGTAAAGGTGATAAAAACATTCTAAATGATCTTGCCCAGTGGGTAGAAAACGAGTTTAAAACCATTACCTTAACTCAACAACTAAAAGAAAATACAAACAAATTGATGGATGCTGAAACAAAATTACGAAAACAGAATATTGATCTAGAAAAAGAAATTAAACAAAAAACAGAACAACTCTTAAAAACTGAAAAAATGTCGGCATTGGGAACCATGGCTTCACGTCTTGCACATGATTTGAAAAACCCTTTATCAATAATCAAAACATATTCTGAAATTCTAAGTAAACAATTAGAGAATGATATGGATGATCAAATGAAACAAAGATGTGGATTGTTAAAAAATTCAATTACAGATGTAAATAGAATAATTGAAGATACTTTGGATTTTGTTAGAACTAGTCAGATTAATCCATCATACAATTCTGTGATGGAGATTCTAAAAAACTCCTTACACAATCTGTCTGTACCTGAAACTGTGAAGATTACATTACCTGAAAATGATTCTAAAATTAATTGTGATGCACGAAAGATGGAGGCAGTTTTTACAAATATTCTACTTAATTCTATTCAGGCTATGAATGATTCAGGAAATATTATAATCCAAATAGATGATGACTCCTCAAAACTTAGGATAAAAATTGAAGATTCCGGATCTGGTATACCTGATGAAATAATGCCAAAGATTTTTGAGCCTCTGTTTACATCAAAATCTTCTGGTACTGGTTTAGGATTAGGAATATGCAAATCCATTATTGAACAACATGGTGGCACCATTTCTGTAACCAACAACCCTACTACGTTTACTATTGAATTGCCAAAAACTGACAATTAATCTGCACCCACTTTATTTTCAATAATTGGTTCAAGCTTTTGATGGATTCAGATTATTAATAAAATTGTGATCTGATTGACTTCGTTTTGATTCAAATCAACCCTTTACTATCTTTATATTCGACAAAAAATTCGTCAAAATAATAACATGAAAACAATACTATCTACATTAGTTCTATCTGCAATTCTTTTGACTTCTGCTGTTGCAACATCAGGCATTCAAACTGCAAATGCTGCAACAAATCTTGTAGTCAATGGAAGCTTTGAAGAAGATCCTAATTCAGACTGTAATTCTCCATTTGTCACATTGACAGCCGGTTGGCCTACTCTTAACGGATGGACTATTTCTGCAGGACCTACTATTGATTGGATTTGTACACTCTGGGATGCATCAGATGGTACAAAGAGCATTGATTTGTCTGGAACTCCTGGAAAAGGCATAGTCTCACAAGACATCCCTACTGAAGTAGGCATCACTTATGATGTGTCTTTTGACATGGCAGGAAATCCAGGTACATGTGGTGAACCTAATGTTAAGAACATGAAAGTTTCTGTAGCTTCATATGAAAATATATTTTCTTTTGATACTACAGGAAAATCAAATACTAACATGGGCTGGACAACAGAAGGCTTTTCATTTGTCGCAGAATCCTCAACTAGTACATTAAGCTTTGAAAGCCTTACTGGTACTTTCTGTGGACCTGCAATTGACAATGTAATTGTTGTAGAACAGATTACAGAACCTGAAGATGGAAAAGTAACAATCTGTCACAAACCAGGAACTCCTGCAGAAAAAACTAAAGAAGTTCCAGAAGCTGCATTGAAGGGTCATCTAAAACACGGTGACACACTAGGTCCTTGTTAATAGTCTAAAAAACTATTTTTTCTTTTTTATTTTTTTAACACCTAATTTTGTGCCTATTTGCGTCTATTTTGACTCCAAAACAGTACCTGAATACCCGTGGGCCCTGCCTTTTCATGGGATGTAAAGAAACGGACATGGTGCATTTTTAAAAACGGCATCAACTGTACTATTGTAATACATTTTCTCTGCATGAGTACCAATCTTTGTTTTACTCATTACTATTAGATCGATATTGTGATCTTTTGCATATTCTATTATCGAACGAGATTCCAAATCGCTTTTGATAACTTTTGAACTAGATGAAATACCTAGTTTTTCTACTTCTTTTTTTAGGCATTCGTGATTTTCCTCAGCCTTTTTCTTTTGCTGTTCCATTTCTTTTTTGTCTGACTTTGTCTTAAAAAATCCAAACGTAGCTTTATCGTGTATACATGTTAAAAAAACAACTTCAGAATTATGTTTTTCAATTAAGGGAAATGTGTTTTTAATTGCTTTTTCACTACTTGCCGTTCCATCAAAAGGAATCAAAATTTTTCTTATCATGTAAATTCTCCAGTTAAATGTTATTTATCACTCAAAAATTTTCTCTCTAGCAATTTGATAACTGTATCTGGACTCGCACATATTGGAGAATTATTTGTCTTTTTTGTTACCAACTCTAATCCTTGTTTACATGTTATTTTGTCATATTCAATACCATGTTCATGCTGTATTATTGGACCTGGAATGTCATTATAAACAAAAATTTCTCTATATTCTATGTTGTTTTGAGTGATTGTTTCTAGTGTGTAATCTGAAGCATCTGCTGTAAAAATCATGGTGTACTTCCCAGACTCTTTTGGTGTCCACACATATGTTAGATGAGAACTTTGTTCTGATTTAATTTGTAAATTTTCAAATTCTTGAAATACCATCTCCGATCCTTTGTAGATTGTAAGGCCAAAATTTGTTTCAGGAGGATCACTTTTTCCGATATTTGTTACCTCATTTGTAATGTATAGTGGTTTTAATAATAATGGAATTGTGTTTTCACCTTTAATGTCTGAAAAAAATATTGATTTTAATGTCCAATCAAAATCTGGTTGGCTGTTACCTGTTTTGACAATAATTGTTCCTGTAATGTGAGAATATTCCGGGTCATGATAATTATAAACTCCATTTAGTCTAAATGTAAATGAACTTTGTTCACCTGCAGTAATTTCTCCTGTATCAAAATTCCCTGCAACTCTTTCATCATTTTCTGATTCTATAGTAACTATTTGATGCGATACTATGTCATAATTTAGCCATGTTATACTGTCTCCTTCTACAATAGTAATTGTTGAAGGGTTAACACATTTGTCGTCTATTTGACATCCTATTTGGTATGATCCTGGCATAATCTCTATATCATAATTTTCAGCAAATACCGGTGAAATTGTAATTGTAACTAATACTGCAAATAGTGCAAAAAATATGTTCTTTGCAGTATTTTTGAATAGTGACTCTGTTTTCAAAGGACTCATAACTTTTGTCAACAAATCATTTTTCTAATTTTTATATTTAAGTAACAGAAAAAAATATTCTCTAGTGCTAACTTCTTCTTTTCATTTTACAAAATTTCTTTTCAATAGTGGTTCATGCCATCAAGGATTCATAATTCTTCTAAATTTTCTAATAAAAAAATAGTGCTAGTGCATTTCTAAAATGCTGAGTAATATCCAAACGTGAGCATTAGTATTGCACCAGCTCCTATTACTAGTCCTACATATTTTGAAATCGGATTGGAAATTTTATTTATCATGTTGTGTTATTCGTCAATATTATACATAAGATAAAGTCAAATTCAAAATTTAATTTTCAATAATTGTCTTTACTGATTTTTAAAAATTTTTCAACCATACAATGTCAATCTGACATACCATTATCAAAAAAATACGTTAGTTACTGCGTTAGTTAACTTGTATCCTATTCATTCTATCTATCATGGCTTTTGCTTTGAGTAATTTCCTTTCCACATCTTCTTGATATTCTATATCCAAGGATTCTTCAAAAAATGGAATTGCTGCTCCATATTGGCCTATGCTGACTAGCAAGTCGCCCTTTTGTTCAAATAAAACGGCATCATGTATTCCATTTTTGATATCTTCAACCATCAAAGTGTCAATTTCACTTATTTTGTTTCTTGTCTGTATCAAATGGGAAACAAAATCTAGTGTCTCAGAGTTTAAAGTGCTTTGATCATCCCATGGATAAATGTCTGCAATGGTCTCTGACTTGAAAGGATTACTACTTGTAACTGCTGATACAAATTGCTCATTTGCAAAATTGCTTGCAGTATATAGAATTGAAGCCATGCCAACTATTGCAACTAACGCAGTAACAATACCGGCTTTTTTATTCCATTTTTGGAATGATGTGTAACTTTGCATGGATTCCCTTAGGACAAATTTTCTTATTTAGTAGAGTCAATTCTAAAATTTATCAAGCCCATTTTTACTCAAAATTTCAACATCTGAGCTTACTTTTCATAAAAAATGATACTAGTATCGTTTCATGTTGCTTAGACTTTATGTTTTTTAGAACCATATCTCAATACGGTGAAAAAAATGTTTGATAATGCATTTGAAAGAACATTTCGAAGATTGTCGAGCCCCTTTTTTTCAATGGGTGATGTCTTTGAAAGCCCTGATGGAGGCAGCGTCCAAACCTATGGCCCATACTACTATGGGTATGTAAAGACAATAGGAGAAGATGGTATTCCTCATGTAACAGAATGGGGAAATACAAAGCCTGGAGGAACGCTTACAGATTCTAGTGTGAGAGATCCTCTTGTAGACGTTTCAACAAACGATAAAGATGGCACCATCAAACTTGTCTCTGAGATGCCAGGAATTGAAAAATCTGACATCAAGCTCAATGTGGCAGACAATATGGTTTTGATATCTGCTGAGCATGGAGACAGAAAATACCAGAAAAAAGTACCATTGCCATCAAAAGTTGATGAAAACTCTGCAAAAGCCAAGTATACCAACGGAGTCTTGGAATTGACTTTGTCAGTTGCAGAAGAAAAGCCCGTAGGAAAAATAGTACCAATAGAATAGGCAGAAGAAAATGATTTCCTATTCTACAATCTGGAAAACTATTCTAAAGCCTCCAGATATTATGGGAGAGACCTAATCTCCCGTGATTTTTTTAATTACCAATATTTTGTAACAAAATGTTAACTTTTCAATACCGTTGTTGATATGATTTTTAATATTATTTTCACATAACTTTATTGGCTTTTCAGAAGAGACGGCAGTTTAATCAAACGATGGGAGGAATATCTCTTCAATGCCCACAAGCCAACTCTTTTTCTCCCCTCCCATCTTCAACTCTTTTGAATAATTTTTCATAATTACTTTTCAACATTGTTCTTGACTGTCCTTTATAGTTCTGATTTGTGTACTAGTAATCATGAATGAAAAAAATAAAATAAAAAATTTACAAGATGACTATGAAAAACTTACAATCGATAAATGGAGGATAGGAGGGTATAGAAGATTTCCTTAGGTGAGTACTATGAGTTACAAAACAGGATCTTGTATTTTGTGCACGAAACCATCTCCTATTACTGCAGAGCAACAGCAATGGAGGATTCATGTAGCAAAACACAGAGACAAATTGATACAATATGTAGTGGAAAACTATGATTCGTGTGTTATTTGCCCATACCACCTATACTTTACAGACAGAAAATCTTTTGAAAACCATCTTAGATGGGATCACTCAAAACAATCCCTCATTGACTGGTTTTACAAAAATATCATCTTAAAAGAACAACCCTTGGGTGTATGCTAGTCTTTTTGCAGGTATGAAATTACCTGCATTTTACCAGACAGGGCAAACCAACAAGTAACTTTGTGACTTTACTTTTCTAGTCTAAAATTGACCAGACGATATAACTTACAAATCCTATATCTGTTTCATGAAGATTCCAAATGTCTTAAACATGCTACATCTGAAGGAAACCTACAAAAAGAAACTCTGGGAGCTTCATAAGAGGAATTGAATTATGGCCTGCTACCTAGCCCCTCCAATGTATTTTACGTCCTGCTCATTTTTAAGGCCATGTGTAAATAATTCCTCTTTATCTTTTTCATTTTGTGCTGATAACAATTTAATATCTAAAAATGAAATTACCACCCATGGTTGATGATTCAATGTATGAAACAGCAGCAAATAACTTTCTGGAGTTATCAAGTATACAGAGATTACAAATCCTTGCCAAGCTTGAAGAAAAAAAATCAAAACCTGCTGATCTAGTTAAAGAATTTGATTCTACAAAACAAGAAGTTTACAGAAATTTTTCTAGACTCGAAGATGGTCATTTGATTATAAAAGATCGTGACGGAAATTATGAATTGACTGAATTTGGAAGAACCATGCACAACCAAGTTCCTGCAATAATGTTTCTGTCTCAAAATATGAAATATTTCCACCATCATAATTTTGGTAACATGCCAAAAAAATTCTATATGCGTGTTGGACAGCTTTCTGATGGTCAATACATCAAAGGACTAGGAACTATTTTAGAAAAATGGAAGGAGATTTACAATAACGCCGAAGAGTACATCTACCTTCTTACATCTGAGATCATTTTGGATCTTGGCAAACCACTCATTGAGAAATTAAAAAAAGGCGTAAAATTACAATACATTCTATCTGAAACATGCACAGTTCCAGAAGGCAGAACTGAGAATATGAAAAAAATTGATTTTAAAAAATACATACAAAACGGAACTGCTGAAAGAAAAATGCTAAAGACTGTTCCTACTGCAATAGTACTAAACGAAAAGGAAGCATTTATCGCATTTCCAGATCTTGATGGTGAACCTGACCTATCTGAGATATTCTATGGAACTTCTACTGATTTTCATGAGTGGTGTCATGACTATTTCTTGTATTATTGGAACAAAGCAGGAAGCTTCAATGAAAGTAAACTAGTTGAAAAAGTGTAAAAAATAAAAAAATTACATTCCTAGTACTTCTTTGACTAGGAATGCACCTAATCCCATTCCCATCATTGCACCTAATCCCATACAGATTAAGTCAAACTTGACGACCTTTTTGAATGGGGCATGCACCATTTTATCCCAAGTGCTATTGGGTTTTGTTTGAAATGATTGTGTTGTCATGGTTTTGTATATTGTAAACTTGTTCATAGACTGTGGTTATTCTAAGATATTACTAGTCAACACCAAAGCTGACGATTAATGAAAAAATTGTATTTGTGATCATTGTTGTTGCCTTGAGTTTATGTCATCTAAAACCAATCCTATCTCAGTGAATGAAAATGTGGTTTGAACAACAAATCAACCAAGTTCGAAGTATGTCAAATCATTATTTTTCCCAATTTGGCAACTTTGAAAAATATCTAAACAAGATACAGTCAATTCGAGGAAATTCCTCGAAGGGAGGCTCATAAAATGAACCTCCTGATTGTAATGGAAAAAGGTGATGATCATGAATAAAAATAGTTTTAGAAAAAATACAATTCTGACTGCACTAGTAGTATCTGTTGCAAGTTTGATTGCAGGTGGCATGATGGTAACATCTGCACATGCTGAGAATGCAAAAACAATCTATGATGAAGCAGTCTTAACAGCAGAAATAGAATTTACAGAGACGATAACTCAAGCAAAGCAAGAGCTGAAAAGTATAACCTCAAATCCTGATGTAGATTCTGAAACAAAGCAATTAGCTCAAAAAGAATATGACAAGACAGTAGCAGATGCAAAGATTCTACGAGACCAGAAGATAAATCAAGCACAAATTGAATTTGACCAAGCAATTGAAGATGGTAAAATTACCTTAGAGAAAGCAAGAAAACATCTTACCCAGACAATAAATGATGCAAAACTTGAATATGAAACACAGCTAAAACAGGCAGAAGATAACTACATCAAATCTATAGAGAACATCACAAACAATGAAGAATTAAAAGAACTTGAAGACGAATATGAAAAAATCATTGACGAACTAAAGCAGGTATACAACAACGCAATAACTCTGGCAAACCAGGACTATCATGAACTTCGAGAGATAATTCAAGGAGGTGAAAATGATGCCTGATGAAAGCTGCAGAAATTGTGGCACAGAGCTTCAAATAGAATCCACATGTTCAGAATGTCAACAGGCAATACAGCAAATTTGTCCTGCATGTGGATATTCTACACTAGAGAGAATCCACTTTGATTGCACATTTGGATTAGAAATGGTGAACAAATCTGAGCAACAACTTCATACACAAAAGGTAGAAGCACAATGACATCCCATAAACTCACCACCCTTTTCCAAACATCTGATCACCTATCTGGGAATGTGGGAGACATTTTAGCACATTCCCAATCCTTCATTGGTCTATGCAACAGATGTTGGGCAGATAACGTGTATGTATCATTGAATAGTTCATGTGAGATATTGTGTGACCGATGTAATGGTGAAAAATATCGATGATACAACGCTTAGCAAAAAACTAGTTAAGATCAATCAAAGATCTAACTTTTTTTATTTTGAATCTAAATGAATTTCTTTACTGTATTGTGAACTGACTGGTTTACGTTACTGATAATTTTAGGTGATGCACCAAGATGTTTTTCAGGTGAGAATATTGCATCAATCTCCTTTTCAGTTAACTTTGATGTAAATGCCTTGTCTTTTTTGATTGCATCTTTGTAAAACATTCCCTTGTCGTTTGCCAAAAATGCAACTCGCTGCACGTCTCTGTATGCAACAAATCTGGGAACTCCTTTCTTGATTAGTGCCTCCAAAACAAATTCTGCAAAGATTTGTCCCTTTGTGATGTAGAGATTCTCTACGATTCTCTTTTCATTTACAAACAAGTTTGAAACAATTCTAGTCATGGTTTCAAGCATTTCATCAACTAGAATGGATACTGTAGGAATTACAAATCTCTCATTAGCTGAATTTGATAAATCACGCTCATGCCATAATGGAATATTCTCAAAAGCCACTGCAACTTGACTTCGAACTAGTTTAGATAATGATGATACACGCTCACTTTTGATTGGATTTCTCTTTACAGGAACTGCACTGCTTCCCATCTGTCCTTTCTTGAACTGCTCTGCAACCTCACCGATCTCGGTTCTCTGCAGATTTCTAATCTCTATTGCAATTTTTTCTAACGTTGCACCAATCAATGCCAATTCAAAGACATATTCGGCATATCTCTCCCTTGGAACAACTTGTGTTGTTACTTCAGCTGGGAATAATTTCAATCTCTTTGCAGCTCTTCTTTGAACTTCAAGTGACTTTGCACCCATCAGTGAACCTGTTCCAACAACTCCTAATGTTTTACAAATCAAAATTCTCTTCTTTATCTCTTCAATTCTCTCAATGTGCTTTGCCATCTCTGCTGCCCAGTTTGCAAATTTTAATCCAAATGAAATGATACTGGCATGTTGTCCGTGTGTTCTACCAACTGCTGGAACTTTAGAATGCTTTACTGCTTTTTTGGCCAAGATTGATGCCATCTTTGCGACTTTGGGTTCAATGATTTGCAGTGCATCACGCATCTGCATTGAATTACTTGTATCAACCAAGTCATTGCTTGTCAATCCATAGTGAATCCATGGTCTTGCATTCTTGCTACATTTCTCACTAAGTGATTCAACTAGTGCTGCAGTGTCATGATCACTTTTTGCCTCTAGCTGCTTGATTCTCTTTGCAGTAATTTTTCCTGACGTTGCAGCTCTGTGAATTTCCTTACCGATACTTTTTGAAATCATTCCGATTTCACTTTGAGAGATTGCAGCTGCACCTTCAATTTCCAATTGATAGTTGATTTTTTTCTGTTCACTAAAAATTTCCATCATTTCTTTAGTGCCATAACGACCACTATCAATAGGTAGAATTGCCAATGATTCTACCTGAACTTATTGGAAAATAAATCTACTCCTCAGTATCGTGATTTGTTGACTGTGGCAACTTTCTTTTGAGATCTTGCTTCTTTTGTTTTTGCCTTTGATTTGCTTACTTTGCCTTCAGTTTTCATACTTTTTCCACTTCTTCTTGCTGCTCTTGATGCTTTTGCTCTAGTTTTTTGTTCTTCTTTTTGTTTTTCCTTTTCGTCTTCAGTTAATTTTCGTCTTACCATGTTTTGTAAGTGTAATTTATCCTAGTTAAGTCCTATCATTATTTTCCATTTTGGTTTTTCAAAAAAATCATTTTACTGAAGATTAAAATTGGAACCTACAGGTTTTCAATCAATATGAGTAACATGACTCCAAGAAAAATTGGAGAGAATCAATATCAAATTGATGCAGATTCTAATTTAGGAATGAAGGTTCCAGTTAGAATTTACGCTAATGAAGCATTGCTAGACAAAATGCTTACTGATAGGACTATCATGCAAGCAAGAAACGTCTCATCTATTCCTGGAATTGTAGGACACAGTGTTGTTTTACCTGACGGACATGAAGGGTATGGATTTCCTGTTGGTGGTGTTGCTGCCATGGATGCTGAAGAAGGAATGATCAGTCCAGGTGGTGTTGGTTATGACATTAATTGTGGAGTAAGATTACTCCGTTCTAATCTAACTGAAGATTTGGTTCGCTCTAAACTAAAAGATATTGTAACTGATCTGTTTAGTTCAATCCCTTCAGGTGTTGGCTCTAAGGGTGCAGTAAAACTCAGTCACTCTGAACTTGATGAGGTTCTAGTTAATGGAGTAAACTGGGCAATTGATCATGGTTATGGTTCAACAAACGATTCAGATGTTTGTGAAGAGAATGGACAGATAAAAAACGCAGATCCTAACAAAGTTTCAGATAAAGCAAGAAAGCGAGGTGCACCTCAGCTTGGTAGTTTAGGTTCAGGTAATCATTTTCTTGAAATTCAAAAAGTTGCAGAGATTCATGATGAGGAAGCAGCTGAAAAAATGGGAATCAAAGAAGGAACAATTACTGTTCTAATTCACTGTGGTTCAAGAGGATTTGGCCATCAAGTGTGTAGTGATTACTTGAGAGTTGCAGAACAAGCCATGTCCAAATACAACATCACTTTACCTGACAGAGAACTTGCATGTGTTCCAAACACTTCTGAAGAAGGAGAGTCTTACAGAAAAGCAATGTTTGCAGCTCTGAACTTTGCTTGGAGTAACAGACAGATGATTACTCATTGGACTAGAAAATCTTTTGAACGTGTCTTTAATCAATCAGAGTCTGATCTTGATATGAAACTAGTTTATGATGTTGCACATAATATTGCCAAAGTAGAAAAGCACAAGGTAAATGGTGAGGAGAGAAAACTAGTTGTTCACAGAAAGGGTGCAACTAGAGCATTTCCTGCAAACAGAGATGAGATTCCAACAAAATATCGTCATCTTGGTCAACCTGTCTTGGTTCCTGGTTCTATGGGTACTGCAAGCTGGATTTTACTTGGGCAACCAAATTCAATGGATCTAAGCTTTGGTTCTACTGCACATGGAGCAGGAAGGACAATGTCTCGCTCCAAGGCAAGAAGAAACTATACTGAAGATGACGTTAAAAAATCCCTAAATGACAAGGGTATTTTTATCAAAGCATTGACCAGAGATGGAGTTGTGGAGGAGACACCTCAAGCCTACAAAGATGTTGATTCTGTCGTTAATGTTTCTCATGATCTTGGAATTGCCACCAAAGTGGCAAAATTAGTGCCTATAGGTGTGATTAAAGGTTGAGCGAAGAAGATTCAGAACTAGAGAGACTAAAAGCAAAACGACTAGCAGAGATGCAAAAAAATCTTGTATCAAGACAAGATTCTGCTCCCAAACAAACTGAACAAAAACCTGTTGAAAATCCAAGGGACATGCTAGTCAAAGTTTTGGGATTTAGAGGACTAGAAGTTTTACAAAATGCCGAATCACAATTTCCAAATGAAACAAAAATGATTGTACTAAAATTATCTGAATTGATAAAATCCGGCGAACTTAATGAAACTCTTGATGGAGGAAAACTGCTAGCATTGTTTAGAGCAGTTGGACTACACATTAGAATGGAGACTAAAATCAACATTGAACAAGACGGAAAATTTGTTTCACTAACTGACAAACTTAGCAAGCAATCTTCTCAGGATGAAGAATAATGGCTATTACTTTGGAAATTTCTACAAAAAATTATTCAGATGATGCATTTAACATCAAAAAAGCTCTGTCTCACATGGAAACACTAACTGGTGGATATAATGGATATGTGTTCAGTGAACCAACCGAAAATTTTGGTTGGACTTTTTTTAAAATTGCATTCAAATCTGAATTACAGCAAGGCATTGAAGAAAAGTTTGCAGACATGATATCAAAATACCGTTCTAGTACTGCAGAAGAAAAGTTTGCTGAATTTTTGAAAGATTATTTTGCTTCTAAGAACTGTGACGTAAAAATTAAAGTCACTAACTAGACTCTTCTTCCTCTCTTTCCACCCTTCTTTCTGGTGGTGTCGTGAGGAATAGGTGTAACATCATCAATTCTTCCAATCTTAAATCCGCCTCTTGCTAGTGCTCTGATTGCAGCTTGTGCACCTGGACCTGGAACTCTAGAACCAACTCCGCCAACAGCACGAACTCTGATATGGAATCCTGTGAATCCTTTTGTCTTTGCAGATTCTACTACTGCATTTGCAGCTTTCATTGCAGCAAATGGTGATGATTCGTATCTGTCTGCATTGACGTGAATTCCACCAGAACTGATAGCAACAGTTTCGCCACCAGTTAGATCGGTCATGTGAATGATTGTGTTATTGTAACTACTGTAAATGTGAGCGATACCCCATTTCTCTGGGCCTTCCTCTTTCTTTGCCTGTGGCTGAGTTTTTTCTTCTACTGCCTCTGATTCTACTTCGACAGGTGCCTCAGTCTCTTCGACTGGTGCTTCCTCAACTTTGGCTTCGACTTCTGACAATGACTACTCACACCTAAAGGGGTTTAAAAAACATTGATTTTGGAATTTTGCTTTGATTTTACTACTTGGCCCAAAAACGACTATTCTTCTTATACTGACAAAATCCAAAGATTCCATATGGGCTCTATCTTGTTTTTGGCAATTGGCGTTGCAGTAGCTGCTGCTTTGTTTGGCTCGATGGCAATCCAATCACTAACTCCGATCAACGAAGTCATTTTGTCACCTCAAGAGAAAAAATGCCAACAGATTGCAAATGAAGGATACAAGATACATGCACTATACCCTGAAGCTCATCCTGAAGACTTGTCTGAAGATGACAGAAAACGATTACTATACCTTGATGATTTATGGATGAATGAATGTGTTGCAGTTTTGCCTGCTGAATCTGTTTTTAGTATTGTAAATAATGTAGAACGAGACGTTTCACACGGCGAATAATTATCTAAAGTGTTTCCAACCAGAATCTTTTAGAGTAATCTCTTTGTTGTTTCTTTGCAATACAACTCCTTTACCTACAGTTACGTACCCAATTTCAACAATTGGTGTCTTGAGTTGTTTTGCATTTTTTAGAATGGTTTGTCTGTGTTTTGGATTAATTGTAAACACAAACTCGTATTCTTCACCTCCGTGAAAAACTAAATTATCTAAATTCAATTTTTGTGACTTTGCATGATTCTCTAAATCCTTTTTGTGTGGCGAATCAGTAATTACAAATTTCTTTTTTGATTGCTTTGCCATCTCATTTAGTGTAGTGGATAAACCATCACTAGAATCCATTGTTGCAGTAAAGTATTTTTTATTTCTCAACCCAAAATTTACTCTGGGCTTTGGATGTATTACTGATTGGACAGATTTTCTGACAAAGTCTTTACTTCCTTTCTTTTTGTGTAATAGTATGCCTAGACCTGCTGCAGTATAACCAAATGGCCCTGTTGCAAAAATCAGATCCTTTGTCTTTGAACCACCTCTGGGTACTATACTATGAGAACTTCCAAATAGGCATACATTAAACACAACTTCTCTTCCTGCGTTTGTATCGCCTCCTAGAATGGAAATTCCAAACTCATTGCAGGCTTTTCTAAAGCCATTAGCAGCATCCTCTACTTTTGAGCGTGAAATGCTTGAAGGAAAGTTTACTGAAATTATCCCATATTGAGGCTTGACTCCCTTTGCAACAAAGTCACTTACACAGGCTACTACACTTTTTCTTGCAGCATCTGATAGTTTCATTTTAGGGGGAATGTCAGTGCTTTCAACTAACGTGTCTGTCTTTGCTATGATGTTTGGTTTGTGTAACTTGAAAATCTCTACATCTTCAGAGACAAAATTCTTGTTTCCAAGTTTCTTTTGAAAAATTTTGATAATTTCAGACTCATCTAATTTGCTCATAACTTTGATTCACCAATTCTATTGTATCCTTAACAATTTTTTTACATTTGTCTTCATCATTTGATTCGGCTGAAACTCTAATGATATCTTCAGTGTTTGATTTTCTTATCAACACCCAACTGTTATCATCAATGATTCCTTTGATTCCATCTAGTGTATTGACTTCTGAATAGTCATTTGCAAATGTTGATTGTACTTTGTCTATCACTTTATCATGGAATTGTGCATCAATTGCAGTCTTGTCTCTAATTTGAAAATAACTTTCCATAAAATTCAAAACTTCATTAAACTTTTGACTTCCAAGCATTGATGAGATCAAACCGCTTGTTAGAATTCCTTCTCTACAATAATTAAACTCAGGTAGAATGAAACCGCCACTACTTCCTTCTCCTCCAGCTTGTGCATTGTCTTTTATCATCTGTTCAATTACATTTGCTTCTCCAACTTTGGTTCGCTGAACTGTTCCCCCATTCTCTTTGATGAACTTTTCAACTGAAACACTAGTGTCAATGCTTAGAACAAATTTCTTGTATCCTAACTCTAATGACTTTGCAACTCCCAATCCCAATGTTACATCTGGTGTCTGTTTCTTTCCGTTTCTAACTACAACTAGTCTATCACCATCCAAGTCAAATGCAAACCCGATCTCTTTTTTTGATGATGCCAAAACAAGGTCATCCAAATTATCTGAAGTGGGATCTGGACCTCTACTGCAGTCTTGCAGGTTCTCATTTAACACCTGAACATTGCAACCAATTGATTCTAACAATTCAGGCGCAAATCCTTTTGCAGCCCCTCCTCCAATATCTACTACAACCTCTGGTTGATTCTCCAAATCTCCGATAATCTTTCTTGCATCCTCAATGTATGACGATGAAATGTCTTGCTCGATGCCAATCTTCTCACTTTTGATCTCTTGTTTCTCAATTATCTGCGGAAGTTCCTTTTCATTAATTCCTCTTCCTTCAATGATGAATTTCATTCCATTCCATTGAATTGGATTGTGAGAAGATGAAACAACAATTCCTGCACCATACTTTCTTGCTTCTCTGAAAACTACTGGCGTTGGAACAGTCTCTAAATTAAAAACATCAATTCCGTTTTTCATTAACGCTGCACTGGCAGTATCTTTTATCATGGAACCTGACGGTCTTGTGTCTTTTCCGATTGCACATTTTCCAGACTTTACTAGTGATGAAAAGTTGTTACAAAATTCTAATACGTCTTTTAGATTGAGGTCTTCTCCAAATATTCCTCTAATTCCTGAAATTGTTTTTTTCAATCAATCCAACTCAGAAAGGCTTTTTATTAACTCTGGTGGCTTTATCCAAACGTGCCTTGGTAGCTCAGCCTGGTAGAGCGAACGCCTCGTAAGCGTTAGGTCACGGGTTCAGATCCCGTCCGAGGCTTTGTTAATTTTTCAAAAATGTTTGTAAATTGAGAATCTTATTCATCGAGGGTTTCAATGTCTACTTCTAGTTCTTTTCCTAAACCTTCCCACCATTGTTTAGTTTGTTCTGCCATGTTCCCCTCATAAGTAACCTGAAATTGTCCTTTATAGATCTGTCGGTTGATCAAATGTTGATCAATTACTAGTGTTTTCTAAAACTTATTCAGTCTCTTCATCACGTTTTCTTTTGAATTTCCTATACATGATTATGGTTAGGGCAGCTCCTGCACATCCCCAAAATAATGGCGATAATCCAGGTTCAATTGTAGGTTGGAAAGCTCCAACAAAACTTGCAAACATTATAGCTATCAAAACCAATCCACCTAATTCCAGCATTTTTGCCATATTCTCTCTGAGTCTGTGGTGATTTCAAAAAGATATATGGTTTTGTAAATTACATCGAACTATGGACAAGTATCTTACTGTAGTTTTGATGTTCATGATTGTTACAATAGCAATTGCATTTTTTGATCCAACTACAGGAGACCTGAGATTCATCCCACATCTATTTTATGGTGGAATAGCAGGAATTATCATTATCTTCGTTTACAGTTCCTACAAGGAAAAGAAAGCACGACAAGAAGCAAATGCTAAACGAAAAAGATCTAAAAAATAGGTCTTAGAGTTCTAAACCAAATGATTCAGCAATACTTGAAAAGTTTGCATAAGATTCCAAATATTGTCTTCCTTTTGGTGTAATTACAAAGGTGTTCTTTCCATCAAATTCGATCTTGTTGATTAGGCCTGCGCCAGTCAAGTTGTCTAAGAATTTGGATAGTCTAGAATGTGATAAATTTGCCTTTGTTAGAAGAGATGTTGTCTTGATGCCTTCCTGTCCAGACTGTTCAGTAACAGTCAACAAATCAGCTACAATCTGCATACTAGTTCTATAGGAAACCATACGTATCTTACTCTAAAACTCAGATATAAGGGTATTACCATTAATTCAGATCAGATAAATAATCTCTAGCCTGATTTGCCACAATGTCTGCAATTCCATGGTTTGATGACTTTGAAGGTGTTGCTTACAGGTATTATGATCTTCGCATGAATGTTGTCCCATTAGTTTCTGACAGAAAAGAGTCTGCTTCTATTTGGCATGATACCATTCGTTTCTGGGTAGATCCGTCAATTAAGATAAGATTTGTCGAAGTCGGTGATGATTACTGGTTTATCATGGGTGCTGATTCCCAAAAACCTGACACGAATATGTCTTTCTTCAAGATTTTACAAAAGTCTGAAAATTATGAGCGATTCAAGAAGGGCCATGGCGGAGAAGCATATTTGAGATTAGGAACATATGCACACAAGTCTCTTAGTGATGTAAAAAAGGATGCATTGTGTAATTGTGGTCATGAGGCACGAGATCATGATGAAAATGACAATGATGAATGTCTGTATAACAAATGTGATTGCAAAAAATTCTCTACATTTCAAGTAAACTTGCTAAAAAGAAAGAAAACAATTACTGACATTAAATTCCTTGAAGAAAAAGATGTAAAAGATGATCCTCTAGTTTGGAATTGTTTTAATGCAAACAAGTTTTCAAAAGAAAAAACCTAGTCCAAGTGTTTGTTTACTCTAACGTGATCTCCAGGATAATATTCATGAAGCTTTTTTGAATAACAGTCTCCACAAAGCGTACCTTCAACTCCCCACTCTTTCATTGCTTTGAATCGAAGTTTAACTTCTTGACTGCATATTGCACATTTCTCTTTTAGTCCCAAAGTGCTTCTGCTCTTTTTAATCGATATAAAAAACATTCTCGAGTGTTACATGAAAATTATGTTAAATACGACTAGTTTTTATGAAATTCAGGTAGTAGTCTGACCAATGTAAACCTCCTGCAAGATTTTTACTTGGTTGGACTCTGCCTACTAGAATTACAATAAACTGTTTGTTAGTTTCTTTAGTGCCAATATTTCGTCTTCTTCTTGCCTGATTTTTTTATCAATTACTCGAAGCATCGTGTCATTCCAAACATGTTGAGAAAAGAAATTGTGCTTTGTGTTTGCCATCTCAATTTCATCATCTACTACTGTGTCTTCAAGAAATTTAGTCACAATCACATCTGCAAGTTTTAAAATTCTAGAATTTAGTTTGAAACTGCGGAAAACTGGTTCTATTTTTCTAATATCTCCCTTAAAATCCCCCTTTGATTCCAAAATTTTCTGGTGTAAAATTCTAAAATACACTGCAACAAAAAACAAAGTTGCATATCTTTTTGTCTTGTGTCCTCCCTTCTTTCCATACTTGAGTGACTTTTTTGCATATTCTTTTACCAAGTAAGGATACAACAAAATTCTGTAATCGTCTTTTAGATTGTCATTGAAGATATCATCATACTTGCTACCTCTTGGGAGAAATTGAGCTGGTGAACTGTATGCTTCAGTTGGTCTTTGTTCAATTCCTGCAACTAGGGACTGGATTGCATCTTTTGCAACAATTACTTTTTTGTGATTGTCTGGAAGATAGTTGTTGTATGTAGAGTCTCCTGTATACTCGGATTGTTTTGATTTTGATTTTGTATCAAAAGAACCTGCTTGAATTTCATAAAAGTAACCGCTGTTTTTTAATTGTGATTTAATTGACTTGTGAAAATCCATCAAAGAGACCAGGTCTTTTCCTCGAACAGAGTTTTGTGAGTTTCTATATTTTGTAATGTTGTTTTGTTCTTGTTCATCATCTGCTTTGATTATTGTAACTGTCATGGAACCATCCATGTTTTTTGTTCTCTTTGAATGATCAAGTATAGAATTTGATGTCTGAGCACCATTAACTATTTGTGGTGCATGAAGCTCAATCATGTTCTCACCTAGTTCTGAAAAATCACTTACTACAATAGTAATTCCGTTATTGTAAAAGAAGAATTTGTTTGGATTACTTTGCAATGTCTCTCGCAATCCCTTGTTAACTGTAGTCTTGAACTGCATCCATTGTCTGATGTTTGATTCAAAGACATAGTCTCTGTTCTTGCTTACAAACTCTGTTAGTTCGCGCAGTTTTAGAATTCCTAGGATGGTATTCTCGTGTCTGAGCATCTTTTCTAGTCTTATTGATGACTTTTTTCCTGCTGCAGGTTTTTTTATTCTGTCCCATAGTCTTTGAATGATTTTTTCCTCATCAATTACTTCTACTAGGTCATCGTGATAGTCTACCTTTTGGTCAGTAACATAGCAGCATTTTACTTTGAGATTTTTTTCTTTTATCTTTGTGACAAGTTGAGCTAGTTCTGGTCTCATCTTTGTAACGTCTTTTGTAAGCAGTCTTTTTGCATCTTCTTTGAATTTTGCAATTGCTTCCAGTGAATGAGATGTGCCATATTTTGATTGAAATAATCTAACTGTATTATCTGAAAAGTCTACTGGCAAGTATGCATCAATGCCAAGATCGTTTGCACCATCTACAATTGCATCTGCTGCATCGTCTTCTGTAGCCTCAAAAACTCGCGTTAAAATCCATTGAAGAAAATTATTTCCTTTCTCAACATCGCTTTTAGAGTTCTCAGCATACTCGTGTATACTTCCTCTGATATTTTCTGCAAATCCTTCCAGAGGTGGACTAGAATTTTTTTGAACTAGAAGTGTATGTGATCCCGGTATGTACTCTAGTAATCCGTTTCCATTTTGCGACAATTTACTTTTCTAATATGCTATATATTTAGAGACCTAGGTAACTATGTAATAACTCAGTTTTGGATGTGAAAAGATTTGATAAAAAAAATAATTATTTCAAGCATAATTGGAATTGCAATCATAGTATCACTATCTGTTGCATTTTCAACTGGAATGGAGTCACAACCAGAGCCTGCACCTGAATCTAATCCAACATATTTGATGCAAGGAGTTACTCAACCAGATGTAATGACTGGAGGTGATGTCATAATGCCAACCAAAGTCTCTCGACCTGGATGTGAGGAGACAGACAGATGTTACATTCCATCTAAAATTACAATTGCTGCTGGTGAATCTGTAACTTGGGTAAATGAGGATTCAGCATTTCATAGTGTTACATCTGGATTTTATGATGCACCAATAGATCTTTTTGATAGCGGACATTTGGATCCTTTTGAATCATACACACTAACTTTTGATGAAACAGGAACTTTTGATTATTTTTGTACTTTACATCCTTGGATGGAAGGACAAGTTATTGTGGAGTAAAGGTACCCGAGGGAGTCGAACCCCCTTGTATAGGCTTTGCAGGCCCACGCATAACCGTTCTGCCAGAGTACCGTTTTGAAAAACACAAAATGAACAATTAAACTCTTGTGATGATATTGGACTGCTATCATTACCTGCAATAATGCTCTGGCCTGAATCTTAAATTTTAGATTTATTCTTCAACAAATATCCAAGATAACCCTATAACTTCTTCCCAAGCTTGATTTGAATTATTATCTTTCATGATGTTTGTTATACAAAAATTGTTTATAATATTCATGAATGATTTGTTCAGATCATTGATCCATATTTCAAATCACACGTTATTCCCAACAACGATTCAAGCCTATAGGATTCATGCTCAAAACTAAATCTCTGTGTGGATACTTTTTTCTCATACATGCCTAACAACATATTATAAGACTTAGTCTTGATTTTTCTTGGTGCAACTTTATATAAAAAACCAATAATTTTACAAATGTGTCTAATTCTAAAATAACCTTCTTTCAAATTATAGCTATCAGTATATTCCTTGCCGCATTTTTTGCTGCATGGTTTTTTTATATCTCTCCAAATCATGAACAGCTTACAAATTTTTATGTTTTAGACAAGCAGTATGAAGGATATAATCAAGTTGTTGACGATGTGTATGGTGAATTATCTGAACCATTTTCAGTTATAGATACATTAACTTTTGACATACTTGAAGAGAATGATGATAAAATAATTCTATCTGGTACAGTGATGAGTAAAAATCCCCAAACAAATGAAATATTGTTTTATGTTGAAAACGAATATCTTGTAGATCCAAAAACTCGAATGCATTTGGATAGAGAGGGAAAACAATTTGAATTTACGGCTCATGTTGAAAAGAAAGACTATGATTTCTTTCATCCTGCTGTCTACTTTGATGATCCTATGAAGTTCAAGGGAACTGATACCTTATTTGGATTAGATGTTTACATATTTGAAACAGTTACACAAGGAGCAGATATTTCACGTGCATTTCCACAATTTTCGCCTCATACAATACATACTGATACTGTGTCCACTTTTTGGGTAGAACCAATTACAGGAAATACACTTCGTTTTGAAAAAACATGGGAAAACTATCTTGTTGAAAATGATCAACGAATAAATCTCATAGAAAAAGGCGGGAAAAAAACCACTGCATTTTCTGAAAATATATTAACTGAAATTACCGTTTTAGAACTTGGAAACCATTTTTTTCAAGATGTAATCATTCCTACTTTGATACTGATTGTAGCATTAGTTGTTGGTTTTATTTGGATATTGTTGTCATATGTTCAAAGGATGAGACAAGAATCTATTCGTAAACAAGAAACTGAAAAACTAAAAGATGAGCTTGTTACCATGATTGGTCATGAGATTAAAAATCCTCTATCTGCCATCAAGATAACCAGTGAATTGCTTTTTGCAGAAAAAGATGGTCCCTTGAATGATTTACAGCAAAAAAGAGTCAAAACACTTCTCCAAAATATTGGTTCTATTAACGAACTCTTAACTGATTTTTCAGAACTCAAAAAATTGGAATTAAAACAAATCCCATTAGATAAATCTGAAGTTAATTTGAAGGAATTTTTAGAAAATGTTATTGAAAGCATAAGACCATTTACAGAAGGAAAAAACATACGTCTAAAATTAGACTTGCAGAACAGTTGGACTATTACATGTGATCAAAAACGTATATCTCAAGTCATTTCAAATTTGATCAAAAATGCTATTGACTTTGTACTGGAAGATTCTGGCGAAATTATTGTATCTGCAAAAAAAGAATCTGATGGAACCACGTTCTCTGTTCAAGACAATGGTATTGGCATTCCTGAGGAGAATTCTGAAATAATCTTTGAAAAATTTAATCAACTTTCAATTCCTACACATATCAAACATGAAGGATCTGGTTTGGGGTTGGCAATATGCAAAGGAATTGTTGAGGCTCATGGTGGAAAAATTTGGTTAGACAAGGAATTTTCAAGAGGTTCTAGATTTTTGTTTTTTATTCCAAACAAATAATGCTGCATTGCTAAACACAAAATGAAAATTAGAACATATGATTGACTAGTCATTACCCTCACTTGAACTCAATTTGAAGGATAAAATATCAAATTTTATACGTGCAATGTGGTCTTTGTTTTTATATCCATTTTTGCTAGAATTAGTAGAATGAAGATTATTATAAAAAATGGTGAATCAGTAGATGTTTTTTCTGATGCTAGTGATGTATCTGTTCTTCCAAAAAGCAAACTAGTTAGAACATTTAATGAAGATGGTTCTTTGAATGAAGAATTCAAACTTGTTGACAAAAAAATAGAGTTACATGATGATCTTGATAAGGACAAAACTGAAATCATCGTGACTTTGGATGTTAGAAAATAATAATTCTAAAACTGTAACAACAATTTCTGACACAGAGAAATTATCAGTAACATAGCTGAGTAATCGCTTATTATATTACGGTAAATTTACTTCTAATGAAAAACGCAAAACTATTTTCAGCCTTGGCATTAGTTATGGCTATTGTAATTGCTCCTGCAAGTGGAGCATTTGCACAGTCTGATGTTGCTGCTGAAAATTCTAACGCAATTGACAAAGAAGAACGAAAGGCATTCTTTGATGGAATTAAAGATCAAAGAAATGCACTACGAGATCAAATCAGAGACTTTAATGACCAAAAAAGAGACAGATTAACTGATTCTCAGCATGACCGAGCTAACATCGAACCAACTTTGATGTTTGATGGTCATACTTCTGGATGGGCTGTAGTTAATGGTAAAGCATATCCTGCAGAGTTTACCCTAGAAGGAAAAGCTGGTCAGACAGACAGAGGTTGGAAAACCACTGGAACTGGAACTGTCTTTGTTGGTGAAAGAGAGATCAAATTTGATCTAAAAGGATTTGCAAAGAACAATCATGTCAGCATGAAAGGTGTATCTCAAGATAATGATGAAGTCATTATTCATCTTAGAGGACACTTTACTCCTGTTGCTGAAAGTGAAAATTCTTTTGCACTAGCCTTTACTCGTGCAGTAATTACAGTAGAAAATTCTGACATCAAAGTACCATTGGTACTAGTTGGTGAAGTTACTGTAAAGCCAATAGTATCTGATGGTGAACCAGTTTCAGATGAGACTGATTTTGAACCTGATACACAAGAACTAGATGAAGTGTTGGAACTGTTAGTATAGTTTCATCATTTTTTTATTTTTATTTTAAAAAGTTAGAATCACTTTTGATAATTATGATTGGAAATTGTATTCTTGGTATAATAGTTGAATTTGACTCTATTTTATTATGGTAAATCAATACGTTTGGATTGCAATTACTGTTGTAGCATTTTTTGTTGGACTAGGTGGTGCTGTTGCAATGATGCAAAGCACAACTTCTGGATATATGGGAATGCAGCAAATGTTCAATGATCCTCAGACAATGAATCAGTTCATGAATAATGTAATGCAAGATCCTCAAGCAATGCAACAAATGCACAACATGATGATGAGTGATCCCCAACACATGAACCAAATGATGGGGTCTATGATGGATACCATGATGAATGATTCACAAATGAGAAATCGGATGATGGGCATGATGATGGATAATCAACAAATGATGCAATCTATGATGGATAATCAACAGATGATGGGCATGATGTCAGGTAACATGATGGGAAATATGATGAATCCTTGAATTCATTAATTATAACAGATTGTACTAAACTGACTCTAGATTAAAATTTGTTAAATGGTTTTGAAGCCAATTTCACGTCTTCTCCTTTCACAGTTTTTCTGCCTGCATGAGAAGCCATGTCTACTGCACTTTTAGCAATGCCATTTGCCACTTCTTCAATAACTCGTCTTAGTTCATCTGCAGATTCATCGCTGACTCTTTCAGCACCTGCCTTTTTTAGAATTCTATACATTGCTGATAGTCCTAATTCTGATGATTTCATGATTCTTGTTTTCATTTTTTGTGAAAAAAGATAATGAGTGAAAAAATATCACTAAGGAATCGATTTATACAGACTATTTTAAGAATTGATCAAAGAAATGACTTGGTACTTTGATTCTCATATTCATTTATCTGATCCTCAATATGCACCTGACATGGATTTTATTTTACAAGAAATGAATTTTTTGAAAATTAAAGCATGTTGTGTATCCATGGATGTGAAAAATTCTCTAGAAACTTTGGAGCTTGCAAAAAAAAGTGATCTTGTATTGCCATTTATTGGAATTCATCCTGAATGTGCAAACGATGATCTAGAAAAAGTTGTTACTATGATTGAAAATAATCATGATGCTCTTGCAGGAATTGGAGAGATAGGATTAGATCCTACGTATACCAATAATGATGAAGACACTAAAAGACAAACCCGTGTCTTTGGAACTTTGCTATCATGTGCTGAAAAATACAACAAACCCGTATCTATTCACTCACGAAAGAGCTTAGATGATGTTTTGCAAGTCATGACTTCATATGACACTAAACATGCATTACTTCATTGGTTTGATGGAAGCAAAAAACAACTTTCAAAGGCCATGGATGCAGGATTCTTTGTTTCGTTTGGCCCTGTGATGGTTTATGCTAATGACAAGCAGACTCTGTTATCAAAATGCGATGAATCAAAAATTCTAGTTGAGACTGATGGTCCTGTTAGGTTTTCTAGGTGCTTTGAAATGAAAGCTGCTGATATTGGCTTTATTCCTAGTGTGATCTTTTCTGCCTCTAAAGTTCTAGGAAAATCATTTGATGAGACTGCAAAACTGCTAGAAAAAAATTCAAACTCGTATCTTGGAATATAGGTATAAAATACCCTAATCTTTAGACGATTCGTGGATAGAATAAAGCGTCTTTCATACGAAGTCTTAGATTCTCACAAGTCTAAATTCGGTGAAGATTTTGCTGATAACAAAAAAGTTCTAGATCAAGTTTCAATTGTCCGCTCAAAGGGACTAAAAAATGAAGTTGCAGGTTATATTACAAAATTTATCAAAAAAGAGATTCGCGAAGAAAAAGAAAAACAAGCACGAATTGACTCTTCAAAAGCAGAACAACAAGAACTTCAAGCAGAAGTTGAACCTGAAGTAGTTGAAACTACAGAAACAACTCCTGAAACTACTGAAGCACCAGCAGTAGAAGCAACTGAAACCACAGAAGCACCTGCTGCAGAAACACCTGAAACTATAGAAGAAAAATCTGAATAATACATTAAGTATTAATTTCAAACTTTAACAAATCATCTTATGATTACTGTAAAACTTGTTGGCGGTGCCAAGAAATCTTTTGCAACAGAAAAATTGGAAATTGCAAAATCTGATATTTCTATTCAAGAATTAATTGATTTACTATTACAACTAAATTCTGCTGACTCTCCAAAATTAGACACTGAAAATATTCTAGTTGCAGTAAATGGAGTTGATTCTTCTGCAATGGATGGAAAGTCGACTGTAATCAAAGACAATGATGTAGTAAGTATCATTCCTGTGATTCATGGCGGTGCTTCCAAAAAATTATCCTACAAAATATCTTCAAAACAAGTACAGGTTATCCAAATCAAAGGCCAAAAAACAATTGATGTAAAGTTTCTTGATGAACTCCGAAAAAAATACCCAAAAATCATACTCCAGGCAGTATCAAGTGAATTTGTCTTGAATGCTTCACACCTAAAAAAGATCTTGTCTCTTTCACTAGAGTCACAAAAAAATGATATCTTACTCTCAAACAAACTTGAAACAGATATCTTGATGCGTTTTGCATTAACAAAACAAATCTCTGCTGCAATCACATCAGCTGGAATGAAACCAAAAACTGATTTTATTCTAGTTACAATTGGAAACAAAACTAGTCTTGATGCACTTTACAAGGAACTATCCTCACTATCTGTTCCATTGTTTTCAAAAAACAATCAAGCATTTTTGAAAAAGTCATTTAACATTTCAAAAAAACAGATTGATTCTGTTTACTCTAAAACTCCACTAGAAGATATTCTAGTAGAAAAAGCCGCAGTTTTACTCTGAGATACTGCGTTTGGTCTTCTCAGTACTCAAAATATCTGACTTTTTTAGCACAGAAATTCCAGTCTTGTTTCCAAGAATCTCAATTAACACAACTTTGTCTGGAAATTCAAGTGAAACCTGATTCTTTATCTTACTTGCAACTTTGGTAATGATTTCCTGACTGGACACATCTGAATTTCTTTTCTCAATTGATATTCTATATTTCTCTTCTTTTGAAATTTCTCCTGACATCTCTTCTACAACTTTTTCTATCTCTTCGATTTTTGTCTCAACGATTCTCTGAATTGGAATTATTCTCAGACAATATCTCACACTCCAGGGCTCATCAAGTAACCTCTCCTTGATCTTTCTGACAACCTCAACTGGATCTAGCTTTGTTTCAGCAGTAAGAATTCCTGACATGCTTGTGATTGTAACTTTGGGATCAGAATCCCCAAATTCCTCTAAAAATTCCCTCAACTCCTCTTCTGTTTCAGGTTCAAGATGTCTTGCACATGTCACTATCAGATTCATATTGCCAAAATCTCCTCTCTGCTCAAAGAACCTTCTCTGATGATTTTGATATCTTCATTTTCTATCTTAACAATTGTTGATTCCCCTTTGCTTGTAATTGTTCCTCCATCAACAAAGACATCATAGTTCTCTACATTTTTGATGCATTCTTGGGGATCAAAAAATGATGGCTGTCCTGAAACATTTGCACTAGTTCCAACTAGATACTTGCATTTTTCCAATAACTGTAAAGTGCATTTGTGATTTGGAACTCTTAATGCAATTTTATCAGTTAGGTTTAGTGACTCTTTTAGTTTCATATCTTTTAGTTTCAAAATAATTGTTAATTGTCCTGGCCAAAATTTCTCTACAAGTTTTTTTGAAATCTCATCAAACTCTACAATCTGATTGGCTATCTCTTTAGAGTAAACTAGTACAGGAAATGGTTTTGCAAAATCCCTTGACTTTATCTCATAAACTTTTTTTGCAGATTCTTTGTTGTACGGATTACACCCTATACCGTATACGGTATCTGTTGGAAAAACAACTATTCCACCATCTTCTATAATTTGAGATGCTTTTTGTATCCCTTCACTATCACAGTTTACTTTCAACAATTTATCCTGTTTTTTTTGTTTAATTACCATTTTCTTTTGAAAAGTTATTAACATCAAATTTTTCTATGATCCAGTATGTCTAATGAAGACTATCAAGACAATGATTTTGAAGATGACTTTGATGATAATTTAGACGAGTTAGACGAAGAAGATTAAATGCTTAATCCAAAGTTGTCTGCAAAGCTTGTAAATTTGTAATATGCTTGAAGGAACTCTCTTCCTGTTTGACTTATTTTGTATTTGTTAGAACCTTGGCTGTCGACTTGCTCTAAGAGACCTTGTGAAACTAGCGTCTTTAAAATTCTTGAAATTCTAGAATGAGAAATGTTTGCTTTTCTAATCAGATAAGTTACTGTTGCACCGTCTTCGTCTTGAAGATCATCTCTGGTAGTAGAAAGTATATCGCCAATAATTTTCATATGTGTTCTATACTCTGCCATTTCCTATGATATTATTTTGATAATTTCTATGATAGGACGTTGATATTTTCCAATATACTAAAAAGACAAAAGAATTTGACAAATGCTGCATTTTGAGCCTAGAGTAAAAAATTACTCTAATCCTTCGTCAAATTTTATCTTAGTTAGCGGAACCTTGCTGACTGGAATGAATAATGCAATCAGACCGCCGATTTTGATTACCATTGATACTGAATATAGAATTGATTCGGGAAATACAAAAGAATACCATCCCAAGAATTCTCCGAGTGCCAATAATGCCAATCCGACTGAAACTGAGATTGCCCCTTTGTTTCTATTATCCAAGTACGACAACATTGTTTCAATTGCACCATACGCAAGCAAGATGAATGAAACTGATCTAAAGAGATGCTCTAGCTGTACTGATGAAACCAAAAAGAGTGGCAAGATTCCAACTGATCTAAAGTAACTTGATTTTGGAAAAAATGATTTGATGCTGTGTGAGAATGCAATGAAAAAGTATCCTACTGTCTGAATCGCAATTCCCAAAGTCTGTATCCATCTTTCTATGTGTCCAGCTTTAATGACAAAGTCTTCTGCCATGTATCCTGACCAAATTACAAAAAATCCAATACTAATTGAGAAGAATGCAATTGTTAATCTAAATAATGTAGGGCTACCTGTATTTCGGAATCCAATAAGTGACATTATTCCGATTCCAAGTCCTACCAAAAATCCTATGAGATTAAGTATATTTTCTAATAAAAATTCCAATGATGTTTAGAAACTCGTTAAACTAATTATTTTAATCTGATGAATGATTTTACTATCTTGTTAATCCCATTCATCTAGCGAACCTGCAGTTTGTCCTTCTGTACTGCCTGCATAGTCGCCAAGTATGTCTGAATATGTAGCTTCATTATGTGCTACAAATTTTACATATTCTCCATAACTCATATCCAAGTCACAAGATCCACATTTTACAAAAGAAAAGTCTGGTGATAATACTGCGTCTTCTTTGCATTTAGGACACTTTATCTTCATGAGAAGTTTGGCCTTTGTTAACTATTATTACTTTACATTCAAAAGGTTGACAAACATTAGATGTTTTCAGAATTTTAGAGTAGAGTATTTGGTATGTTGGTAGGCATGATTTTCAAGAAATTAGAATTAGTCTAGAGGCAATCTTCTAAACTTTTCAGCTAATCTGTCAAGTACTATCTCACGTACATCTAATTGATCTTTATTAGATGAAGTAATTTTTTTTCTAAGACCTGAAATGGTATTTTTAAAAATTTCTATTTTTTGTTCTTTTGTTATCATATTGTACTAGGCAGTTCATTGTACTTAAGGCGTGTAAACCTATTATCTCCATTGTCACCTCAAAATGGTAGTTGAATCTAAACAAATGATATTTTATGACTTTTTTCTTTAGCATTCAATAAAAGATAAAAGGAGTTTCAAATTGCTATTTTCTATGAGTCGTACTTGTACAAAATGCAAGAATGCCATTCCTGATACTGAGCAATTAGGTCCAGTAGCAGAGAAATATCCTACATGCAACAAGTGTTGGGCTGAATGGAAAGAATACCAAATTATGGTAATGAATGAAATGAAACTTGACATGTCAATGGCTGATCACAGGAAATTATTGAAAAAACATGAGAAAATTTTTGTAGGTGTATTGTCTCCTGAAGGAGAAGTTATTGATTATACCAATGAGGATAACAGAAAGCCTGACGAGCCACCAGCCGGTGCTTAGAACTTTAAGTGCTTTTTTGCATTCTCTGGAATAACTAACATCATTCTTCTCTTTTTGTCTTCATCAAGATTGTTGATGATTTTTTTCACAGCATTTGCCAATGTTTCTTTTTCATTGTCTTCTAGTGTGAGATAAATTTCTAAAATCCCATCTAAATTGAAAGTGATTAGTTTTTGTGGATTTTGTGCAACCTCTACAATGTATGCTGAGAATATCCCTTCTCTTTGCTCATCAGATAGTGTGGCCAGAATTTTTAGCCATGTTTTGAATAGTTTTGCAAAGTTTGAAAATGGAATTGTGGGTCCTGCCTCTAGTGCATTGTTAATCACTTCATCTTGTTCTGGCTTTGCTAATGAAAAAAATTCTACCATGCGTTTTTTTAAAATTGGATTTCTCAAAAAGTCTGGAAGATTTGCCAAGTTAACAATGATGTTTCCTGCAAAATTCTCTCCGACCATCGATCTAGAAAATCCAATCTTGGTTATAAAATGATGTAGCACCACTTTAGCTTAAATAAACCAAGTTCAAGTTCAACATCATGACATCTACTGTTGTAGTTGGTGGATTTTTTGGAGATGAAGGAAAAGGAAAGATCATCTCATATTTGGCAATTAAGGATAATCCAAAAATTATAGTTCGCGGTGGTGCAGGACCAAATGCAGGTCACACTATCAAAGATGGCGACAAAGTTTACAAAGTTAGAATGCTTCCAAGTGGTTTTCTAAACAAGGATGCCAAAGTAATGATTGGTCCAGGTGTTGTGATTAATCCAGAAGTACTGCAAAAAGAGATTGATGACTTTGGTGTTTCAGGACGCTCATTTATTGACAAGCACTGTGGAATTATAGAGGAGACACATCTTGCTCGTGATTCCAAAGGAGAACTCAAAGAAAAGATTGGCAGCACTGGTTCGGGAACAGGCCCTGCAAATGCTGATAGGGCAATGAGAGTTTTGAGACTCGCAAAAGACTTTGATTCATTATCTTCACTAATCACAGATGTTCCTGCAGAGATTAATTCTGCTTTGGATAATGGTGAAAATGTTCTAGTTGAAGGAACTCAAGGTACGTTTCTCTCTTTATGGCATGGTACCTATCCATTTGTAACCTCAAAAGATGTAACTGCATCAGGAATTTGTGCTGATGTTGGACTAGGTCCAACAAAGGTAGATGAAGTAATAGTTGTCTTCAAGTCTTATGTTACTCGTGTAGGCACAGGTCCGCTTGACAAAGAACTCTCTTTAGAAGAAGCAGAAAAGAAAGGCTGGTCTGAGTTTGGAACTGTTACTGGACGTCAACGACGTGCAGCTGACTTTGATTTTGATTTAGCTAGGCGTGCAATCATGCTCAATGGTGCAACACAAATCTCAATTACAAAACTAGATGTGTTGTTTACAGACTGTGCAGGAAAAACTTTGTACGATGAATTGTCTGATGATGCAAAAGCATTCATAAAAAATATTGAAGATGAATTAAACACGCCTGTTACAATTATTGGAACAGGACCAACTGTCAATGATGTCATTGACAGAAGAAACTAGGCTCCAACTTTTTGGATAAGTTTAATTTGTTAATCGATCGTTAACTTTCGTGGAACAACCTTCTCCTGTTGACAAACAACCTCGTTACATCCAAGTTCATTCCACTTTAGAATTTACTAGGCTCGTTTGTGCACTAGAGCGTGCACCCCGTGTATCATTTTTGCATGATCATGATGGAAGAAAAATTTTGTCAGTCCAAATGGATGTTCTAAAAGAAAAACCAATTGTATACTTTACACCCCTAGATCATAATGGCCACTATCTTCGCTACGGACTCAAAGGTGGAAAAGAAGAGTCTGATATTGTAGATACCACTTCTGATTCTAGTAAACTATATTCTCCAATTGTTCGAATAAAGTCTCTTCCAAAAACCCTGAAACCTGGAAACGGAACTCTGGATAGATATCAGCCAATTGAACTAGAAGACATGTCTAGTCTTGCAAAACTCACATGGGGTTTTGAAGATATACCATTTCCATTATTCTTATTCCCACATGCTGACAAATGGCTTTTAGGTGTCTTTATGAACTTCCATGAAGAAGGAACATCATACTTTTGTCATGTATTATTAGACAAAGATCCAGAAAAACCGTTCCTAAAGTTCTCAACAAGCAATGTAATTGAACCAGTCTTTGTTGATAATCCTTCAGAGCATGGTTACTCGTATATCAAAATAATAAAATTAAAAGACACTCATCCATTAGTTGATTATGCTCACCTTCAAAACTAGACTCTCGCAGATCGCAAAAACAAATGGCAAAGTAATTCTTGCCAATGACTATGATCCATCTGTAAAAAACTTAGAAGCAAAAACAATTTCCAACATCAAAAAGTTACATCCATACCTTTGTGCAGTAAAATTGAACTTTCATTTGTTACTTCCATTAAGTGAAAAACAAGTTCTCAAAATAAACAAGACAGCTCACAGATATGGTTTGCAAACAATTGCAGATATCAAGCTAAATGATATTGGAAATACAAATCGAGTTACTACAGAGAATCTCTGGAAAATGGGATTTGATGCAGTTATTGCAAATCCGATAATGGGATTGGATAGCTTGAAAAATCTAGTAAAGTCTGCCCACAAAAATGGAAAAGGAGTAATTACTTTGTGCCATATGAGCGCACCTGAGGCTAGATTGTCCTATGATATGGAAATCAAAATGCGAAAAAAGCAGCAACTATACCAGTTGTTCTTGGATTGGGCTTTGGAATCCAAAGTAGATGGAATTGTAGTTGGTGCCACTTTTCCAAAAATCATCCAGTACTGCTCAAAAAAGGCTGGAGGAAAACTCAGCATCTTTTCTCCAGGTGTTGGAACTCAAGGTGGTGATGCAAGTGAGGTTATCTCTTCAGGCACAAATTATCTAATTGTTGGAAGAACAATTCTTAATGCAAAAAATCCAACTGATGTTGCTAAAGAATTACAACTATACAGTCTTGGAAAGTAACGCTTGAGCTTTTGTTAGTACTGTCTTTGCATTATCAAAAGTAGTCTTTTCCATTGCAGTGTTGTAATCCATCCATGTGTAATCAAGGTGCTCGTGTGAAATGTTTACTTCTTTGGTTTTAGTTTCAGCCAAAAAGAAAACAACTTTTTTGTGAACTAGTTCCTTTTGATATTGAAAATTATATTCAATCCACTCTTCAAAATTATCTAAAAATGTTATATCTGTTATTCCTGTCTCTTCTTTTGTCTCTCTGATTGCAGTCTCATGTGTAGATTCGCCTTTCTCCATCTTTCCTTTAACAAAATCCCAATGCCCTGAAGGATAATGTAACAGTAAAAACAGATTCTTAGAATCCTCTTTTCTAAACAATACTATACCTGCTGATGTCTCTTCTATCATTTTCCTAATCTTCTTTTTCTTTCTTGAAATGTTCTAATTGCTCTCATCAAATCTATCTTCCTAAACTCTGGCCAAAAGATATCCATAAAAACCAATTCACTGTATGCGCTTTGCCACATCAAAAACCCACTTAGTCTCTTCTCACCTGATGTACGCAAAATCATGTCTGGTGATGATTGTGGCAGATGTGATGTGTAGAGGTTTTCTTCTATCTCTTTTTTTGTAATTTTATCAACATCTAGTTTGCCATCTTTAATTTTCTCACCTATTTTTTTTACGGCATCAACTAGTTCGTACTGTCCTCCATATGCTAGTGCAATGTTTAGAAAATGATTATCATAATTTTTTGTAGCATCATCAAGTTTTTTTAGAATATCTTTGATTGAATCAGGTAGCAACTCTATTCTTCCTATTCCCTTTACTCTCATCTTGCATCTGTGAATTCGTGGATCGTTGTATAATTTCTCTAGTCTCATTCGAATCAACTCATAGAGATGCTCTAACTCCTTGTCATTTCTATCTAGGTTCTCAGCTGATAGTGCATACAATGTTACAATTTTGATATTAAACTCCTCACACCAGTCAAGAAGATTCTCTACTGCATCAGCTCCTTTCCAATGCCCTGCCTTTGGAATTGTCAGGTGTCTTTTTGCCCATCTCCTATTTCCATCTAAAATCAATGCAACATGGTTTGGAATGTCCCCGTTCTGAATTTCATTTTCTAGTCTTTTTCCATAAATTTTGTAAAGACCTGACAGCTGAAAAATCACATCTTTAATCTTGCTAATGTCAATTCACCTTTTGATGACTGGTACATGATTAAAGATATCAGTGTTATTGAAAAATTCAGGCTAGAAATGACTCAACTAATCTGAGACCATCTCTTGGTCTTTGTGTTTTCTGTATTTTTTGAAGAGAATTGTGGCTGAAACCAGAGTAGCTGCCAGTCCTCCAAGCAGTGGTGGAATCAGAGTAAATGAACTCACATCAGAGATCATAATGTTGGTAAACTGGTAAATTGTAGGATACAACGCAACTAGTACAATTATTCTAAGAATGTCGCTGATTTGTCTTGGTACTCCTCCAATCCAATTACTAAGCAAGGTTCCTGCAAATATTGCACCCAGTCCTGTCCACAATATTGGTAAGACTCCTGCAATAAACTGACCAATAATTATTTGGTCGGTAATCTTTCCAACAATTCCAGTGTCTGCTTCAATTAGTTGTTGATCAATTGATGCAATTCCAGCTGGCACTGATGAAAGTATTAGCAATACTCCTGCAACCATTGTAAACATTCTGATAAAGCCCATCGGTGTCGGCTTTGACCAACTTGACCAAACTCTATCAATATCAAATGCTCTAATCAAAAATGCTCCACCTAAAATGCTAACAAGCACTGCAAAAATCTCGGTAGTAATTCCAAATACAGATGCAACTCCTCCAATTAACAACAGTATTCCTGGAACTCCCAAGAAAAATTTAGAATATCTTGAATCATATGCAATCATTTTGAGATATTTTCCAAAGACTGCATAAGAATACTCTACACTTCTACTTACTTTCATTACAACACGTTGAACTGAAACTACTGGTAGAACATTTTGAATAACTGGAATTACGCTTTCATCATCTTCACCATCTGAGACAATAACTGCACCATTTGCAGAAAATTTCTCTAAAACTTTTCTTGTTTCACTAAGAATCTTCTCATCGGCTTGAACTCCTCTGTCTTTGACTCCTGCAATTGTGACGACTTCTACTTGGTATCCCTTGCTTACCAAGTCCTCGTATGTTTTGATTGCAGAAAATATAGAATTAGAATCTGCATCTTCAGGATCTTCTAGTGCTAGTCTCTGTGCTGCCTCAATACATGCATCTCTTCCAACTACCGGTGTAACTATTCCTGCCTTTTCACCTACATCGTTGTCTCTGTCTACACAAATTACAAGTAATTTATTGGCAGTAGATGCATTGACATCTTTTTGAATCTTATTTGCACTCTGAGACATCCATCTTGTATCGCAGAATTGCTTTTTAACGATTTCCAACAATTATGATTATTAAAACTCGGTTTTGAGGCTAGCCAGGTCTAGAGTCATCAGAAATTTTGACTAGTTGTGCTGACTCTGCTTTTAGTGATTCAATTTTCTCCATTACCTCTGAGATCTTATCTTCAGCGCTTTCATTTTGTATTAGATTTGCCAAAACTTTGGTCTCTCCAATGTATGAATTGAATTTCTTCATTGCATCCATGTAACTGATGTAACTGTTTTGCCATTCTTCAGGTGGCTTTGATGTAACAAATTCACTGATTTGAGATGTTACTTGCGATGATGTAACATCAGCTGCTGCAATGTATTCAGCAGGTGTAATTTCACCGTTTACAAGTTTTTGATAATCAATCTCAGTTGATTCTTGTAGAACTTCATGGATGCCCTTTGCACCATCTAGATAGTTTTCATAATCTGTAACAATGAATGTAGTTTCGTTTTGTTGGGGTATTGTCCATACAAAAAAACTGGCTCCAGTAATTGCAGCTAAAATGATTATAGTAATTGCAATTCCTTTTTTTGATGCCATTTTTCTTCTCTATTTTATGCTAGTTTATAATTGATAATCTTTGAAGAAATTTTCAATTATTGAACAAATATACGAAAAATTAGTTTTTGGTATAATCTTGACCATAATTTTATAAAAATTACTAACATTCGTTAAAATTTTTGAATCTAGGCTTTTTTTGAGGCACAAAAAAATTTACCTACATCTAGCCTGTAGTTAAATAATTTTCACAGCCTCTTCCTAAATACCAGCGTGCGTGACAATTTTTAGAATGGTTACAGCATATTGCGTAAAATGCCGCGAAAAAAGGGACATCAAAGATCCCAAAGAAACTAAACTAAAGAATGGACGTCCTGCCGTAAAAGGTACATGTCCTGAATGTGGAACTAACGTTTTCCGTATAGGAAAAATGGAATAATTTAGAAATAATCCACACGACTCTTCTTTTTCAAAACCCATATAGGGTCTAGTCTACACTATTTTTTAGTGACCAAAACAGAATACGAAAGTCTACTCAAAAGGATCCAAGACAAGCTAGGAGATACTGAAAAGGAATCTACTGCTAGATTTGAGCTTCCTGTAGTAGATGTGATGTGGGAAGGCCAGAAGACTTTCTTGCGTAACTTTTCTGAATTCCCAAAGGTACTCAGACGAGATCCTGACAAAGTATTACAGTATCTCTCAAAGGAGTTTGCCGTTCCTGCTGAAAGAATTGGTGACAAGGCCATGTTTATTGGAAGACGTGATCCTGATGACTTTACCAGACTGTTTCAAATTTATGTTAAAGATTATCTTGAATGCCCTACTTGCAAAAGTCCAGATACAAAAATACTAAAAGAAAACCGTATCTCATTTTTGATTTGTGAAGCATGTGGTGCAAAATCCACTCTAAAAGGTAAATATGCATAATGCCATTTGCAGTACGACAAACTAATTATCAAAAAAACCAAATGCTAAACATCTGTGATGCAGAACTATTGGGCAAAACAATTGTTGAAGGTGAACTAAACATGCACATCAGTGAAAGCTATTATGGAGAAAGATTTGTAGATAAAGATGAAGCAGAAATTCTGCTAAAAAGTTCTGCAATCATTAACATGGTTGGTGATGAAACCATTTCTATGTCTATTGGATTAGGTGTTGGTTCTGAAAATGGCATCAAAAAAATTTCTGGTGTTCCATTTCTTATTGTTTTTAAAATGTGAATTGTTGATTGATGATATTACACAAAACATGTTCATTTCAAAAAAGAAATTCATTTTATCTAGTAGAGGTATTACAAACTAATGACTGATATACTAAGTAAAAAACTAGAATCAAAACTAGATAAAAAATTAATTTCAAAGGCTAAACGAAAAACTTTGGATGATGGTTTTAAAAAAGGCAAAGTGGTAAACGAAGTTTTAGACAAACCAACTGTTATGACTCTATACAAAATGATTACAGATCATGTCATTGCATATGTCAATGGTGCTGTAAGTGCTGGAAAAGAATCTGTTTTGTTTTGGGGAGTAGATGAGAATGATTCTGATGTGGCCTTGAAAATTTATCTTGTTAGTACTTCGAATTTTAAAAAACGAGAGCCATACATACTTGGTGACCCAAGATTCTCTAATCTAAAAAAAGGAACAAAAAATCTTGTCTATCTCTGGGCAAGAAAGGAATATCGCAATCTAACTCAGTGCTTTGAGGCTGGAATCTCAGTTCCAAGACCACTCTATCTGACAAATAATGTACTTGCAATGGAATTTGTGGGTGAAAAAGGTGCACCGTCAAAACAACTCTTGGACTCACAAGTAGATGAAGATGACTATCACCAGACAATCCAAATTATCCAAGATATGTATCAGAAAGCAAAGTTGGTCCATGGTGATTTTTCAGAGTATAATGTATTCAAAACTCAAAAAGGATTGGTAGTTTTTGATTTGGGTTCTGCAGTCGATTTGAGACACCCTAATGCTCAAGAATTTCTTAAGAGAGACATTAATAACATTACAAGGTTTTTTAAAAAAAGAGGGGTTTCTGTTGAAGATCCAGATGAACTATTTGAGGATATTGTAAAATGAGCTTTGAGAAATTACTACGTATACCAAATGATAGAATTGCAGTACTAATTGGCAAATCAGGAAATGTCAAATCTAAAATTGAAAATCTATGTCATGTAACTTTGGATATTGATGGGGAGACTGGTGAGGTTCTCATAAAATCATCTGGTGATGTTGAAAAGATTCAACCATTCAAAGCAATGGAAATTGTTACCGCAATTGGTAGAGGGTTTTCTCCTGAAAACGCTATGACTTTGTTAAAGGGCGAAAACACATTGCACGTAATAGATCTCAGAGAGTTTGCTGGAAAATCTAATGCAAATGTTGAAAGGATAAAAGGGAGAATTATTGGAGAAGGTGGTAGAGCAAGAAGAAATATGGAAAACCTTAGCAGTACTCATATCTCAGTTTATGGAAAAACAGTTTCAATTATTGGCGATGCAAGTAAATTACGATTAGCAGTTGATGCAATATCTTCTATTTCTAGTGGAAGCATGCATGGTGCAGTTTATGATAAACTAGAAGCTGCAAACAGAAAAGAAAAGCAAGAAAAAATGAAACTGTGGGAAGATCAAGATGTCTTCTATTAAAGAAAAATTTAATCAAATTTCTCCTAGTGAGTTTTTCTATAGTAATCGTGATTTGGCTGGATTCAGTAATCCTACCCGTTCACTATACACTGCTGTTAGGGAATTTGTTGAAAATGCCCTTGATGCATGTGATCAAAAGGGAATACTGCCTGATGTGCATCTAACAATCAAGGCTGTAGATCCTGACAAACCAGACCCAAAACCCTACATTTTGACTGTAAAAGATAACGGACCTGGAGTTGACGCAAAACACATCCCACTTGCATTTGGAACTGTTCTTTATGGTTCTAAATTTGGACTAAAACAAGCAAGAGGAATGTTTGGACTTGGTGCAACAATGGCAATTCTATATGGTCAGATTACAACAAACAAACCAGTAATTGTCAAAAGCTGTGCTGATGGACAAACTCAAAACCAGTTTGAAATATTATTGGATATTCAAAAGAACAAACCAGTAATTGTAAAACACAATACAAAAGAAGCTTCTAAGAAAGGACTTTCTGTAAGTATTTGTTTAGAGGGAGATTATTCTAAAGCAGGAAACAAAATTAGAGATTACGTCTATGAAACATCATTAATTACTCCTTATGCAACAATTACATTTGATGATCCTAAAGGACAAAAATTCCAACATTCTAGATTTGTAAAAGACATACCACCACCTCCAACAATTATCAGACCCCATCCACATGGAATTGATGTTGAGAGAATTAGAAGAATGATAGTTGAATCTCAATTTGAAATTCCAACAATTGATGATATAATGATTGAAAAGGTAAGAAAAGATTTGGGATTATCAAAACAAAATCTTAGCTTTTCTGCAATCATGGCAAAAGCAAAAAAGAAATGGAAAAATCTTTCTAGACAGGTGCGTGTAGTGATAGCTTTGTTGTCCTTTCTTAAAATGGATTTTGAAAAATTAAGTAAAATTAGAATTGAAGATCTTGATGTTCCAAACAAAAAATTACACTATTGGGACTTTGGAGACTCTCAATCAAAAACAGTTGAGATGGATCCTGAAAGTCAGTATTACAAACAACTAACCAACACTGTTCAAGGTGAACCACTGACAACTTTTCTTACAAAAAGATTCCAACGAATCGGTCCAACTACTGCTGTAAAATTTGCAGAGTTTGCAGGATTCAAGCCTGAAAAACGCATGGGTACTTTTACCAACCAAGAACTTGTAAACTTGAGTGACTCACTTCAGAAATTCGATGATTTCATGGCTCCTGACTCTAGTTGTTTGGCCCCATTAGGTGAAGAACCATTAGAAAAAGGAATCAAAAAATTCTTCAATCCTGACTTTGTTGCAGTAGTCCAACGTCCAGCCTCAGCATATTCGGGATTTCCATTTATCGTTGAGATGGGTATAGCATATGGTGGTGATATCAAGACTGGTGGTCCTCATGTGTATCGATATGCAAATAGAATTCCGTTACTTTATGATGAGGGCAGTGATGTAGTTCTCAAAGTCGTTAATGACACTGATTGGGGACGATACAAAGTAAAAGGTGATCCTCCATTTATCATAGTATCTCATATTTGTTCAACTAGAATTCCTTACAAGACTGCAGGAAAAGAAAACGTTGCAGACAGACAAGAGATAGAACGTGAACTACGATTAGGATTACAATTCTTATCAAGAAAACTAGCAGCATTCATGTCAAAGAGAGGACAAGCAGAAATGGCAAAGAAACGAGCTAATCTTTATGCAAAATATATTCCAATGATCGCAGAGTTTTGTACTGAACTAGCTGGAAAGAAAAAAGAACCTAATTACAAGAAAATTTTAGAAGATTTAGAACCTGTTGAAGTTAAGACTGAAACAAAACCTGTAGAGGAGGAACAACCAATTGAAAGCAAGTGAGAAAAGAGCAAGAGACATTAGCAAAAAAGCTAAAGAAAAACAAAAGAATATTCTAGAATCTCTAAAAAGTCATGGTGCAAAAATCTATGATGATTTGGAAAATGGCCAATTCCCAAAATTCTCCATCCCTAGCCGTTCTGTTAGTAATATCGTTTATGATAAAAAACTACGACAATACATTCTAGGAAACTCTACTGCATTAAGAAGTGCAAAGAATTCAGCACAACTCCGCTCATTTACACAACTAATGTGGCTGGCATTTTTTGCAAATCGTCTAACTCAAGAGAAAAAATCATCTACATTAAGAGATGTATATTATTCCTCACAAGCATTTGCAATAGAATTTGATGACCAATCTGAGTCAGATAATATTATTGTGGATTTAGAGGCAGTAACCTCAAGACCTAGAGAGGATTTTCATATCTTTCCTGAAGAGAGAAGCTCTATCTTTGGTGATTTGAATATTGAGTATACCATTCCTGGATATGAGGGCAAATCAATGAATCTATCTAATCACCCTGATGGCTATTCCATTGGACCAAGTCTAACTACAGCTGAACTAGTTGATACTAGTGCTGAAATTGTAATCGCAATTGAGAAGGGTGGTCTCTTTACAAGATTTGTTGAAGAACAAGTTGATAAAAAATTCAAATCCATTATTATTAACACTGGAGGACAAGCCCCACGTTCTACTAGAACTCTACTAAAACGTCTACATGATGAAATGGGACTACCTGTAATTATTTTGACTGACGGTGATGTGTATGGAGAACACATTGCTATGGTAATCAAATCTGGTTCTGCAAATGCTGCACATCTCAGAGAACTAACTGTCCCTGATGCAAAATGGGTAGGAGTTTGGGCTACTGATATTGAAAAATACAAACTGCCAACAATTCCAATGACAGAGTCTGACATTAAGAGATGCTATGATTTGCAAAAAGACCCAAGATATGAATCCGGTATCTGGAAAAAGGAACTAGAAGTATTTTTGAGATTAAAGAGAAAGGCAGAACTAGAGGCCTTTGCAAAGTACGGTCTTACTAACATTACTGACAAGTATCTGCCACAAAAGTTAGAACTAGCAAAAAGTCTATAGCTATTTTATTCTAAGGGTTAAGACTCCGTTACGATATTTGAAATCAAATATCTGCATATCGTTTGCACCTTCTATTGGAACTTCTTTTGAAAATCCAGCAGTTCCCCTAATGTAGAGCATTCCATCTACTAGTCTTACTGCAATTTTGTCCTCAGGTCCTGGGACTTCGGCAACAAAGACAAATTCTCCTGCATCTTTAATTAAATCATATACCCAATTCTTTTGTTCTTGTTCTCTTGATTGTGTGTATAGTGGCTTTTGGTCTTTTGTCATCTTTTTTAAGACTCTAACCCAGTAAAACATCGTAATTGCTGCAGCTCCAATTAGAAAGAAACTAACAAATCCTGAATCTGCTCTCTGAGTCATGATATAGATTATTCCTAAAAATAATATAACAATAATTGGAATTACAAAATTCAATGACTGCTCATTTGAATATGCACCCTTGTAACTAGACACAGTCAAAATTTGGGTTTACCAAATATAAAGTATCTTTGGTTTTTATTACCATTTTTTAAAATTTGAGCTATTGTCTGATGAAAAAAAATCTCCAAAACTAACAAAGCGAGAGATCATACTTCGCGGAAGTATTATGGCTATAATTACTACTATTCCATCACTTGTTGCATTTGTACTGGTTTGGTTTTTCCTTGATGATGTTATGATTGGAGCAATTGCTGGTGCGATAGTTCATTTTATTGCAATGGGGTTCTCTTTGAAGATAGCAAAAAAACTTCTAGTCAAAAAATGACATATACTGTGTTTTACAAAGAAAATAGTTGAAAAATTATGGACTCTAAAATTGAAGATGAACTAATCTCTGAAATTCATTTAAACTCTATTCAAGCCAGAGTGTATTTGCTTGTAACTTGTTATGGAAAAATGACTCCTCAAATAATCTCAGAAAAACTAAAGATTTCTCTAACTGATGCAGAAACTGCAGCAAAAGATCTAATGAATTTAGGTGCTTTCATAGATATCTCTGAAACTGAATTTGAGGCAATGCATCCCAGATTTACTGTAGTTAACATGTACAGACGAATGTGTGAGCGAGAAAATATAGAATTTAAACGAAACAAAATTGTTGATAGCATAGGTGTAGTTTTAGAAAAACCATATGATGATGCAAGAACTAAATAACACTTTGATTTTTGAACAGCATTGACTATTGATACTGAAACTTGCAAGCATCAGCCTGTTTACTTTGGTGTAGTTAACATCAATATCGATGAGAGAACCATCGGCTCAGTTGATGTCTGGCGTTGTGGTGTATGCAAGAAGAGATTCTGTGAAGAAAAACAACTCGGAATTGAAGAATTGGCTGATCTTGTAGGAATGCCAAAAATTGACCCTGATGCAAAATGGGGAGTTACAGTTTGTAAATTACAACAAGGAAAATACAAGTGGAAATTGGTAAAATTAAAAGAAAATGGTGAAATCAAGCACGAATGCCTTGATGAGAAGATTATTCCTTTGACAGTAAAAGATTACAAAGTTGAAGATGATAAACACTGGAGCTTTTTGATTGATGATAATGTCAACAAAGCAGTGGAAATTTAATTTTTAAAATGGAACTCAAAGTTCACATCAATGACATTCATGGCAGTCAAATGGCTGCAAAGATTAATGGTAAATTTACAATAGATAACAATGACTTTCGCTTTACAGCAATAGCATTTGGTAGAATTGGCGGACAAAATGTTGGGGCAAAACTTTCTAAATATACTGAAAAAGAATTAAAAAAACTAGGTTATGATGTTGATGAAGTAATAATGGAACTACAAAAAAATCTACTTCAAGGTGATATGTCTTTACCTGAAGGACTCAAAAAAGAGTCATTTGTTGATGACTAGAATTCTGCTTCTTCTAGTGCTTTAGCACAAGTACAACTTCTTGTTTTAGGGATTTTTTCAATTAACTCAGTTAGTATCTTCTTTGTACCTTCAACATTTTTTGAAAGTGTCTCTAAAACTTCTTTTGCAGTAACTGGTTTTTCTGCCCAAACATCATAATCCGTTACTGTAGATATTGATGCATAACAAATTTGTGCTTCTCTTGCTAGTTGACATTCTGGAACTAGTGTCATTCCAATAATATCTGCACCAGTTGTTCTGTAGAATTTGGATTCTGCTTTTGTAGAAAATCTTGGACCTTCAATGCAGACATATGTGCAATCTTTGTGGATGTGTGTATTTTGATTATCTGTAACTGCAACAATTGATGATTGCAATTCTGGACAGAATGGGTCTGCAACTGAAATATGAATAACTCTACCATCTTCAGAAAATGATCCATCTCTTGATTTTGTAAAGTCTAGAAACTGTGATGGCAATACAAAGTGACCTGGTGCTAATTCTTCTTTTAGACTGCCTACTGCAGAAGGTGCAATAATTCTTGTAACTCCGAGTTCTTTGAATGCCCAAATGTTTGCTTTAAAATTAATCCTATGTGGTGGAATGGCGTGTTTTTTTCCATGCCTTGGGAGAAAAGCAATCTTTCTTCCTTTGAATGTTCCAACAGTAATTGTATCTGATGGCTTCCCATATGGTGTATCAATATCTACTTCTTTTGCATCTTCAAGTAATCCTGAATCATAAATTCCAGTACCGCCAAAAATTCCAATCTCAACATCTTTTTCCATTAGTATTTCACCAGTGATTTGCAATCATACTTGCTTATTCCCTTTATTCCATTAAGTTCTGTTAGTTCTATGATAAATGCAAAACCAACAATTTTTCCTCCAACTTTTTCAACTAGTTTTGCAGATGCCTTGGCCGTTCCACCAGTAGCTAACAAATCATCACAGATGAGTACTCTTTGCCCTTCTTCAATGATATCTTTTTGAACTTCTATGGTATCCTTTCCATATTCTATTGTGTATGAAATTTTTGTAGTCTTTCCAGGTAATTTTCCTGCTTTTCTAATCATCATCATACCCTTGTTGTATCTGATGGCTAGAATACATGCTAGAATGAATCCTCTTGACTCTATTCCTGCAAATATGTCGATATTTTTTGGATGAAAATACTTTGAAAATTCATCTGCAATTGATTCCATTGCTGATGGATCTTTTAGGATTGGACTAAAGTCTCTAAATAAAATCCCTTTTTTAGGAAAATTTGGATATTCTGCAATTTTGTCTCTTAGGTTCATGCTTGTTACTAAATTCAGGTGAAATAAAATTGTTTGAGATTAATTTATCTCAAAAGTGGTTTCCGCTGAATTAAATGCATCAGAAACTTTGATTGTATATGTTCCTGGTTCTGTCTCTTTGGGAATTATCCATGGCTGGTTTATTTCTCCATGTGATGATGCTTGGAATGATAATGATTCAATTATCTCTCCATCTGACGCAATGATATCGATCTTAACTGTTTGCTCTACTCCTACTATCTTAATCTGTAATGTATCTCCAAATCCTGGTATTTTTTGGCCTTCTGTGATCGTAATTTGAATACCTTCTGTTATTGTTGTTAACACTTCAACTTCTATTGTATCAAAATTTGAACCACTTTTTGCATTAATTGCCCACATTCCACTCTTTCCATCTGATGGGATTCTAAACGAACTCTCGGAAATTTTTCCATTTTTGTCTGAAAAAGTTTCTTTTGTTTTCACGACATTTCCGTTAGGATCTGTCAATGTAACAGTAAGTAATACATTCTTTCCCGTATCTCCTAAAATTAATATAGAATCTCCTGGAGTGTAACTTACTTTTGTCGTATTAATTGAAATGTCTCCTGAACCTGTCTGTAATCCAACAGTAAATACTTCTGCACTTTGTGCACTTCCTTTACTAACAACTGCTGAATATACACCTGATGCATAACCTGATAAATCAAGTTGGTATTCTGCAGTTCCATCTCCTCCCAAAGTAATCGAGATGGAATCTCCTTTTGGTTTGTCAGATGGGTCTATGATTAATAAATTAACAATTTCAGAAGCTTTTCCTGTAATTGAAATTATTGCTGTATCTCCTGAACTATAATTGAGTTCATCAAATTCTAAGTTGACAGGAATTGTTGGTAATTGGCCTAATCCTGCAAATATAAATTCTGTATCTTTTTCTTGTGTTGCGATTAATGTGTAAGTTCCTTTAGGTGATGAATTCTCTGTTGCATATTTGAACTCTACAAATCCTGATTCATCTAAATGAATTATGTTTGAGAATAACTCTTTACCTAGAGGATCCTCTAAAATAATTTCAATTGGTTTGTTGGGCAATGCTGTTCCATTAAATTTCATTACTTCTCCTTGGTCAAATTTCAATTTTGATGGTACAATGATTATTTTCTTATCGGATTCCACAGTCCATGATTTTAGGATATTTTCTCTACCGTCTGTGATTTTTACACTGTATTTACCAAATGGTGTGTCTAATGGAATAATGATCGGTTCTGATAATTTCCAGTTTCCTTTGGAATCAACTTCAGCTGTTCTTGAATTAATTATATCTCCGTCTGAATTTTTTATTTCTGCAGTAACTGCACTGTTAGGTTTTCCAGTACCTGAAATCTCTAAAAAGTCACCTCTGTGAATTACATTTGATATTCCTTTGACTGTGAGTTTGATGTTATCTGTCTCTGGAATTCTATTTTCTATTTCTCCAATTCTTAGACTGATCTTTTTCTCTTCTCCCTTACTATCTTTAACTTTAAAATCCACTCTGTCTGCATTTTGATTTTCAGGAATTTTCATTGTTGTCATGAAATGACCTTTTTCATCTGTTACAAAACTACCAATTTTTGAATTATCTATGTAGAAATCAAATTCTTGTGATGCTCCAAAATTATCTCCAGTGATTCTAATAGATGAACCTGCATTGGGTTTTTCTGGAACAATTCTAAAGCTTGATTCAGAAAGAATTCCTGCTCCTTCTGGTTTCTTTGTTGGTTTGATCTCTTTATTTTCTATAACTTTGGGTAATTCTTTTGGTAGTACTTTACCCATACCTTGTTGTTCATTTTTTATGTCAATTGCTTTCCAGTTAATTCCTGGATTTTTGTTATCTGTTTTAACACCAAACTTTACTGATTCACCTTTTTTGATGGGTTCTGAGGTTGTAAAAATAATAACTCCTTGTGGTGTTTTTTCACCAATCCATCCTTTTTCAGTTTTAAATGATTTAAAATTAAAATCTGCCCCAAGCCAAATTCTAAAAGTATTGATTTCCTTATCTAGTTTATTTGTAAATTCTATGATTGTTGTTTCCTCTAGACCGACACTGTTAGCATTAATCTCTTCACCATATGCATTATCTGGAATTGAAATTAATGTTATTGAAAATAATAATACTGCTGAAAGGAAAATTCCTCTCATAGAGGATTTATTCATTATATTCAAACTAGTCATCTCTCACTTAAACCTTAAAGTCTTTTTCCTCTTTTTCTATTTTTAAATTCAGGATTTTTCATGAGCAAACTTCTTAAGCTTTGGCCTTTTGAAATTTATCTAAATCTGATTTTGTATTGACATTTTGATATTGTCTAATTCGTTCTGCAATTAGCCTGTATAATGATCTGAATTGGTCTTTTGTTTTATCTGATAGAAAACTAGTCTCTTCTAGTGCGATTTTTTCACAAATGTATCTGGTAATATCTTCATTGTTGAATCTACCCCAATCATCATCACTATGCTCCTGCCAAATTTTCCTTAATTTCTCTAAATTCCCCTTGCCTTCCTTTGATAGTACATCTTCAGGTGTAAGATTTGAGAATCCTTCCTGTCTCAATTTAATCTCATAAGTCTGGTTTACTGGATGCAAATAGTCCTCAAGAACAATATAATCTTCAATTGATTCTAACTTTTTACCTTCCAATTCAAAGAAAATTGTTTGAACTGGTGAAAATTCATTTGAAACTAGTTGTGCTGAAATTTGTTTGGATTCTTCAGTGTTATCTAATAGAATGAAAGTTCTGTATCCATGATTTCTGTAAAAAATTGCCAAAGGCAAAACTGAATTTTTGTTATGTGCTGCAACAACATTAAGTGGATTCATTGAGATATTTGGATCTTGTAAGAATTTGTCAAATGCATTTAGATACATTGAATCAGACATTGTCTCTACAATAATCACAGGTCTAGAGTTTGTTCCTATCTCTCTGTCTACGATAGATTCTACTTGACCTCTAGATAATCCGTACAAAATTGGTGTTAGTGTTTTATCATCAGCATTCCAATAATCATAAAATATTCTACTTAGGTGCTTTCGTTTATCCAACTCTACTACAAGCAAGTTTCCTGGAGTGTAATCAAAGATCATAAATGGTGAGTGTGTTGCATACAAAACTTGGTTAGATCCTGCCAAGTTCTTTAACAAATCTGAAATTCCCATCTGTTGAGTTGGATGAAGATTTCTTGCTGGCTCATCTAAAAGTAAAATTGCTTCTTTTAATTCTGCTCTTTGTGTTTCTGCTGCAAAGTTTACAATAAAAGAAAATGTCCATTTGAAACCTTCTGCTCTTCTGTTTAGTAATCCTGTATTAGTTACTGTTCCATCTCTGTGAACATCTGAAATTACAACACTCATTATGTTTCCTGGATTATACCTCAAATCTACATGGATTGGATCTCCTTTCCATGCTGGATTTAATTTTCTAGTTAATCGGTTACTTGCCGCATTTAGTAATTTGATACATTTTGATGGGCTTTCTTTGACTTCTTCTAACTCATTCATGTCTAATTCTGCTAGATAGAAGAGATTTCTAACTGTCTCAGCCTTGTCGAATTCTTCTACATATTCAATAGAGTCTGCTCTATCACCTTTTTCTTCTCTTAGATACTCGTTGAGATTTATGTTTCCATAGATTTTTTTATAATCTGAAAAGTAAACAAATCTTGGATGTAGTTCTGATTCTATGAAATTTTGTAGTGCAGTTTTTTCACTTTTTCCACTAAGTAAATTTGAAAATTGATTTTCTGGACTCTCATAGATTTTTTCCCATTCTTCAATTACTTTGGGTTCTTGAATTGCAATGACGTGGAATTGGTTGCTAAACTCTGCCATTCCTCTGTCAAATGATTCTTGATTTTTTGGAACCCCTCCCTCAAAAAAGGACGTATCAATTTGAATTCTAAGGTGATTTGGAATTGTATCTAAAAACTCAATTATTTGTTTTGAAAAATTCTCCCATGAATTAAGTCCTTTATTTTCTTCCTCTCCAAGTTCAATATCATCAAACTCATACTGTACTTTGGGATTTCTATTTGATCTAAACAATCTAATTTTTTTAATTTCTGGTAGTCCTGGGAATTTTTCTTTTAGCATTTCCATTTCATTTTGATTTAATTCAAATTCTCCTTCTGCTAATCTGATCTCATCTTTGAGTTCTTCACTCATTTCATCACAAAGATCTAACTCTGAAACTTCTTCATCTCGATTCAAAAGAGTTAGCGCTTGAAGAATGGTTGTTTTACCACTTTCATTTCTTCCAACAAATGCTGCTAAATCCCCAACTGTGATTTCTCCAGAATCATGAATGCAACGATATGCTCTAACTCTGAATTTTCTAAGTCGCATCTAGCGATATTTAGCCGGCTACGATTTAACTCATTCGTCAAATTGATCTGAAGTCAATGGTTTTGCTAAATAGATATAGGGGAAACAGTGATTTTAAAACCAAATGGCATCAAAGAAAATTTTTGTCGTATTTATCTTACCCGTAATTTTCTCAGTAGCTTTTGGTTCTGCTGTTATGGGTGATATTCTTCAAGAGCCTGACCGGGAACTTAACATGATGCCTTCAATGTCTTTTTCGGGAGATTCTCACGGTTCTGATATTGAGATAATTGGACTCTCGAAATCATATTCTACTTCTGAACCTGTAGAGATATCTGTTCAAATCTCTGATTCTCATTTTGATTGTGGAGATTTGTATGTTACAATTTATTCTGGAAAAGATGTAGTTACCCAAGGTGGATTTTTTGAACAATGTTTTGGTGAAAGAAACGAACTAATTCCAATAGGGGAAAAGTTCTCTAAACTGGTTGACACTGCAGGTTCATACAAAATTGTGGCTGAAATGGTTTCTGAAGACCTAACAAATATCTCCATTAGTGAAGAATTTACTGTTAAATAGGAATGACTTTATGAAAAATATGAAATTAAATTTAAAAAATAAGGTGATTTGATGGCAAAGAAAAAAGATGAATTAGTTGATGAAGCAAAAAAAATCAAAGCAGAACTTGATGCTCTAAAAAAGAAAAAAGATGTACTAGATTCCTCTTCTAAGAAGTCTAAAGCAAAAACAGCAAAGAAAGCAGAAGCAAA
>NZ_JBTNRI010000006.1:0-92542 GCF_054515815.1 Nitrosopumilus sp. S6
ACCCTAATCAAAACAAACCTCAACCAAAAAAGAACTAATTCATCAATTAATCTTTGATAGATGAATGTGGGCAATTTTCCATGTTGGCTGCTTTACTAAAACAAAAGTAGCTCTTCCTTGGATTTCCATATGTTCTCCAGTGAATGCTTTGTTGTCTACTAGCATTCCTTTTTGATTTAATTCCATTGCAACAACTGCCGAATCTCCAAAAATACTGATTTTTGGATTTTTTATTTCATAACTATAATCTGAAATACTAACAAATCTTAATTCTTCTAACTCTATGGTATTTTGGTAATCTTTTAGATCATATGGTGGTAAATCACTAAAACTGGAAAATTTGGGGTCGTTAAGATGAATGTCTTTTAGAACTGATGTATCTTTTGTGATTCCTGCATGAAATAATGCTTCAATTATTTTGATTATCTCCTCATTATCTGACAAAACTGTATTTCCGATATGAAAATATTCAGTTTAAGTCTTCTGCACAAATTAGGACAAAATCCTGATTATTCTTTAGACAATCTTTATTAATTATAGATTGATTGATTTTTTGATTTCAATGAGCACAAGATTAACTATGATATTTGGCAAAGAATTGCTAGTTGTCCTAACACTGTAAAGTGTGTTCAAAATTTTAACACATTAAAATTATGGAGAGAAATTTGATGAATAATATGGAAAAGATGATTGGTGCAAAGGCTTTGATGACGGCAATGGAGAAAGAAGGCGTCAAGGAAGTATTTGGTTTACCGGGTGGTGCAAATCTTCCGATGTATGATGAATTTGCTAGATGTAATATTAGACACATTTTGGCAAGACACGAGCAATCTGCAGCACATATGGCTGATGGATTTGGACGAGTAAGCAGAAAACCTGGAGTCTGTTTTGCAACATCTGGACCTGGAGCAACCAATATTCTAACAGGTATTGCAACAGCACAAGCTGACTCTGCACCAATGGTGGCAGTTACTGGGCAAGTTCCTACTCCGATGATTGGTAAAGATGCATTTCAAGAAAGCGATATTATTGGAATGGCTAACCCTGTTGTGAAATATGCATTTCAACCAAGACATGCTTCAGAAATACCTGAAGCTGTAAAGAAAGGATTTTTCATTGCAGAAACTGGAAGACCCGGACCTGTTTTAATTGACATTCCAAAAGATGTACAACAAAACGAAGCTGAAATGGTTTTTCCCGATGAATTTAAAATTCAAGGTTATCATCCTTGGACTGATCCTGATATTGTTGCAATAGAAAAAGCCATTGATATGTTACTTCATTCTCAAAAACCTGTAATCTTAGCTGGTGGTGGTACAATCATTTCATCAGCTTTTGCTGAATTACAAGCTATTGCTGAAGCATTAATGCTTCCTGTAGTAACTACTTTCAAAGGCAAAGGTGCATTTCCTGAAAACCATCCTTTGTCATTAGGTCCTATTGGAATGCATGGTCATGCAGAAGCAAACAAAATCATGACTGAGGCTGATTGTGTTTTAGCAATAGGAACTAGATTCTCTGATAGGTCTGTTGGAACTTTTGAAGAGTTTGAAAGAAATCTAAAGATTATTCACATGGATGTTGATCCTGCTGAGATTGGTAAAAACCAAACAGCACAACTTGCAGTAGTCGGAGATGTCCAGATGAATCTTAGAATTATGGTAAAATTACTTTTGCAAAAAGCAATTAAAAAAACTGAGGAAACTCCATGGGTAAAACATGTAAAGGAAACTAAAGCCTATTGGCAAGAAAATTTGAAACTTCATCCAGGTGAAATGGGTGCAGCAAAAATTTTACGTAAACTTCGAGAGATATTACCTAAAGAATCAATCATCACCACTGAAGTAGGACAACACCAAATGTGGGCATCATTGTTTTATGATGTGATTCAACCTGGAACCTTCTTTAGTTCTACAGGACTTGGTACTATGGGTTGGGGATTCCCAGCTGCAATTGGTGCCAAAGTAGCAAAACCTGATGTTCCTGTTGTAGATATTGCCGGTGATGGAAGCTTTGCAATGACTGAAAATTCCCTTGCAACTGCAGTGTTAGAAGACATTCCAGTAATTGTATTTGTATTAAACAACTTTACATTGGGAATGGTAGCTCAATGGCAAAGAACGTTCTATGAAAGAAGAATGATTGGTGTGGACCAAGGACATTGTCCTGATTATGTTAAATTAGCACAATCTTATGGAGCACAAGGAATACGTGCACAATCAATGGATGAACTTGATAAAGCAATCAGAGATGCATTGAGCAGTGATGTTGCAACAGTAATTGACATTCCAATTGATCCTGAAGAAGATGTATTGCCATTTGTTGCACCTGGAACTTCGCTTAAGGATATGATTTTACCATCATAGTGATTCATCATGTGGGCAATTCTTTCTATATTAGTTGAAAACAAACCTGGAATCTTATTCAAAGTAACACACCTATTTCGTGCAAGAGATTTCAATATTGATAGTATTTCTGTAGGTGTGACTGAAAATCCTGAATATTCCAAAATGACCATTACTACCGTTGGTGATGAAAAACAGATAGACCAGATTGTAAAGCAACTTGATAAAATGATTGATACTGTCAAAGTAGAGCGTTTAGATGAGCACAAAACCGTCTATAGAGAACTTAGTATTTTTAAGATTAAACTACGTAATGCTAATGATAGTATGGAGGTAAACAAATTGGCTAATGCATATGGTGGTAAAGTACATGATGTCAAAAAGGAATCTATCATGGTAGAATTAACTGCAACTCCTGATCAAATCAAAGCATTTGAAGAATTAGCAAAACCCTTTGGAATAATTGATGTTGCAAGAACTGGAGTTGCCGCCTTACAAAGGAGTGGTGCTGAATGAAAATTAGAATATTTGATACAACATTAAGAGATGGAGAACAAACAATTGGTGTATCGTTATCACCCGAACAAAAATTAGCAATTGCAAAAAAACTCGATGAATTAGGAGTAGATGCAATCGAAGCTGGATTTCCAGTGATCTCTGATGGTGAATTAAAAGCAGTAAAGATGATCACTTCTGAAGGATTATCTTGTGAGATTGCAGGATTAACAAGAACAATCAAAAAAGATATTGATGCTGCAGTTGATGCTGGATTAAATTATATTCATACATTCATTGCAACTTCTGATATTCATTTGGAACATAAACTCCAAATGACAAGAGAACAAGCACTTGAAAAAGCAATTGAAGCAGTAGAGTATGGCAAGTCTCGTGGTCTTCAAGTAGAATTTTCTGCTGAAGATGCTTCAAGAACAGATAGAGAGTTTTTGAAAAAAGTATTTGGTGAAGTTGCAAAAGCAGGTGCTGATAGAGTAAACATTCCTGATACTGTTGGATATTCTACTCCTGAATATATGGCACAAATCACAAAGGATACAATTGAAGCTACAAAACTTCCAGTTAGTGTTCACTGCCATAATGATTTTGGATTAGCTGTTGCAAACTCTTTGGCTGGAATTCATGCAGGAGCTACATGTGCTCATGTAACTATTAATGGAATTGGTGAAAGAGCCGGTAATGCCTCATTAGAAGAACTTTCTATGGCACTCAAATGTTTGCCTCATGAACAAAAGTATGAGACTAACATCAAATCTGAATTAATCTATGATGTATCTAGATTCATCTCAAAGACTGTAGGAATAATTGTTCAACCAAACAAGGCTATTGTTGGTGCAAATGCATTTGGCCATGAATCAGGAATACATACTCATGGTGTGTTGAACAATCCTCTTACCTATGAACCAATTAGCCCAGAACTTGTTGGCAGAAAAAGATGGCTTCAAGTTGGAAAACATGCTGGTGTACATGGGATGAATGCAATGTTGGCTGAATATGGTGTAAAACCAAGTGAAGAACAATCAAAACAAATCTTAGATAAAGTCAAAATAATTGGTGATCAAGGAAAACAACTCACCGATGTAGAGTTGTTATCTATTGCTAGTGATGTAATGGGTGAGAAGGATCTTAAAAGAATTGTACAATTAACTGGATTTTCAGTATCTACTGGAATTGGAACAATGCCATATGCATTTGTAAAATTAAATGTAGATGGTGAAGATCATGTTGGAACTGATTATGGTGTTGGCCCTGTTGATGCTGCATTAAACGCTATTCAAAAAGTTACTGGAAAACTTTCTGAAATCAGAATCAAAGATTACGGATTAGCATCTATTTCTGGAGGTTCTGGTGCTCTATGTGAGGTTACAGTAAAAGTGGAAGATGCATTGGGAAACAAAGTTTCCGCAAAATCTGTAGGTGAAGATATTGTTACTACGTCTGTCAAAGCAGTTATTGATGCTATTAACAGAATAATGCTCAAAAAATTACTTCAAGAAAAACAGATTAGCTAACTATCTATTTACAAAATTCATTCTGTTAATGAAGAGCTTTCTCTCCTGCTTCTGCAGTTCTGATTTTTACTAGTCTGCCTATGTCGTATGAAAATACTATTCCATCTCCTTTTTCACCTGATTTACCTGCATCTTGAATTGTCTCAATTATTTTATCTTCATCTTTGTCTGCACATAAAATCTCAATTTTCAATTTTGGAATATAATCACTAGTTCGATTCTTTACTCCTGCATGTGCTTTATGAATTCCCGTGATTTGTACTTGATAAATTGAAAACGTTGGAATTCCTATTTCTAAAAGTTTTTCTTGTATGTCATGAATCTTTATTGCTCTGACTACTGCTTCAATTTTTTTCAAATTCTTACTATGCTACTATGATTTTATATTTATATCATCTTTCCAATCATTTAAAATTCCCACCTGTGATTGTCAGTTATGTACAAAATCTCATTAATTACTGGTGATGGAATTGGGCCTGAATTATCTGAATCTGCAATTTCTGTATTAACTGCCATCAATGACAAACTTGATTTGAAATTTGATATAACAAAATTATCTGCAGGCGATAAGGCATTAGAACAAACAGGAAAAGCACTCCCTGATGAGACAGTTGATGCAATAAAACAATCTGATGCCTGCATGAAGGCCCCTGTTGGAGAAAGTGCTGCTGATGTAATTGTTGTTTTAAGAAGAATTCTTGATCTTTATGCAAATATTCGACCTGCAAAATCATATCCGCACATGCCTGCATTACGTGATGACATTGATATGGTTATAGTCAGAGAGAACACTGAAGATCTTTACACTGGCAAAGAATTTAGTTTAGGTGATTCTGCAGTTGCTTTGAGAATAATCTCTGAATATGCATCAAAGAGAATTGCAAAATATGCATTTGAAACTGCAAAACAACGTGACTCTATGCGCAAAGTAACATGTGTGCACAAGTCAAATGTAATGAGAGTTACAGATGGCTTGTTTGCAAAAACCTGTACTGAAGTCTCAAAAGATTATCCTGATATCACATTTGAACAAATGTATGTTGATGCATGTGCCATGAACTTAATTCGTCAACCTGAACAATTTGATGTCATTGTTACCACAAATCTTTTTGGTGATATTTTGTCTGATGAATCTTCTCAAGTTGTAGGTGGATTGGGAATGGCTCCAGCTGCAAATATCGGTGATAACTTTGCATTATTTGAACCCGTCCATGGCGCTGCATTTGATATTGCAGGACAAAATATTGCAAACCCTTCATCATTCTTACTTTCAATCAAAATGATGCTTGACTGGCTTGGAACAAAACATAATGATTCAAAATGTTTTGAAGTTGGCCAGAAATTAGAATCTACAATATTTGATTTAGTAAAAACTGGAATCAAAACCAAAGATATTGGTGGAGACAAAACAACATCTGAATTTACATCTGAGATAACAAAAAATCTTTAATTCTAATTTTTGAAACATATTTTTCCAAAACTGAATTTTTTGATGTTTCTTTAAATTTAGCGTTTTTTCAAATCTCTGCGTATTTTTTACTAATCCTTTATTATTAAGATGTTTTTTATTGTAAGAATCATGGGATTGGAAAATTATGATGAAGAAGGTCTACTTAAAGTCATAAAAACATTTGAATTATCTGAAAAAATTACAAAACTTACTTGGAATTGGGATAATTATTCTGATTCAGTTATGCAAGCACATGAACTAATTAGTCAGGGTCAAAAACTTTTTGTTGAAATTTCTGAATATGAGGCCCGACTTGGTTCTCATCTTAGTACATATCAGAAAAATAAAATTAATGAAGCCGTAGAAAATTTAGGAAAACTTATTCCTTATCTGAAAAATAAAATCAAACCTTCTGAAATTTTGGAAAAAACTGATTAATCATTAGATCTTCAGTCTTTTCTTTACATCTGATTTTGGTGGATTCAATGACCAAAAAAACATGGCCAAACATACTGGAATCAAAATTAGAACTGCTGCAATAACTGAGATCACATAAAATCCTCCTTCTAATCCTGGCATAAATGGTCCTGGAAAAACTGCATAAAACCACAAAAATCCAATAAAGATGAAAACAAGTCTGTTTTTTCTAACAAGTTGTCTTACAGTTAATTTTCTTTTATGGATGTAACATTTCTTACAACGTGTTCTATCATCTACCATACTATATCAGTGTACAAATGTGATTTCTGTGGTTCAAATTTTGGAGATAGAGTTTGTTACTTTTGTGAGAAAAATTGTTGTACATCTAGATCCATTTCTTTGAATTTATCTCTTTTTTTAAAAATTCCCAATTTTTATTAATCAGATTTTTTACGATTCATTAATGGTAAAATGTTGTATTTGTAAACTTGTTGAAGGACCTCTTAAAATTAAGGAAGGTAATCCAAAATACAAAGGAAAACCTATCTGTAAAGAATGCCAGGGTTATAGGAAACTATTGTTAGAAACAAAATAATCTATTCTGATTTTGGCTTGTTTTTTTCTGCCCAATCTTCATACATTTTGATTAATTCATCAACGTCTTTTCCATCTTCAGAATAAGTCACAATCACTCCAAAATTTCCTTTTTTATCATGACCTCTGGCAAAATATCCCCAAAAAGAATCTGGAAGTTTTTGAAAACTACTTGAATCATGTGAGACTCCAATCAAATTATTTCCAATTACTTCAACGACTTTTTTTGCATCTTCTTGTTCTATCATGTCTTGCTGATTGTTCTATTAGAATAAAAATCTGAATCTCTATGGTCTGAGTCTATCAGGATCCCTAGGATACAATACCACTTCTCTAACATTGTCTATTCCAATTAATGTGGTCATTAATCTGTCAAGACCCATCCCCCAACCTGAATGTGGAGGCATTCCCCAATCAAATGTCTTGAGGTGGTCTGTAAATTGTGTAGGATCTAATCCTTGTTCTTTGAGTCTTTCTTTGAGCATATCTGGATTATGTAGTCTGGTTCCTCCTGATGATAATTCCAAATATCCAAATTGCAAGTCAAATGAACGAGATAACGTAGTGTCCTCGTCTTTTTCTCTAATGTAAAATGGTTTTAGTTTCATTGGCCAGTCCATCAAGAAGAAAAATCCTGGATGATTCTTACCGATTATTCTTAAATGAGCATCCATCAAATCATCTCCAAATTCTACTTTTTCACCTTCTTTTTGTAATTCTTCAATACATTGATTGTATGTAATTCTCTCAAATGGTGATGCAGGTATCTCTATAGTGTGTCCAATTGATTCTTGCTCTTTTTTACAGTTTTCTGCAGTAAATTTGTACACGTTCATCACTAGTGATTCTAATACATCCATGACATCTGTGTAATCCATGAATGCTGCTTCAATGTCAATACTGGTAAATTCAGTTAGGTGTCGTCCTGTGTGGGAATTCTCTGCTCTGTAAAAGTTTGAAATCTCAAACACTCGTTCTAGTCCTAATGTCATTTGCTCTTTGTATAGTTGTGGGCTTTGAGCTAAATATGCTGTCTCTCCAAAATAATCTAATGAAAATAAATCTGCTCCTCCTTCACTAGCACTGCCAATAATTTTTGGTGTAGTGATCTCTAAGAATTTTTTTTCTGCTAATGTTTGACGTAGGGATTGTAATACGTGGTGTCTTAATTTGAAAATGGATGCTGTTTTTTGATTTCTCATATCTAATGCTCTATGATTAAGCCTTGTGTCGATGTTGCTTTCCACTCTTCCAATAGGATCAACTGGTAATGGATGAACTGCTTTTCCTAACACATCGATTTCTTCTGCTTTGATTTCAAATGCAAAATCTCTTGCTTTTGTTTCTTGTACTATTCCTTTTACACTTACGACACTTTGTCGATTAATCTCTCCAAGATTATCATTTAATTCCCCTTTTACAATAACTTGAGAAATTCCAGACACATCACGTAATGTGATAAATGACATTTTTCCTAACTTTCTTAAATCCTCAATCCAACCGCCTAAGACAACTTGTTTTCCAATTAATTCAGATGTAAGTTCTGAAATGTCATGAGTTTTTACAAAGACCATTACTTTCTACCTTTATCCTCAAATTCTATCTCAATGTCAAGGTTTCGGGCATTCTTCACAATCTCAACTACTTTTTCTGTATCGATTGGGAATTTAGGTGTCCATTTGCCTGATACAACTGCTTTTGTCTTTTGAACTCCTCCAGGAGCCCAAACTGAATTAATTGAAAGAATTTTTGTTGGAAAGAACAAATCTTCGATGAATCTCTTATCTGTCTCATCTGCTTCAACCAGCCAAATTTTGCCTTTGAATTGGTCTTGGAGTATTCGGTATAGTGTCCTGCTTTGCCTAATAATCATAATGTCATTTTTTGCCAAAGACAAAACAAAATTACCTTGAAATTCTTTACATGAGTATAATGTGAAATTTTCAATTTCATTATTTGATTTTGCAACTTTAGCTAGAATTATTGCTGCATCAACATCTGCTTGTGTTAATTCTCCTGATTCAACTTTGCCTTCACATTGGGGGCATAGTACTGCATTTTTTGCGTCAAACCCACATATTGGTAATTTCATTTGAATCGATTTTTCATTCTGACAAAGTTGTTTATATCCCTTAGTGCAAAACAGAAATTCTAGTTTGAATATGAAAAATTATGCGATTTCTATCTGTTAATGGATTAACGTCTAGATATGATTCTTCACAAGGTCCTGTCTATGCAGTAGATGATGTCGATTTTTCATTAAATGATGGAGAATCAATAGGGATTGCAGGTGAAAGTGCATGTGGAAAAAGTACTCTGGGATTGTCTATTATTCGCATGCTTTCAGGAGGGAAAACTCAAGGTGAGATTATCTTTAATGATGAATCTATTTTGGATATTAGTGAAACTGAATTTAATGAAAAATTTAGGTGGAAAAAAATATCCATGGTCTTTCAAGGTGCAATGAATTCTCTTGATCCTGTTTTTACTATTAACGAGCAATTTCTTGAAATCTTAAAACAGCATAACTATGAAGGTAATTCAAAACAGTTAATCTCTGATGCAATGAATTCTGTAAATCTTGATGATGCCGTTTTGAAAAAATATCCTCATGAACTTAGTGGTGGAATGAAACAAAGAGTTGTAATTGCTATGGCTTTACTCTTAAAACCAAAATTTGTAATTGCTGATGAACCTACTACTGCACTTGATGTTCTAATTCAGGCTCAAATAATCAATCTATTAAAATCTCTAAAAAAAGCAGGTATGTCTTTTATGCTAATTACCCATGATTTGGCAGTTCTATCTGAGATTGCTGATAAAGTTGGCATAATGTATGGTGGACAAATGATTGAATTTGGTTCTTCAGAAGAAATTTACAAAAATCCAAAACATCCGTATACCCAAGGACTTTTAGAATCAATTCCAACTTTGAAAGGAAACAAACCAAAATACATCAAAGGAATTCCTCCAAGCTTACTTGATGCTCCAACACAATGTCGATTTATTGATAGGTGTCCTTTGGTTGTTGAAAAATGTAAACAACTTCCACCTAAATTTAAAACTGAAACTGGATATGTTCGCTGTTGGTTATATGAAGACAAATAATTTATTTTGTTTTTAGATATTCTTCATCAATTTTTTTTAAATAGATTTCTTGAATCTGTGTAATTTCTCTTTGTGTAGTATTTTTACAAATCATTTTGGCATATTTTATTAAATCTGGATTGTCTTGTGTTTTTTCAAACTCTTCTATTTTCTGAAATGATTCTTGTTCAAATTTCATAACTTCTCTTAGTTCCTTACCAATTTCTTCTGCATTCATTTTTTCATATTCTTTAGAGTTTGATTTTCTAAAACTAATCTCATCAATTAGTTTTTGAATCTCATCAGGTGCATCCATGATATTTCATATTTCAAGTAATAAAAAAAGTTAATTTTGATTTTCTTTTTTATGCTCTAAAACATGTTTTAACCCATCTGTCATGCTAAGCGAATCTAAATCAATTTCACAATATGGGCATTTCAATTTCTAAGAATATTTTTTTACAATCGGTAGACAAGAATCAATAATTCTGAGTACTTCTGATCTGATTACTTTTTTATCAATTGATATCCACACCCTTTCTTTTTTGATTGCAAATGATATAGTTTGGACTTTTTTTCGCTCCTCCCATACAAATTCAATTTCTCCTAGATTTTTATCAAAAAATCCTTCCAAGTCTGTCTTTATGGCAATATGTGAGAATTGGTATTGGGTATTCTTTTCATTCAATAATGGGACTAAATCTGGACGTCTTTTGTATACCTGTAGTTCTCCACTTTCTCCTATTACTCCTACAAATCTAATGTAAGGACTAATTCCTGCTATCATTTCACAAATTTTCTCATAATCTTTTTTTGCCATTTACTGGAGTTGATAAAATATGATATTTTAATGATTGTCACACATCTTCTTCTAGTTTTAATTAAATAATACATGAAAACAGTTTGAACAGTGGATTTTGTTGATCTTTTTCCATTCGCTCCTGAAATAGGATATCTTAGTTTGGCACTTGTCAACTTTTTTGGTTCTCTTGTCCCCTTTGTTCCTTTACCTGGATTTTTGTTGTTAGCTACAATGGCTGTGGGTGATCAATTTGATCTACATGTGTTAGCAATATTATCTGCAGTTACTGCAACTGTGGCAAAACAGATAATTTTCTATGTCAGTTATGGTGGCCGAAAAATGATTAATGAAAAAACTCGAAAAAGAATGAGACCTTTTGAAAGACTAGTAAAACGATATGGCGCAGGTGCTGCATTCTTTGCTGCTGCAACTCCCATTCCTGATGATTTAGTTTATGTCCCATTAGGACTTGCAAAATATAATCCAAAACGATTCTTTATTGCAACTCTAACTGGAAAATTTGTTCTAAGTTATACTATTGTCTTTGTTTCTCATTATCTTGGATTGTCTTTGGTTGAACCGTTCCTTGAAAACATTGATGATGCTACTCCTGTTTACATTGGAATTATTATTTTTGGAGCCATGATGACTTCGGTTGTAGTTTTACTTTTACGATTAGATTGGCAAAGAATTCTTGGTAAATTTGCTCCTTGGACTTTGGATGAAAATAACAAAGACTAGATGTTTATTTTAAAATTCCACAACTTGTCTGTTGCTTCTTTTATTCCTATTCTAGGCGATGATACAATCTTTTTTACTTTAATCCCTTCTGTTATGTATAATTTTGAATCTTTTGTCAAATCTACCCCGTAATGCTCTTTTGTGATTTCTAATGCTTGAGTTAGTTTTGCAGGTCCGTTTGTAAGATTTTTCAAATCTTTTTTGTTTCTATTTTCTTGCATCTTCTTTATTCCTTTTTCTGGTTCAATTGCTCGAATTAGAACTGCTCCTGCTGTAACTTTTGGATTCCTAGCTACTACATTAAAACAATAATACATTCCGTATGTAAAATAAACATAAGCCATTCCTACATCTCCAAACATTGCTTTGTTTCTATCCGTGATTTTTCTATATGCATGACTTGCAGGATCGTCTTTGTGTCTGTAAGCTTCAGTCTCTGTTATTATTCCAGAAATCTCGCTTCTTCCTATTTTCCTGATAATTTTTTTACCTAACAGATTTTTTGCAACAGTTACTGTATCTTGAAGATAAAATTTTCTAGGAAGTGTATTCAATATCTATCACAACAGCTTTATTGTTTTTTAATTCATTGATTAAATCAAAAAGTTTTACAATGTCTTCGTTTAATGTTGAGATTAACTCTTGATTGTATATTGTTGCCGCAGGATGAATTGTCAAAAAATACAATTGCTTGTCTTTTCGCACTAATTTCCCTCTAAATTTTGTAATTTCTGAACCTCCTAGCACTGAATTAAATGCAGTATTTCCTAAAATGCAAATAATTTTTGGTTTTATTATTGAAATTTCTTTTTTTAGATATTCTTTACACGTGTCTCTTTCTTTTGTGCTTGGTACTCTGTTATTTGGGGGTCTGCATTTTACAACATTAGTAATGTACACATCTTCTCTAGAAATTCCTGCCCCTTCAAGTGCTGCAGAGAGCTTTTTTCCTGCTACTCCTACAAATGGCTCTCCATTCTTGTCTTCATTTCTTCCAGGGGCTTCTCCTACAAACATTACATCTGATTGAGAATTACCTTTTCCTGGAACAGAATTTGTTCTGGTTTTGCACAAATCACAGTTTGTACATTTGATTACATTTTGTTTTACTATTTCTAACTGATTCATCTAGTTCACACTCTTTACTGTTGCAACCCCTCTAATCGAAGGTCCACCGTTTCCCATAATCATTGATTGCATTGGATCACCTTTTCCACAATTTGTAATTGGTCTAACTGTAAAGTCGTTTCCACATGCATCAATTGATTCAAAAAATTCTGGTGCTGTTCCCATAACAATTACATCTCTGAGTAAATCTGTTACTTCTCCATTCTCAATTTTTTGTGCATATTGACATGATATACTCCAATTGTATCTTTTCATGTCAATTGATGGGATTTTCATATTGGAAATCAAATATCCATTTTTTACATCTTTTATCATCTCATTCACATTTTGATCTCCATTTCCAATACATGTGCATGCCATTCTAATCAATGGCATAAAACGAAAATTTGTTGCTCGCATATTTCCTGTAGGTGGTTCCTTGAAAATTTGTCCTGTCTCTCTATTCTGCATATGATTTTTCAAAACCCCTTTTTCCACTAGAGTAGTTTTTTTTGTTTGAACCCCTTCATCATCAAAAAAATACCATCCTAAACTTTCTTTAATCGTAGGATCATCAAAGACGTTTAGATGTTCGGAGCCAATTTTTTCTCCAATTTTCCCTTTCCACCATGCTCCTCCTGCCCATGCCATCTCTTTTCCTAAAACCCTATCTGCTTCTGATGGATGACCTAAAATTTCATGCGTAAGTAATGCTACAAAATCAGGATTCATAATCACAGTTGCTTTTTCTTCTTTTGCAGGTTTTGCTGATAATAACTCTGATGCTTTTTTAGCAATTTCTTGTGCACTGTTTTGTGTTTTGTTATTTCTTGTTATTTGCTCCATTCCTCCTCTTCCTCCTTCTGTAATGTTTACTGATTGTGTCAATCCTGATTCATGTGCAGTAGCAATCATATCAATTACTACGTCTGAAAAATTTTGTAAAATCTTAGAACCTTCACTGTTTGTAAAATATTTTGAATTATTTGCATACCATGGATTTACAATTGACTTAATAATTTTTGGTGTATCTGAAATAATTTTATTACATTCTGTTCCAATCTTGATTAACTTTTCTAAATTTGGTTTTTCTAGTATTGGGTAGTCTATCTTTTTCTTTACTGTAACACTTGGATATAGATTTAATTTTTCTTTTTTATTTTTTGCATAATGAATGGAATTTTTAATCGCTTCATCAATTGCGTTTTTAATTTCTTCTTTTGATTTTGGATTTGTAATTGAACAAAAACTCCATGTTCCATCTTTAACTAGTCTGATTCCTATTCCTGTATCATTAATTGATCTGACGTGCTCTGTTTCTCCATTTTCAATTAATACTGATTTCCTTTCTTGTTCTTCAGCCCTTGCATCGCAATATTGTACTCTTGCATCAACTGCATATTTTATAGCGTAATCTGCCAATTCTTGTAATTGGTCATCCATATGCTATGAAACTTGGAGGTATTCCTAAATCTTCTGGTTCTTAATTATTTGAAATAGCTGGCATGGTAAAGTAATACTCATCTTCAAACTCATAGTCTTTTTTTCCTACTTTGCGCAAGAATTCAAAGTACTGTGTACAGTTTTTGTAAAATTCTCTGTTTTTTTCGTACTCGTCCATGCTGTATGTTGCTAAATTGACATTTTTTGAAGAGAGTGAGTGATTTTAGTTCTCAGAGCTTGTTTTCTTTAAGTAGTTCCTATTGGACTTCTTGGTTGTTCTCCAGAATCTTGTTTTGGAAGAGTTAATGAAAACGTGGCTCCTTGATTTTGACTACTTTTTACTGAAATTTTTCCACCATGATTATCCACAATTCCTTTACAAATTGCAAGACCTAAACCACTTCCTCCCGTTTCTCTTGTTAAAGTGGCATCCACTTGATAGAATTTCTTGAATAGTTCTCCTTGTTTGTCAACTGGAATGCCGATTCCGTTATCTGAAACATTAATTTTAATTTCTGTTGGGAATTCTTCCATTGTAATATCAATTTTACCTGTATTTGGTGCTACTGCTGTTAGACTGTTTTTGATTAGATTTGACATGACTTGTTTTATTCTGTCAGGATCATGACTTATTTCTAAATCTCTAATGTTTGCAGTCAATTCAATGTTGTTCTTTGCTGCCTCTGGCAATAATGAATTTACTGAACTAGATATTGTTTCATTGATGTTTCTCATTTCTTTTTTCATTCTTAATTGACCTAATTCTAATTTTTGTGCATCAAGTAAATCTGAAATAATTGCTAACAGTGCTTCAGAACTGTTTTTGATAATTGAAATTCTTTCTTTTTGTTTAGCAGTTAGCTTTCCTAAATGTTCACTAAGCAAAATATCTGCATACCCTTGAATTGGAACTAGAGGGGTTTTCAATTCATGTGTAATCATTGCAAGAAATTCATCTTTTGCAATGTCTGTTTGTTTAGCTTCTTCTTCTTTTTCTTTAATTGTATTTGACATTATGTTGAAGTTACTAACTAGTTCTCCTACCTCGTCTGCACCTACATATTCTATCTTTTCTCCATACACTCCTTCTTTGACTTTGGAAATTGCTCGTGTAATTGACTCCAGTGGTGACAATGACTGTTTAATCACAAATACCACTATTGCAAAAATTGCTATGTTCATTGCTAATAATCCTTGAACAATAACTTCGCCTGATGAACTTTCAGATACTAATCTGTCATTCCATGTTTCAATAACTTCATCAACATGTTCAAACAAAATTAATTTTTGTTCATTCATCTCATTTTTAGCTACATTAAACTCTGGAGATAAAAGTGCCCTTTCTTCAAGTATTTGAATTCGGATTTGAATAGATTCCCACAATGGCTCTAATTGTCGTAATGAACTTGCATTTTCTCTAGGGATTTGTTCCAAATCTTCGTGAGTTTTTCCTATACTCTCTACGTCTATTCCTATTGTTGAAATTCCTAATAGTTTTCTAATTCCAGTTTCAAATTCTAACCTTTTTTCTTTTATGATTTCTTGTGAATTTCCTTCTTCTCCAATTGAAATCAACAAAGTCTGTTGACCTATAATTCTAGCACACTCTGCTAATTCTTGTGCAATTTGTTTGTGTCTATTATAATTTCTGTCTAGTGGGTCTAGTTCGTTGACAAATTTGTCTGTAAGTAAAACTAGATCTTGATTCTTTTGCAGTACATAGTTAACTGCATTTGTAGCTTCTTGATCAAACACTGAGGTTGTTTTCACATTTTCTGCTTTGAACTTGTAATTTTCCCATTCTGTTATGATGTCATTAAAAGTTGTACTAATTCCTGAATAAGGTTTGGCAACTTTTACACCATCTAACTCTCCACCACTTTGTATTTTGTTTAATATTAAATCCACATTTGCTATTTCATTATCTAAATTTTCTTTATCTTCCAAATTTCCATTTGCAACTGATATTGCATATCCTGAAATCGATTCAGCTTTTACTTTAACGTCTGATAATTCTATAATTGAATGTGATTCATCAAATTGTCCTGCCCCTTCTTGATATAACAAGAACAAGTTAATTCCAGCTACTGCCACCACCACCGATATCAAAAGATATGTCTTAGTGACTATTTTCATATGAAATTGGCCTCTAGCATATAGTATAAAAGTAATGGTCAGATTTTAGCTGTTGTTATTGTAATGTCTGATGAGTTTATCAAACTAGCAACTAAAGAAATTAATGAAGAAATTTTAGGCATAGAAAATATTCTAAACTCTTGTTCTGATGATGCTAAAGTCTTTCAAAATTCTGATCAACTTCAAAAACATACTCACAAAATCAAAGGGCTAGCCCCAATGATGGGTAAAGGGCCAATGGGTAGTTTGGCAACTGTTCTTGATGATATTTTAAAGCAAACCATGGCTGGAAAAACACCTCAAGGATTATTTGATGTCATGACTGCTTCTCATGAAAAATTGGTACAAAATATGAATAATAATTCTGATTTAGAGCCTGCAATTGAGAGAGCGAAAAGCCTACTATCAGGCATGTGATTATGAATATTTTTTATATGTAGAGATTTTTACTTTCATATGGCAAAAATAATGATAGCTGATGATTCTGATGCTATCCGGTTAGTTCTAAAAGATATTTTATCCATTGGTGAACATGAAATAGTTGCTGAAGCTGTTGATGGGGCAGAAGCAGTTGATTTTTACAAACAACACCGTCCTGAGATTCTTTTACTTGATTTGGCTATGCCAAAAAAAGATGGATTAGACGTGGTAAAAGAAGTAATTGAATATGATTCAAATGCAAAAATAATTTTAATCACTGCAAGTGATGATCAAAAAATTATAAATGAATGTTTGAATTGTGGTGCTACCTCTTACATTTCAAAACCTTTTGATTTTAACAGCGTTCTAAAATCAATCACTGATATCTCAGGAAACGATAATTAGGACACATTATAATTATAATTTGTAAGAAATTTGTCAAAAATTGTAGCTGATACTAGCGTTATAATTAATGGTCAATTAGTATCTCAAATAGAAAAAGGGTCTGTGAGAAATTCACAAATCATTATTCCTCAAGCTGTTTTAGATGAATTACAATCTCAAGCATCAAACAAAAAAGAACAAGGATTTGTAGGACTGGAAAAAATTCGTAAACTAAAAGATCTTTCTGGTAGTTTTGGTTTAGAAGTAATTCTGAAAGGTTCTCATCTATCTTCTGATGAAATTAAACTTGCAGGGGGTGGAAGAATTGATGCACTAATTGCTGATATGGCAAAACAAAATGATGCTACACTTTACACATCTGATCATGTACAGGATTTAGTTGCACAAGCAGAAGGTATTCCAACTGTATTTCTAAAAACAGAAATCACAAAAGAAACTTTGGAATTTCTAAAATTCTTTGATGCTGAAACTATGAGCGTTCATCTAAAAGAAAATCAATTCCCCCTTGCTAAACGAGGAAAACCTGGTGCATTTTCACTCACAAAAGTCAATGATGATCTCCTTACACGAGACTATCTGGAGATGATTTCTTCTCAAATTCTAGATGTTGTAAACGCAAATGATTCTAGTTCTATTGAGATATCTAAAACTGGGGCTTCTGTAGTTCAGTATGATGATTACAGAATTGCAATTACTCATCCTCCTTTCTCTGAATCATTTGAAATAACAATTGTTCATCCTATCATACAACTGTCTCTTGAGGATTATGATATCTCTGAAAAATTAATGGAGCGATTCTCTGATAGGGCAGAAGGAATTGTAATCTCTGGTGCTCCTGGTTCTGGAAAAAGTACTTTGGCATCAGGATTGGCAAATTTTTATCACAACAAAGGAAAGATTGTAAAAACATTTGAATCTCCACGTGATTTGCAAGTTGATCCTGGTATTACCCAATACAGTAAACTTGATGGTAGTTTTGATAATACTGCTGATATCTTACTTCTTGTACGTCCTGATTACACAGTATTTGATGAAGTGAGACGACGTGAAGACTTTAGAACATTTGCTGATTTGAGATTAACAGGAGTTGGAATGGTTGGTGTAGTTCATGCAAATTCCCCTTTAGATGCAATTCAAAGATTTATTGGAAAAATTGAGCTTGGAATAATTCCAAATGTTTTAGATACTGTAGTATTTGTCAAAGATGGGCAAATTGGAAAAGTCTATGACTTGGAGTTAAAGGTCAAGGTGCCTTCTGGAATGACTGAATCTGATCTTGCTAGACCTGTTATTGAAATTAGAGATTTTGCTGATAACACACTAGAGCATGAAATCTACACATTTGGTGAAGAAAACGTGATAGTTCCTGTGGGGAAAAAGACCAAAGTGGGCATAGAAAAACTAGCTGAAGACAAAATTCGTGAGACCTTTAAAAAATATGATCCAAGGGCTCAGGTTGAAATTCTTTCTGATAATAGAGTCAAGGTAATGGTTGATGAGCAATACATTCCATCTATTATTGGTAGAGGAGGCTCTAACATTAATGAAATTGAAAAATTATTACAGATACATGTTGATGTAGTCAAAAAAGACTCTGAGCATTATAATTTAGATTCTAATGATTTGCCATTTACTTTTTCAGAATCAAAGGTTGCCTTGATTCTTACTGTGAGCAAAGAATACACTGCAATGCATGCTGATGTTTATGTTGATGATGAATACATCACATCAATTCGAATTGGTAAAAAAGGACAAATCAAAATTCCAAAACGATCTGATGTTGCAAGAAATTTAATGAAACTTGCGTCATCTCAAAATGACATTAAATTATTTCTCAAAGATTTTTAAAATTTTCAATAATCTTTGGATTTGCTTTTAGAAATGTAATGAATTTTCTTAATTGTTTAATTGTCTTTGGATTAAGATGATGTTCTATTCCCTCTGCATCTTGATTTGCAGTATCGTACCCAATTCCTAGAATCTCAAAAAATTCTAATAGTATTCCATGCTTTTGTCTTATCCCCTCAGCTATGTCTGTGCCTTTTTTTGTTAAATTGATGCCACGATATTTTTCATATTCCAGATATCCTCCTTCATCTAATCTTTGAAGCATTTTGGTAACACTTGGTGCGCTGACATTCATGTGCCTTGAAATATCCAGAGTAGTTGCATATCCTTTCAACTCTACTAGTTCTGAAATAATTTCCAAATAATCCTCCATTCTGGTACTAGAACGGGCCCTTTCTGATTGATGGGCTGCTTTGATGGAATCTAATCTCTTGGAATTTTTATCTTTCATGTAATCTTTGTATCTAAATTTTATCTACTATAATTGAGTGTCTTTTCGCAGATTTTTAGTTACTCTTTGTTGACTCAGAAGTAACCGTTGTTGATCTTTGAATCTTAACTATTTTTTCCTACATTCAATATAGGATGACAGACCCCCTAAAGGAACGACTAGAAAAACTCCGTAAAATCTCTGAATCTGCAAAACGAAGAGCAAATTTGTATTCAGATGTTGCAAAAATGGATGATAAACACACTGCTCGTTCATTGGGTGCGCTTCAAAAAGCACCTGCTCCTGGAAAAAAACTCCAAAAAATAGGCTTTTTGATGTTGTGGATACCAGAACCTACCGGCGTTACATGTGCCGTTGGCGGTCCTATGATAGTTGCCGGTAGATACTTGGAAAAAAAATACAATAGCGCAACAATTCATGATATTGGCCATCAGACAAAAAACACATTCTCATCAATTAGTGATTTTAAAACATCTGTGATGAATTCCTAGATTATGTTTTTAGATTAGAATGTCTTTTTCTGAATTTACCAATGGTTTTTTTGGAACGTCAAATATCTCAAATGAATCTAAATATTTCAAGTGTTTTGAAATTGATTTTTCATCTAGTGTGATTAGTATTCTGTCATTATGCTGTATTTCGTATTGTGAAATATCTGATAGAAACCTTTCTCCATTGACAAAAACTTGAACTGTTTTCTTTTCTTCTCCACAAAATTCATTCATATCTTTGGAAAAATCATATTGCACAAAAATACAATTCTGTGTTATCTTTAATCCAATTGATGCAAAAAGCATCTCTAGTGGAACCCCTGTTGCATGTTTGTGAATTAGATATGGATTGTGATCCTCAAAATGAATATACTTACTTGATAGTTGAAATTGTGGTAGACCAAAATTTAGTTGTTCTCCATCTAACACCACAAGCATTGCTGCATGTGAATGATCACTTCCATATTTCCCAATATTGTATTGATTTGCCAAAATTTGTTCAGGACTCATGTTTAATGTATTTTGGATAATCTGTGAATCTATTTCATTTTGATTAATAAAATAATACGAAAAAAAACCTGCTGATACTATTCCAAAAACTATGATTCCTATTACAAGACTTTTACTTTTTGATTTTTGTGTAATTTCTAGTGGAATTGGTTGTTGATATTCAAAATTACTTTCTTCATAACGGCCTGGCAAACTGTCATCTGAATCAATATCCTTTGGGAGTGTTTTGTCTTCAGACAATTATATGGAATTTCTATTGTTTGTATAAATGTCCTTGATTCAAAAATTGATTAACGTATTTTAAAAGGCCTAGCCAAATTGAATTGTGACTACTAGGGCTCAGGCACTAATTCCAATCACAATTGCCGCTGTAATTATTGGAGTTGTAGGCTTGATGTCCATTCCTAGTGAGAGTAAATTAGAATCAGTCGAGTTTCCTAGGGGCACGATCATGGTTGATGATGTCCCGCTTGAGGTGCAAATAGCAGACACTGAACCCAGAAGAGTCCGTGGCTTGATGTTTCAAGATCAATTACCTTATGATCAAGGGATGATCTTTGTCTTTAATGAACCTGGACTATATTCTCTGTGGATGCTTAACATGCAATTTCCACTTGACATGATCTGGTTTGATGAAAACGGTAAAGTTGTTCATATCGAACAAGACGTTCCCCCATGCAAAGCTGCTCTAGAAATTGCTACATGTCAAAGCGTAGTTCCTGAAAATGATGCAGTTTACATTCTTGAGGTAACTGCTGGATTCATTGAACAAAACAATATCACAAAAGATTCTATTCTAACTATCATCTCAATTTAGAATTGCAAAACCTTATCTTTGAATAATAGATTTGTTGTTTGTGAATAAATTAATTATAATTCCAATAATTCTTGGTATTGCAGCTATTACTTCATATGCAATGTTAGTTCCTGAAGATTCTTCTGAACCTCTTACAACTCCGATCTATGATTCAGGTTTTACTTATTATGATATTGAAACAATTCAAACATCCCTAAAGGAACATGGAATTTTTGTTTCATCTCCTACAGCTATAACTGATCATACTATTAGTCAATACTGTACATTTTTTGAAAAAGGACTTCCAAGAAATGTAGAATATTGTACAACTACTGCTGTTTTAGATTCTGATGGTAATTCTATTGGAAACATCAATATCGGCGGAAGTACTTCGTCTCCAATTTTAGCAATTGCAAATCTTGAAACTGATACTTTGGAATCTGATAAAGAAACGACATATGCAATATTTGAGGCTGTAATACAAACACTTGTTTGTGATTGTTGGGAAGAAGAAGAATCCATTGGCTTTGAAACTATTCCTGAATGGCTAGATACCGTGCACACTTTCTATTATGACTCTGATGAGCGTAACATCAAATCAAAAATTGATAATTTGGCTGATACTGAAATTCTCTTTGAGATTACCTCAAAAGATAATTCTGTATTGCAGACATTAATTATCACAAAACACGTCTAATTATATACAACAAAATTCTTTGATTGGCGATTACAATGATTGATCATCTATGGCTTATTCCTTTAGGATTTGCAGCAGGTGTGCTGGGTTCTATGATTGGATTAGGTGGAGGTGTTATTGTAGTTCCAGTTTTAACTTTTTTGGGGTTTCCTCCAACTGCTGCTGCAAGTAACAGTCTTTTTGCAGCTCTTAGCAATGCAGTTGCATCTACAATATCCTATTCCAAACAAAAACGAATTGAATATTCTTTAGGATTAAAACTTGGCTTGTTATCTATTCCTGGAACTGTATTGGGTGCTGTTGTTTCTAGTGACGTGGCTTCAGATATTTTTAAGATATTGTTTGGATTTGTATTGATTGCTTCAGCAGCTTACATCTTCTTGAGAAAAAAACTTGCAACAAAAGAAAAGAAAATTTCTCTTCAAATGATGATTTTTGCAGTAGGTGCTAGTTTCTTTGCAGGAATCATATCTTCTTTCTTTGGAATAGGGGGCGGAATTGTGTTTGTTCCGTTAATGGTAGTTGGAATGGGAATGGCAATGAAAAAAGCTGCACCAACTTCTCAAATGATATTGCTATTTGCTTCATTATCTGGAGTAATTGTTCATAGCTTATTGGGACATCCTGATTTTCTTCAAGCGGGATTTTTGGCAATTGGCTCTTTTATTGGTGGACTAGTTGGAGCAAGATTATCTATTGATATCAAAGAAAGGTATCTTCAAATTTTAGTTTCTGTAGTTATTTTAATTGCAGCTGGAAAATTATTCTTTGATTCTTTGACTGGAAATTCTATATCTTTAGGATTTTAGGCTCAAAATTCTATTTGTGCTTTTATACAAATTTTGTAATGTAAATTGTTCGTCAGGTCTTATGATCTGAGGGCGGGGGAGACTAGTCGGCTCTCCTGTTTTAATTTTAAAATTGTTAGAATTGTTTTGGTAAATAATTTGGCGAGTTATTTTGGTGTTTTCTTCTAAATAGTATATGATATCTCAAGATTCGGTTTAATTTTTACCCAACATTCTGTGAGTGAATTCAAGTGAAGGCAGACCTGCAACGCATGTTAAATGGCAGCTGTCTTATCACGAATTCACTGGACATTATAGGACTATTAAATAATTAAAATATCCTTTAGTTGATTTCCTTTAAAATTAAATCAATTTTTGTCTTGCTTAATTATTTGATCATTCATTACTTATCCTTGGTGATAAACTATGACTACAAACTATTGCCAAAAATGTGGTGGATTTCTAGCAGAAGTTGTTAGATACACAAACCCTCAGACTGTCCAAAAGGTATGTCTTGGATGTGGTTATCGTCTTGGTGGTGATTCTAAATGGAGTTGATTTACAAGATGAAAAATCATGTTAAAAAGTGGAACAAGACTGTATTTTCAAACTTAGTAAAATTATCCAAACTAAGAGGAGGTGTGCATGATGAAGTGGTTTGATGAATTTGACGAAATATTTCACAGAATGAACCGACCATTCTTCGATATTGAAAATCTGTTTGATCAAATGTCAAAATCTGACGGTAAAACATTGGGACCATACGTCTACGGATATTCCATGACTGTAGGACCTGATGGAAAGCCTGTGATACAGGAATACGGAAACGTAAAGCCAAGTCTTCCTGATGCTTCAGGTAACAGACAACCTGTAGTCGAACAGATTTTGGATGAAAAAACAAAGCAGTTAAGACTAATTGTTGAACTTCCAGGTGTCGAAAAGAAGAACATTTCTGTAAATGTAGTCGACAATATTGCTCACATTGAAGCACCTTTCCAAGATTCCAAGTATGTAACAGATGTAAAGATTCAACATAAGGTTGATGAAAACTCTGTCAAAGCCTCATACAATAACGGAATTTTAGAAGTTGTCTTTGACACTAAACAAGAAGAAAAATCAAAAGGCAAAGTCGTTAAAATCGACTAACCTTTATTTTCTTTTTTTATTTTACAAGCATTTCTACTATGACCACTTCTTAATGAAAAAAATTGAAATCCTAGTTGTTAAAAGATAATTTCATTGAATGGCTAGGATCCATTTTTACTGCATAAATTAATCTTTTTTCAAGTTTCTTGATAAATGCGTCTCTGCAATCATCGCAACAAAACCTTTCATTTTTTCCTTCAAATAGGTTTTTACAATTTTTGCAAACCCGCAAATCATTCTTTTTGCTTTTAATTGATTTTAAACTCATTTTGTTTCATCACGTAATAACTGGTGATAACCGAATGGTTGGTATGTCGCTTAATAGACATAAGGAATGGTATTGAATGTCAGTATCTAGTAGACATCTACTACATGTAAATTGATTTGCTTGCTTGCATTCAGAACATTGTGATTTAACATGTAATTCTGTACCACAAGCACGACATAACGTATCTGGCAAATTTACCACCTTTGAAAAGTTATGTATTTCAAATATATGAAATATGAATCAGTTGATTTTATCCAAAATGAAATCAACTTGTATCTAGATTAATAGTTCAACACGTGTATTGTCATACAAGATAAGCGCGGTAGGGATGAGATTGAATAACAACACAATGTCTGAAAATATGAATGAAGGGGAAAACATTGAGGAGAAATTTGAACATCTGTTTCCCGAATACAACTATTCTGTAAACTCATCTTTTCATGAAAAAGACATGCGGAAGAGAAAACGCATGAAACTATATAGTGATATTCTGTAAATTAATCTAAAATAATTTGGATATTTTAATACTTAATTTTGGATTGGTTCCAAAAAAATAATTCATGAATATAATTTAAAAAATATTGATTCTAGATATAAAAAAAGACAGATTATTTCATCTGTCTTCTAGAGGTGTTATGAAAATTAAATATTGGTTACAATAAAGGCACCAATACCCATACCAATTACAACACCAATGCCCATACAGATCAGGTCAAATTTTACGACCTTTCTAAATGGAGCATGGACCATTTTGTCCCACGTGCTGATTTTTTGAGATTGCATATTTTTCACCTCGAATCTGCACATTACATAATTGAATTATTAAACAATCAGAGAGTTGACTTGATTTAATCTGAAATCAACTCCCAGCCTCTTTAATTAAGTGATAATTAATTATACAATATTAGAGATAGAAATGAACATCTACGATACAAAGACGCTTTCATGTAAAACATGTGGGAAAAACATTGGAGAAATAGAATATGATGCAGAAGTTTTGCTTCCAAAATGTGGCCAATGTGCAAATCCCCTTCCAGAAGGAGACAAGATATTGTATACAATCAGTGCAATAAAGAATCAACCACAAAAAGTGATGTTAACACATGCAAATCAATAAGCGAAGATATACGGTTCAGAAAAAATGTGATGATTGTAAAAGGATGCATTGTACAAATGGTTGCGTCTGTGATTGTCACCCTACACAGTGGTGGTAATAGGTGAAGGTAGAAATCATTCAATCCGAATCTGTTTCTGAATTGGATAGATTGATCAACGATTGCATACAAAGACGTGAAATTGTAGACATAAAACTCTCATCAACAATGTTGGATGAAGAAAAAATCTTATACACATCTTTGATCATGATTGATAGTTAATCTCATAGCACACAATCCTGTGCATTGTTGTTAAAGATAATTTATTCTCCAAGTTTAAATTCAGCATTACAAGTCTGAATTTGCCGTTACAAGGTTTGTAGGCAAAACCTAGTTGGTGAAATCCATACGGAAAGAAAAACCTTCAAGATAATTTTTACAGTGGGTTGTAATTATTAAAATTAATTTCCTGAGATTAAATCCCAGATAAATCCAAAAAATTCCTTTATCACAATAATCACTTTTAAAAAAACTAGTTAATTTTCAACCTAAAATTTCATTGACAAATAATAGACAAATTTTTAATCAATAATCGTACCTGGATTGAATTTGTTAAAAATGAATTATTTAAAGAAATCATCGTAAGTCTCTTTTGTTATAAAATTTCTTTTTTGTGACTGATGCAATAAACTCACATTGGTATGAACAGTATGGAAAGCTGTCCTCAAAAGTTCGTCTGCCGCAACACAGACATGTATTGACCTGCATTTAATTCTCCATATCTTGGTTGGCACATTTTGAAGAACAATATTCACTTGTACGCAGAGAGAAATGTTTGCCACAGATCTTACATTCTTGTTCAAAATAATCTTCTTCTGAAAATAACTTTCTTCGTGTTTTTGCCATTAATCAAAATCAAATCATTTTTTATTTTAAAATGAATATTTTTTGATTTACTATAGGATGAAGTTAACTAGTTGATTTCATTCTGACTGTAAATAACTGATTCATCTCTCAAATATTAAAAATCAAACATGATTTTGGAGATTAAATTGGTAAAAAAACGAAAGTCAATTACTGATGAGGAATAATAAGAGCAAAGAAACATGTCTCAATATCTTTGTCACTGCTTTTCTCTTCAGATGTGTTTCTTTTCTTATTCCTTTTTACCCTGATAAAATGAGACATGAAAAAGATTCTAGTTCTGGTTTTGTTTGTACTGGTTTTTACAACTTATCCAATTCAGGAATCTTTTGCTAAAATTCCAATAAAACGAGTCGAAGAAATTCGCTGTTCTAATATCTATGAAAAGTTCCTAAAAATGGGCGAAGATGGATTCCTAAAACGATATCCTGCATATCCAATCATGGACAAATGTATGATGTTGTTTAAAGATCCTAATTTTGTTTCTAAACATACGCCAAATTCAGAATCATCTGAGTCTAATCTCTCTCTTTTATCAACAGAAACAAAAATCATATCTTCTAGAACGATTGGTTCAAACAAAATTTTAACAAATTTTAGCATTTGTTATGATGAAAATAAACGAACAAACTATGTTCTGATTGCATCTGATCTGGAAAAGATTTTTGGTAAGGTACATAGACTGCCAGATAAGCCATGTCCTTCGTTTTGGATTGTGATTAATTCAATGGATATATCAAACACTCAATTTTCATGGGATTACGGGCACAAGTCAAATCCTCAAGTTGAGAGGAAGATGTTTTAAGACTGTTTATGCCTAAAATTCAATCCAATATTTCTAATGCTAATGTATTTTTACAATTTGGGCATTTTGGGATAACATCACTCATGATTATCATTTCACATTTATCACAAATTCTCATATCTTCAAAAATTTTTTTTCTGTATAAATACGACAACCAAACATCCCATTTTTGGAACTCTGATTTGTTAATGCAAATTCATATTTGCAGAAAGTAAACTTTCATAAAATAATTTTCATATTTTATTGGATGATGTATTTGTTATCTTGGTGGTTCTTTCTTGATTCTGTAGATGTTTCTTTTAGAAAGTACAATTGTTTCTCCTTCGTTATCTGTTCCTTCATAGTCTACTGCAATCTTTCCAAATTCATCATCCATGTCTTCTACTTGTGATATTGTAAATTTTAATTTCAAAACTTGATCTGTGTAAAATGGTTTAAGAAATCGTGTGTTTCTATTTTTCCATTCTGGGTCTCCATCTGTTCCAAGAAAAATAATATGATTTCCATAAATTTGACTTAGTCTTGTAAATTCTCCTTCCATTCTTGATAATATTGCACGTCCTGAAACAATTTGCTCACCTTTTTGTTTGTCTTCTAAGAATGCATTTCTAACTCTTGAAAAATTTAGATACTCTTCTAGTTCTTTTTCAGAAATACTGCATGTAGAATGAAATGCATCACCTACTCTGAATTCAGAAAATTTTTTCATTCTTATCTTGATTCGTCAACACAGAAAGTTACTTCAGATGATGAAGCCGCATTTTCTGATACTAGGAAATTAAAAGCATCTGCAATTTTTTGATTGTCTGGTTCTATGCCTGTGACAGAACCTGGGAAAATAGTAAACATTCTGATTTTAGATTTTAACACGTCGCTTAATTCTTGATTAACTGTAGTTGTAAATGGTCTTAGTGCTCCTCTGAAGACTTCGACTTGAGCTCTTTGTGTGCCTGTAACTTTTTTCCCAACTGGTAAATCTGGACCAATTATCATAATAGAGCCTGTTGTATCTTTGTATAGTCTTGGATCCTTTCCTCCTCCTGGAACAAATTGTTCTAGTGCTCTTTGTGCAACAGTTGCTGGAGTTGAGATGAATTTTGCTACTAGTTCTTCCCATCCTGCTCTAGTTAGGTCAGTCAAGTTTCCTGCTTCTGGGAGTTTTCCTGTGATGTGGACTACTGCTAAAATCTCTCCGATGTTTGTCTTGGCAGTGTTTAACCATCTTTCTACCTCTTCAGGGTTTTTGATATCTACTACATGAGAGTGGAATTTACCGCTGATTGAATCTTGAATTTCTTGAGGTGTTGATTGTGAAATGAAACATGCAACTTTGCCACCATTTTTCTCAACATGACTTGCCAAAAACTCTACTCTTTCTGCATCTGTTTTGTCTGTTCCATCAATAGTGAAGACTACTGATTTTCCTGTAAAGTCTGGTTGATGAACTCCTGGTGTAGTAGTTCCAATGTGTGGTTTTACTGGATAAAATACTCTGTCCCCTGGAATTACTTTACCATTGAGAATTTTTGCAATTTCATCATCACACAAATTGAGAACTGATTCAGCAACTTGTGATTGTGACAAAAATTCTCTATTTGCAATCATATGTGATGTGTTGTTTTGAACTTTCTCTGCTATAGTTTGAATTTTAGTTAATAGATTTGTAAATGTCTCTGTTAATTTTGCAACATCTTTACCATTTGCTAATTTTTCTGCAGTCTTTGCAATTCCTTCTTTATCAATTCCATCTGCTTGTATACATTCTAACAAATCATCTTTTGCCTCTTCAACTTCTACTGGGGTCAAGTCTTCAAAACCACTTACTCTCATAAATTCTGCTGCTGCTTTTGGATATACTGTCTTGTAAATTCTATCTGAGTGAACTGGACCTGGATTTGTTGCAATTGATATTATTCCTTTATCAGTTAATTCCCATGACATACATTCAGCTAGTCTATTCTTTGCACCTTGTGAAGCAGTATATGGACTTCTAAATCTGTAAGGTCTTTGTTCTAGTGGTCTTTCTTCAGTAAAGAATGTTGAAATTGTAATTATCTTTCCTCCTTCTTTCATTACTTTTAGTGCTTGAACTGAACCCCAAAACGTTCCAGTCAAATGGATTCCAATTGTACTTTTGAATTCATCTAATGGTGAATTTGCAAAACATGTAACAGGACCTGATACTCCTGCATTGTTAATTATGTAATCTACATTGGTTCCCTCATTTTTTAGAGTGTCAAACATTTCATTCATTGCTGTTTCATCTGCAACATCTACTCCTGCAAAAATTTTGACTGTAGCATTTGTACCCTGTGGGATTTTTCCTTCAAGCTCTTTTGCAGCTTCTTGTAATGGCTCTTTTCTTCTGCCAAGAATAATCACACTTGCACCATTTTCTACAAATTTTGTTGCAATGGCTTTTCCAATCCCTGTTCCGCTTCCTGTAACCAGTGCGACTTTGTCTTGGAATTTCAGCAAGATAAAAGTCTGAAATCTTTTGTAATATTTAATTGGATTGATCTCTAGAAGTTTTTTCTTGATATCTTTATTTGTGGGTATGATTCATGATTTTTTATGCATGATACAGAGCCAGATACATTTGTCTATCAGACATGGCCTGAGAAATTTAGTAGTATGTTAAAGGAGATCGGTGTAGATTCTGAATCCAAAGATATTGGAACTGATGATGTTGAACAAGGTGATTATTACAGTAGATATTTTGCTCATACCGCAAGAATGATAACAAATAGAGGATGTCTTGATGTCAAGAACTCTAACATTGACGTAATTCAAATTATTCAAAAGGGATAAAAATGCAAGATCCAAATCCACTCCCTTGGGGCGCACTAGACAGATATCAAGCACACTTTATTGTACGAAAAGACACTGGTAGAAACGTAGGTAACTATGTTGCAAAAACACAACTTCAAACTAGAGGTCATTTTGCATCAAAAACTGTTGAGAGTGTAAGTTGGAATGGTCCTGGTGCTCTTGCTGAAAAACTAAACCACGATTCTGAATTAAACGAGATGATTGCAAAACAGTCTGTAAAAGATGCAACCATCTATGTTGAACCAACTGAGAATGCAGTAAGAATCCGTGGTAAATGGGATAATCACTTAGCATTTGGAATTACAAAAGAACTTTTTGAAATCTATGACCGTATTGCTGGTCACATAAAATCTGTTTAGGCCTTCCACCAATCTAAAGCTAAAAAGTCAACATTATCTTTACCTTTTGGAATTGCCAAAATGAATTGTTTTCTTACTGTAGTTGCCAGTCTTCCTGCAAGCACAATTCCTGTTGATGTTATTGGTTCATTTCTATTGTACACTTGAATCAAAAATGGGGCATGATCTATTCCTGGACCTTTCTCATATACTGCAAAGTCACAACCAAACTTTATTCCGGGATTAATGATGTATCCTTTGTCTCTAAAGTTTTTGTAAACTAGATATTTTTTATCAAAATCATGATGTTCTTTTTTACAAATTTCTGTCATTTGTTCTGCTGTAACTTTGTGTTTTGATTTTGAAATTGTAATTTTTTTATTTTCAAGCAAATACAATGATTCAATTAAATCTAAAACAAGAGGTGCATCAATTTCTTCAATTTTTGGTTTTGGAATGCCTATAGGTTTTCCGTAATATCCATTACTGAAAAGTTTACGAGAGTCTTCAATATTCCAAACAATTACTCTGTTTTCAATTAACTCACCTTTCATGATTTTTCAAAAACTATAGTGTATATGAATTCATTAGCTTTTAGATGTTCTTTAAAATATAAAATAAAGTAAAAATGTAGTTGTGATTTGTTTATAGGCTCAATGCTAACAAAATGAAAGAATCTGATACTCTTTGACATTTATCTGCCATCTCTTCAATTCCCTCAATCACGTCTTTCATTAACATTAATTCTTTGGTGTTAGTTACTTCAGATAGAAGTTTTATTGTTGCTTGTCTGTATTTGATGTCTATTTCTCTTTCAATTGTTTGTGTTTCTTGTGCTAATTCAATTGCATTTGCAGTGTTTGTGTTAAGACTTCTAATGATTTCATTTAGTTTGTAGACTTCATCTACAACTAACTCAATTAGTTTTGTCAAGTCTTTGTCTAGTTTTGCACTTTTTAGAGTTGCTGGTTTTACATTTGAAAGTTTGAATGAAATTCCGGTAATGTAACCTGCAATTTCATCCATTGTGTATGCTGTGTTTAGAAGATTCTCTCTGTTCATGATCAAACCTCCAACATCTGCTACTTCTCGTGTAATCTTTCTTCTTAGATTTTCAACTTCTTCTTCAATTGTAGAGATTTGTTCTAATGTGTTTTTGATTCCTGTCTTGTCTTTTTTCATCATTAGTTCAGGAAGTGTTGCTAATTCTCTGGATGCATTTAGAATTCTATTGATTTCGTCTTGTAAAACTGCTATAGCCTTTCTTTTTGCTTGAACCTCAAGCTCTCCGCTATACATAACAAAAACTACCTAATCCTGAGGTAATTTAAATCCTCTATGATCTTTGATATTTTTTGAGCATGATTACATGAGACTTTTGTCATGTGCTACTTTTTTCTGACCTTGGTATAGTGTGATCACTTCTTCATTTGTGGATGCATCTTCTGCCATTTTTTCAACTCTTATCTTTCCTGTAAACTTTGGAAATCTCAATGCAAGTCCTGCACCTTTTCTGATTTTGTCTCTTGCTGCTTTGTGAATTGGACTAAGTGTAATTTCAGATGCAACCACTTCAATTACTAGTTCTGGTTCAAACCATACATCTGCTTCCATTTCACTGTCAATTCGTGGATTTTTCTTGATTGTTACTTTGGGATTTAGAATTTGGTATAATTGATCTAATGCATCATCTGAAAACCCTGTACCTACTTTACAAACACTGGTGAATGTATCTTCATCTTCTTCATATGTTGCTAAAAGTAGGGTGCCATAATTTCCTGTCCTTCTTCCTTTTCCAAAGAATCCTCCTATTACAACAAGATCTAAACTATCTCCCAATTCATTTTGATATTCTCTTTTGAGTTTAAGCCAATGACTTCCTCTTGAACCTGCTTGATATGGTTTGTCTAACATCTTTAACATTAATCCCTCACTTCCTGCATTGATACTGTTTTCAAAAAAGTCTTCAATGTCATTTTCATTTTTTACTATGGTCATTGGTATGTGTTTTACAAAATCGTCTTCTTTTACCACTTTTTCCATCTTCTCTCTTCTTTCTTTGTAGTCTAATTCCAAACAACTTTTTCCATTACAATACAAAACATCAAACAGATTTACTGTTATTGGATATTGTGTAACTGCTTTTTCTATCTTGTATTTTCTTCGTCTATGCATCAATTCTTGAAATGGTAAAAACTCTCCCGTGTTTTCATTGATTGCAACTGCTTCGGCCTCTAATACTATGTTTTCTGCTTGAATTGATTTTGGAATTTTTTCTATAATGTCTGGATAATAACTTGAAATATTTTCTAAGCTTCTTGAAAATAAAACTACTTTGTCTCCCTCAATATGTAGTTGCACTCTTTCTCCATCTAATTTGTATTCAGCTGCAAACTCTTTTCCCATTTTTTCAATTGCTTCTTGTTCACTCTTTACTCTGTCTGCAAGCATTGGCCTAATTGGATTAAACAAAATTATTTTGAATTTCTCTACTCCTTCTAATCCTTCTGTTGCCAAAACTTCTGCAACTTTTCCTAAATCACTAGAAACATTGTATGCATGCTCCAAAACTTTTCTATTTTCTTTGTTGCCAGAAAATGCTATTGCTAATGCGTCCATCACTGTATTTTCTGCAATTCCTAGTCTTAATGTCCCTAACAATATCTTTAGAATGAAACTTGCCTCTAACGGACTTGCATCATTGAGCAGACTGGAAATGTATTTCATTTTCATGTCTTGTGATCTGTTTCCTTCTAATTTTGCAATTTTGAATAGCGTTTCATAGACTCGCTCAACTGTAATGTCTTCTACAAGAAATGTTGTCTGCGTTTTTTGCTCTAGTATTATGGTTGCAGCATGTCCTATGTCTCCTCCCTTTCTATATTCCTCCTCAATTTTTTTAATTGGAATTCCTGAAGACTTTGATATTGCTCTTATTGCAAGTTTTTCTGCCACCCCTAATTCAACTCCTTCAAAATCTGGTCTGAGTTTTCCTTGTAGCAGATAGACTATCTTTGAAATTACTTCTTGTGGGGTTTTTTCAAATAATTCTACCAAGTACTGTGTTAATTCTAGTCTTTTTCTTGTTGATTCCATTTTGTTAAATGAATCAGCCAGTATGGAAAACTCCATTCTATTTCCTTGTGTGCTGTTGAATAAAAATTGAATCTAGATGTATCTGAAAATTGTTGGTTTGTCTGACTTTGGAAGATCTGATACTAATGCAAAGTTGCATAGTGGATAAGATTCCTTGTACTGTTTCATAAAACTCCATGCAACATCATGTGTCTTGAATTCTGTTCTTAATCCATCAATCTGACTCTTTTTTCCATATACGTCAAAGACTACCACTGAATATTGTTTTGGACGATTGTGAGGTTTTGCTTTGAGTAGCCATGCAAGTGCAAACACAAAGACTGCCCCTAATACGACATATTCTCCTGCAACTTTGAAAAAGTCTAAAATTATTACTGGTATGGTTTTGCCAAATAATACTGCCATGAAATTTGAAAATGAAATTACTGCTAATGCTGTGAAAATGTAAGTCTTCCAATCAAAAATCTTTTGAAAATCCATTTCTGCCTATATTCTGTAAGCTCTTTTTTGATTTAACTATTTCTTATGATTTGCAGATTTTGTAATGACTAATCTGGATCTTCGTAATTCTCTTTTCTGTCGCCGCTGGATGTAGTTCCTTCCATTGGTTTCATCTTACTTTCAAGAACATCCATTCTAGCTCTGTATCCTTCTGCGTATTCTAATTCTGATGGAACAAGTGTTGCTGGGTGGATGAATCCTTGACTTCTGATTGCCATAGCTTTTTCTGTTGCTCTTTCTCTGATTAGATCCCAATCTGGAGTTGAGAATCCGTCAAATGGTCCAGTAAACTTTCCATTATGCATACTAAAGACAAGTGCTTCTACTATTGGAATACAAAAGTTGATTGTAGCTGCAGAGTTTAGTTTTACAGGCATTAATGGCATGTTGTGACTACCTCTTGTATTTCCTGCAACAAAGTGTGGATTGTTAAATACACTTCCTACCTCTTCAGTTGCTGGGAACTTTTTTTGTGTTCTAACAACACAAATTGGATCGTCTTTTCCAACATATGTCCCTGCAATGTTATGTAATCTGTCAGTTGAAGCTGCTAGAATTGGTTCACCATCTTTTGTTGTAACTGAATCTACAACATATCTTCCTGGATACATTAATGCGGCTTCAATTGTTGGCTTGTCTTGCCATAACTCTAATTCTGCAATCTGAGCTTTTTCCACATCCATAATGTTGATTTTTACTCCGTCTGCAAGACTCTTGTTTACAATTAATCCTGTGTTACTTAGTGCATCTACAAACATTCTATAAATTGGATAGTTGAATGCACCTGGTTCTGTTTTATCTGCTGCAAATACTGTGAATGCCTCATTTGGCCTTTCTTCAAATTCCATCTCTGCAACTCCTGGACCCATTCCTTTTACGTTTCCAGAAAATGAATCTTTGAGCAAGTCTTGTCCCGCACCATACAGTCCCTCTTCTTTTGCAACTTGAGTTCCTGCCATGAATGCATCCCATGCCATTTTGTGAATTTTTTCATTGTCCACACCATGAGTATGAGACATTACGATATGAGTATCATCTCCACAATATCCTATGTAATAATCGATAAGCAAATCTGCTGAATTTTTGACGGTATTTTTTATTGCGTCTAATAATCCGTCACTAGGTTTTGTATGTCCTCCAACACCGCCAACATCGGCTTTGATAACTGAAACTGTAATTTTCATATCTTCCATTTTTGGACCTTTGATTTATGTGCTTTTAGCAAAGTCGTCTGATCTGAAATTAATTGAAAAATTTTAGATTTTTTTTCAAAAATTCATAACAGTAATAAATGCCCTCAGATACGCACTCTACATGGCAGATAAACCACACTTGAACCTGATTGTTACAGGTCATATTGATAATGGAAAATCAACAACTATGGGTCATTTCTTGATGGATCTTGGAGTTGTAGATGAAAGAACAATTGCAGCACATGCATCCGAATCCGAGAAGACCGGAAAAGGTGATACTTTCAAGTATGCATGGGTTATGGATAACATTAAGGATGAAAGAGAGAGAGGTATTACAATCGATCTTGCATTCCAAAAGTTTGAGTCTCCAAAGTACTTCTTTACTTTGATTGACGCTCCTGGTCACAGGGACTTTATTAAAAACATGATTACTGGTGCTTCTGAAGCAGATGCCGCCATTCTAGTACTATCCGCAAAAGAGGGTGAAACTGACACTGCAATTGCTGCAGGTGGTCAAGCAAGAGAACACGCATTCTTGCTCAAGACTTTAGGTGTAGGCCAACTAATTGTTGCAATCAACAAGATGGATGATAGCAACTATTCTGAAGAAGCATTCAAAACAGCCAAAGAAAAAGGCGAAAAATTAGTTAAATCTGTAGGTTACAAACTAGAAAACGTACCATTCATTCCAGTTTCTGGATGGAAAGGCGATAACTTGGTTAAAAAATCTGAGAATATGCCATGGTACTCTGGTAAAACACTACTTGAAGCATTTGATGACTTTACAGTATCTGAAAAACCAACTGGTAAACCATTACGTGTTCCAATTCAAGACGTTTACACTATCACTGGTGTCGGAACAGTACCTGTAGGTAGAGTTGAAACAGGAGTTATGAAAGCAGGCGACAAAATTGTTGTAATGCCTTCAGGTGCTCCTGGTGAAATCAAATCTATTGAGACTCACCACACAGAGATGCCATCTGCAGAAGCAGGTGATAACATTGGTTTCAACCTTAGAGGTGTTGAAAAGAAAGATATCAAAAGAGGCGATGTTCTAGGAACCCCTGACGCTCCACCAAATGTTGCAAAAGAATTCAAAGCACAAATTATTGTAATTCATCACCCAACAGCAATTGCACCTGGTTACACTCCAGTTATGCACGCACACACTGCACAAGTTGCAGCAACCGTTACTGAGTTCTTACAAAAGATCAACCCAGCAACTGGTGCCGTTGAGGAAGAAAACCCAAAGTTCCTCAAAGTTGGTGATTCTGCAATTGTAAAAATTAGACCGGTAAGACCAACTTGTATTGAAACATTCCAAGAATTCCCTGAGATGGGTAGATTCGCCCTTAGAGATATGGGTGCAACTATCGCAGCAGGAATCGTTAAGGAAATTACCGAAGAGTACAAACCATAGGCGGATTTTTTATGACTCAAACCGCCCGTGTAAAACTCACATCAACTAGTCTACCAAAATTAGACGGAGTATGTGGGGAAATCATGGGTATCGGTAAAAAAACCGGTGTTAAGGTAAAGGGTCCAACCCCACTTCCTGTAAAAAGACTCCATGTTGCAACTAGAAAATCCCCATGTGGTAGTGGAACTGAAACCTATGAAAAATGGGAGATGAAAATGCATAGAAGAATTATCAATATCAATGCTGATGATAAAGCAATCAGACAATTAATGAGACTAAAAATCCCTGATGACGTATACATTGAACTCTCCTTAACATAATCTCTAAATTACAGAAATTTTGATGATAAACATGGCTGAAGAAAACTTTGATGAAGTAGAAGAAACACCTGTTGAGACATTTGATGTAAACTATTCTTGTCTTAGATGTGGAACAATGGTTTCAAACACTGAACTATCTAGATTACCTGAAATCAAATGTATCTGTGGATTCAGAGTATTTACCAAAGTAAGACCTCCAGTAGTTAAAACAGTTAAAGCAATTTAGTTATCTGTCTTTTTTGTAACTGTGTTCTTTTTGTAAATGGGTTCTCATATCTTCCATATTTGAAAAAAACTTGTTACATTCTTTGCAATCATACTGCAAATCTTTTCCGTGAACAATTTGTTTGTGATTCATCAACTCTTCTTGTTTTGAAAACTTACTATTGCAAATGTCGCATTTAATTTTCTTAAAAAAACCCAATTGTTATCCTAACTCTGCCTTTTTTTTATCCCAACATGTTCTGCACAACTGACCATCAATCTTCCATTTTCCTTTTGGATTATATCTGATTAATCCCATTTTACCTCCACATAATGAACAAAAGTTTTTCTTTTTTCCATGGGATTCTTCTTTTTTATCAAAACATGGTTTGCAGAGCAGACCTTCCATATCCCATTGCCATCTTGGTTCCCACAAATCTGTAATTTTCTGAGTTTTACCACATTCAACACATGGTTGCCTTACTTTTCCTTCATAGTACTCTTTTTGTTTGTCAAAATGACAATCTCCACAAAGTGGACCTTTGATATTCCATTCTCTTTTTGGTTTGTGTTTGTGAGTTAGTTCTTTATTACAAATAGTGCAATGTGATGGTTTTTTACTAAATAATCCCATTTCAAATCTCCCTAATACAGCTTATTCTATAAATGTAAACAAAATAAAAATAACAAAAAAGCGTTTATTGACTTAGAAGTTTTTCAAGAGCTTGGCTTGCATTGAGCATACCGTTTCTCTTGGCATATTCTTCGATCATTTTGTATTGTTTTTCAGTAAAACATACTGGCATTGAACGTCGTTCCATGCATGCCAATAGTATTTTTTACTAATATCCTTTTCTCTCGGAAGATATTTCAAACCAATTTATCAATATTTGATGTGGCCAAAAAACGTCAGATCTTAGTTATTGGTAATAATACCAATGGTTGTACTCCTGAACATGAAAGAATTGCTTATGAAGTTGGATCAGAGATTGCAAAATCTAATTCTGTATTGATTACAGGTGGGTTGGGTGGAGTAATGACTGCAGCATCTCATGGTGCAAAGGATATGGGAGGTTTGACTGTTGGAATAATTCCTCAAGATGATGCTTCTGAGGCTAATGAATTCTGTGATATTGTAATTCCTACTGGAATGGGATTCACACGTGATTTTCTTAATGCCTTGAGTGCTGATGGTGTGATAATTATTGGTGGCGGTTCTGGAACCTTGTCGGAGGTTTGTGCATCATACATGTCCAAAAAACCAATGGTTGCAATTAGAAATCTTCATGGTTCTGTAGAACAATATATTGATGGATATTTAGATCATAGAGAAAATGTCAAAATAATAGGTGTAGACACACCTCAAGAAGCTGTTGAGAAAATTATAAAATTAATTTCTGCATAATATTATTTAATCAAAAGTGTGTATCTACCTTAATGGCAATTCAAAATGATGAAGAGTGCAAACAACTCATTGACAAATTAGACAAGGGACTGCCACCACAAATGATTGATGAGATTATATCATATCTTGAGAAAACAAACAACTCTGAATTTACAATGACTTTGGTAAAATACCTGAATAATCAAAACATTCAATCACGAAATTCTGTTTGGGCATTAAGCAGTCAAATTACAATGCTTGGAGAAGATATTAGTAAAATCAAAGAGCATTTAGGAATTACTTGATTTACTGCATAGATACAAGTAATGGATCTGGTTTGTAAAACTCACCGTGTTCTTCGGCAAGTTTGTTTAACTCATCTACAATATTTTTGATGCCTATCTCTTTTGCAGTCTCAAATAATGGCTTTTTTAGCCCTAGTCCTAACTGAGCAGCTTTTTCGATTTCATCAATGTCACTTGCACCATTTGTTACAAGCCATGCTGCATTGTTTAGAATATTTGCAACAAGTTGAATTGGATTACATTTTTCTGCTAATTCTTCAGACAGTGTAACTCTCTCATATTTGTCATCAGAATATTTGTAATACCCTTCACCTGATTTTTGTCCTAATTTTTTCTCATCAAACATTTTTTCAACTAGCGGATGTGGGTTGATCACCTTTTTGTCTCTCAAATGCATCTCCACTGTTGCTTTGTGAATAACATCCATACCTGTAAAGTCTGCTAGTTCAAATATTCCCATTGGAAATCCTAGTTTGAATTTTACTGCTGAATCAATTTCTTCAAGAGTTGCACTAGTTCTATCTTTAACAAAACATGCTTCATGAACCATTGGGATAAATAATCTATTAATGATAAAACCTGGAACATCTTTTCTACATAGAACTGCTTGTTTGTTAACTGATTTTACATAATCTTTTGTTAAATCAGTAATCTCTTGAGCTGTTTTTTCACCTGGAATCACTTCTACTAATTTCATTAATTGTGGAGGATTAAAGAAATGAATTCCAATGAATCTCTCTGGTCTTGATGTGGTGTTTGCAATCTCTGTAATTGGTAGAGTGCTTGTATTTGATGCAAAGATAACTTCTGGTGCTGCTACCTCGTCTAGTTCTGCATACACTTTTTTCTTTAAATCCATAATCTCTGGAACAACTTCGATTACTAGTTCTGCGTCTTTTACTGCTTCTTTCAAATCCACTACTGGTTTGATTCTGTTAAAAATTGCATCTCCTTCTTCTTTTGAAATTTTTTCTTTTGAAACTAGTTTATCTAAACTCCATCTTATTTTCTCCATTGCTTTATCCAAAAATTCTTGTTTAATGTCTCTTAGAACAATATTGTACCCTGCAGTTGCTGAAACTTGAGCAATACCGTGTCCCATTACTCCTGAACCCAAAACAGTGATATTTTTTATCGTCATGTTTTTCCAAAAATCACGTATCCTTTATAATGTATTTCAAAATTTTAAGAAAATATGGGTTTGTTCAAACGTAACAAAGACAATGATAGTAAAACAAAATGTGATACTTGTGGTACAGAACTACATGATCCCGAGCGCCTGAAAAGACATATGAAAAAAGCACATGGAAATGTCCCTGCAAAGAAATTAGATCCTAATTCAGGCGATGGCGGTACTTGGTAGGATGGAACTTAGCTCAAGTCAAAAGGCTGGATTAGTTTTTGGAGGTGCTTTTGTAGTTGCAGGATTGGTATTATCCACTATAGTTTTCCCATTTTGGAATTTAATTCGAGAAGATGTTTCTGAAGAAGTTAAAATTTTGAGTAATGATAATGGAGTATGTTATGTTGAAACCAGTGATGATATTCCTAAAACTATCGAAAACTGTATTGCACAACCTGGTGATGTAGTAACTATTACGTATGGTGAAGGTTTAGCATGGGCTACAATTACTGAACCATGATTAATGATTTAATATTAAAAAAAATATGAAATACCATGGATTGTATATTTTGTAAAATCATTGCAAAGGAAATCCCATCTAAAATTCTTGGGGAAACTTCTAACTCCATTTCGTTTCTAGATGCATTTCCTCTTGCAAAGGGACATGTCTTAGTAATCCCAAAAAATCATCACGAAAAAATTCAAGACATGTCAAATGATGAAAATACTGATTTATTTTCTCTTGTACATACGATGATTTCAAAAGTTGATTCTATTACTGGTGCAACTCTGGTTGCAGTTCATAATGGAAAAGAAGCTGGACAAGAAGTACCTCATGTTCACGTACATTTAGTTCCAAGATCATCTGATGACTCTGCATCTGCAATACACAGTATGTTTGATGGAACTGTAAAATTATCTGAATCTGAATCCGATGAACTTTATGAAAAATTAAAAATCTAATACTAGTATGGATACATTCGTTCTTTAGTATCTGCATCTTCAACAATTATTGCTTTTGTAGGGCAAGTCATGGCTGCATCCATAATCTTGTTTACTCCTGCACCTTTTTGATTAATCACTGATGATTTTGGATTCATCATTTTTTCTTTGTTTATTTCAAAAACATCTGGGGCGATTATTTCACAACTACAACATCCAATACACAAACTTGCATCCACATCTACAAAGAGATTGGGCTGTTTTTTAGGCTCTTTTGCCTTTTCATATTCTCCATTTTTTCCATCTGCACGAACTCTAGCATTATATTCTTCCCAGAAGTTTTTCTCATATTCTTTCCAAAAATCAGGATCTCCTTCTTCAAACTCTTTAGTGTATTTCCCCCAGTCTTGTTCTGGAATTTTTTCATCATCTGGTGCTCCCCATGGTTTTCTTTTGAAATTTGATTTCTGTTTTGCCTGTGTTGTTCCATGATGATAGACATCATTTCTCTGGTGATGATTATTTTTTAGAAATTCATAGGCCTCAGTAATTTTCATAAACTCACCATCTTCCGATTTTTTGTTTTTATCTGGATGATGCTCTAGTGCTTTTTTTCTAAAGGCTGACTTTATTTCATCTTGGGATGAACTCGAATCCACATCTAGAATCTTTAGGGCCTGATACGCATTCACTAAAATTTAGAGATTTGTCATATCATAAAAATAATTGCTTGTGTGTTATTCTAAAATGGTTTCATCTTCTGCTTTCCATGCTGGTTCAACAATGCACAAAAATCTCAAATTTCCCTCTCCGATGTTTTCAATGTTTTGCTTGGCATTTGGCGGGACATATGCTGAATCATCTTTTCCAAGTTCCATAATGTCATCATCGATTCTTAAATTTGCTTTGCCTTCAAGGATATAGTAAATTTCAGATGATCTCATTTGGTGCAGTGTTGATTTTTTTCTTGGTTCCAAAGTGAACTGAGCAAGACTATATCCTATTCCTCCTAATGTATTATGAGGATGAAAAAATTGTTTAATGCTGGTTCCTTCATTTCCTTGAATTGATTCTATCTCTGAATTTTTTCTCAGTGACATCTTTAGATTATTGTAGTGGCTTTTGTTTTAAAGTCTGATTCCCACCAAACTGTTTTGTATTCAGAATTCTTTCGTGGCAATATGTTTATTGCAATATGTGAAAATGTCTTTTTCTTATCTACAGAACCATGAGTGTGAAGTGTTTTTGCTGGTATGTGTACAATGTCTCCTTCATTAAGAGTAATTTTTTGAGTCTTTTTTATTTTGAAATTGTTTTTGGTTGTTCCATACTTTCTAAATATTTCCAAACTGCCTTTGCCTTTAGTTGCAATTAATATTTGATTTCCATTGTGTGTATGAAGTTTTGTTCTAGATCCTTTTTCAAAATGAACGTGATAGATATCTTGGTCAGTTGATTTAATTTTTTCAGATAACACCTTCATCCATGTCTTTGATGTAAACCACTTTGGATTTACATTTCTTTTATCGTTTGTTCCTTGAATGTTTGTTTTTTTCATCCTAAATTTTATCCAGAATTTTCTTTTTCTTTGACTGAAATTCTTTTTCAGTAAGAACTCCTGCCTTTCTGAGTTTTCCTAGTTTTTCAAGTGTTGCTAAATCCTCTTCAGTGTTTGATGATACATTTTTTGCAGCAGTAATTCCCTCTTCAATTTTTTTGGCACCTTTTTTGTGTAACTTTTCACTTTCTTTTTTTGCTTTACTTTGCATCTCTTTACTTGCTTTTGCTGCTTGTTTTGCTGTCATTGTTCCAAATTCTACTGCGTCTTCTAGAACCTCGTCTGCTCTTTTTACTCCATCATCAATTGCTTTATCTGCTTTTTTCAAAAATCTCTCAATATATCCGACTTTCTTTTTTGCTGCCATGATATAGTTTGAAAAATCTATTATTTAATTCCTAGTAGAATTGGTTTAATAGATAGAATTGCGTACTGTGAATAGTTTTGGCCCAGACGTATGATGTAAAGACTGTTGTTCTTCGAAAAAATCTTGAACTAGAAGGAGCAACTGAAATTGTAGAAGAAAAGAAGACAAAACCCTTCACATCATTATTGTCTAGACCAAAAAAGGAAGAAATCCACATCCATTCTGTCAAGCTATACTATGAGTGCATATTGTTGGTTTCTGGAAAATACATTGCTGATTACTATAGAAAGGCAACTCATACTCTCTCTGTCCCATCAAATGTAAAAGAAATTGAAATTGGAGATGGTGTATTTCAAACTCGCTCAAAGTCTGGACTTGAGAAAGCCTTTGTTGGAAAGAGAGGCAAAAACAAAATTGACATAAAATTAGAAGAACATGTGTTTGTTGAAGAAGAAGATGAACTTGCATTTGATCATCATGGAAGAGAGATAAAATTCCCATTCAAAGTAAATTCTAAAACTGTAGAGAATTATCCAAAGAAACTTTTACAACAAAACGAACCCAATGTTAAAAAACCTGAAATCACATATGCTGCTGCAATAGACAAACTTCAATCTCAACTAAAAAAACCACTTGAAACTGATGTTAGAGAACTTTCTGAAGAATTTGTATTGCGTGAAATTACTGAACTATATGTTCCAATATTTGAAGCAAGAGTAATTGGCCCAAACAAGAAAGTTGAAATTATTCGTATAGATGCAGTTAGAAAAAAGATTCTATAATTTAACTAATTTTCTGAATTGATCATTGCTGTGTAATTTTGTAAAAACCGGTTCTTCTTTTGCCCATGCCCTAATAACTTTGGGGCTTGCAGATACTGCTTGCTTTAGTAATTCTAGTGATTCTGGATATCTCTCAAGTGCTGCCATACTACGTGATTTTGCATAAATGACATTCACATTGTCTTTGAATTTTTTAGAGATTTCATTAAAAACATCTAATGCTTTTTTGTGTTCTCCTAACTCTGCTAACTGAACCCCTTTTTGGAAAAATGCATCCAAATTATTTGGATATTTTTTACAAACATTTGAAAAACAATTCAAGGCTTCTTCATTTCTTTTTAATTTCCCCAAAACAATACCTTTGTAGATCATAGCGTTTGGTTTTCTTGGGTCAATTGATATTGCTTTTTCTAAAACAGTTAGAGCCTCTTCATGTTCTTGGAGTTTGTCTAGTAGAACGCCTTTGTTAAAATAGGCTGAAGCATATTTGGAATCAGCTTCAATTGCCTTGTCATAGTATTCTGCAGCTCCTTGGATATTTCCAGTCTCTGCCATAGATATTCCTCTGTTGTTTAGTGCTTGAGCGTCTTTAGGATTGATTTGAATTAGTTTATCAAAACAAGTAATTGCATCTTGGTATTTTTTTACCAAGTTTAATGCCAGTCCTTTTTGGAGTAATGCTTCAGTATTTTCTGGCTCTTGTTTTAGAACTTTGTTGAAAAATGAAATTGCTGCTTTTGGTTGGTTCTTCTCTAGCATGCCCATTCCTTCATACATCAAATCTTCGGGGTCTTCTTTTTTGCCAAACAATCCCATAATTTTCTCACTTTTTTCTCTATTATCTAATTTTGCTAATTATTCAATGATTTGAATTTCTTGATTGCCTCTTTTGCCATGTCTTCTTGAGATTTTGCATCTGTATTAGTTGGGTCCTCAGTCGCATAGGCCTCTTTCTCCTCTTTTTTCTTTTCCATAATTTTTGGAATCACTTATTTTATAAAAACATGAAAATAAACTCTGATATTGCCTGAATTTTCCTTTCTAGCTGAAAAAGTCTTTGTTCACAGATGGCCCCATGATACTCCTCTGTGGAGCGATGAAATAAAAAAGAAACTAGATGACACCATATCAAAAAACCCTCAACCCAAAAAAATCACCATAAAAGAAAAGGTAATCCAAATCGAAGACTTTGAATTCTCAAAATTAATCAAGATTGGAATCTCTGTTCCATTTTTCAAAGATGAATGCAGGATGATATTTGAATCCCAATTTGGAGAATTATATGCTCATATTCACATTACTGTAAAATCCTCTGAATATATGGAAATTTTTTCAAAACTCAAATCTTGGAAATTAGAATTTTTTCCAAATGATTCTAACAAGTAAATTCTTCAGATGCCTTTACTATTTTTTTAATGTCTTCTTTAGAATGTGCATCTGATATTGCACCAAGTTTTCCTGGCAAAAAGAAGATTCCATCATGGGCTATCATCTTAAAATGATATTTTGCTAATAATTTCCCATCACATTTTGCAGCTTGAACTGAGTTTGAAATTTCTGTAATTCCATCTTTTAGAAAATGAGTCATAAACAAAGAACCTTTTCCAGTAACTGCGACTTTGCCATCAAATACTTTGGTCAATTCCTTTCTGGCAAATTTACCTAACTCGTTAATTTTTGAATAAACTGCTTTTTTTGTTTTTAGATGATTTAGTGTAGAATATCCTGCTACCATTGAGGCTGGATTTGCAGAAAATGTACCTCCGCCAACATAACTTCGCTCAGATTTTTTCTTGCCAGTTGTATCTGCAAATTCCATGATTTCCTTTCTTCCACACATTACTCCAATTGATAATCCTCCTCCAACTATTTTACCCAAAGTTACAATGTCAGGATCAAGATTCATTGTTGGATAAAGACAACCAAATCTGAATCGAAATCCAGTTACAATCTCATCTAGAATGAATAATGAATTATTTTTCTTACAAAACTCTTGAACCCCTTTCAAATAATCTGACTCTGCTGGTATGCATCCCCCTCCACCTAAAACTGGCTCAATAATCACTCCTGCCAAATCTTTAGAATATTTTTTCAAAATGGATAATGATGCTTCCAAGTCGTTGTAAGGAATTGACACAATCTGTTCTTCATTTACAACTCCCGAACTCTCAGATTCTGAAAATGGCCAGTTTACTGACTTTAGCAAATCAGAAGTATATCCATGCCATCCCCCATCTATCTTGGCAATTATTTTTCTGCCAGAAACTGAACGAGCTAGTCTTACTGCATACATTGTAGCTTCAGTACCTGATGTAACATAACGAATCTTTTCAGCTATTGGGACTGCTTTAGAAATCAACTCTGATAATTGTATTGTCTGCTCATTTACTGTTCCATACATCCAAGATTTCTCAATTTGTTTCTGCAAATTTTTCTTTACTGTTTTTGGACCGTGTCCTAAAATCAAAGCCCAATGACCCATCCAATAATCTGTATACTTGTTATCATCAACATCAATCAAATTTTTTCCTAAAGATGATTTCACAACAAATGGATATGGTTCATAAAATCTTATGTTATGAGAAACACCATTGACATGAAGTTTGGCAGATTTTGAAAATAGTTTTGCTGAAGTCTTTGTTTTCTTTTTGTATTCTCTGATGTAATCCAAAATCAAACTTTCAAGACTTATCTATCATTTTAACTATTGAAAATGGCATAGTTTGGCATAGTTATCCTAGCAGAATTTCAAAACTGCATAGTTTTGCATAGTTAGAACGTTGTAATTTTTACAAGAAATGGGGCCGATCAGGCATAATTTCTCGCATGGTTTATATGGATTCTGGCATGGTTACCTTTTGCATACGTAACGCAATAGGCGGCGCTTGTGATGAAGTATGGTATTATGCCATTTTGTGATTCATGGGCCTCCAGTTACGCATACAAAAATGAGGATTTGATCAAATGATCAATATCTGAGATGTGAAGATTATGTGCATCCGTCAATTCCAATTAAAGTACAAATGTACTTCAATAATCAAAATCAAAAATTTCAGAATCCGGTTGATCCTGCCGGACCTGACTGCTATCGGATTGATACTAAGCCATGCGAGTCATTGTAGTAATACAAGGCAGACGGCTCAGTAACGCGTAGTCAACCTACCCTATGGACGGGAATAACCTCGGGAAACTGAGTATAATGCCCGATAGAACACTATACCTGGAATGGTTTGTGTTCCAAATGAATGTCGCCGTAGGATGGGACTGCGGCCTATCAGTTTGTTGGTGAGGTAATGGCCCACCAAGACTATTACAGGTACGGGCTCTGAGAGGAGTAGCCCGGAGATGGGTACTGAGACACGGACCCAGGCCCTATGGGGCGCAGCAGGCGAGAAAACTTTGCAATGTGCGAAAGCACGACAAGGTTAATCCGAGTGGTTTGTGCTAAACGAACCTTTTGACAGTCCTAGAAACACTGTTGAATAAGGGGTGGGCAAGTTCTGGTGTCAGCCGCCGCGGTAAAACCAGCACCTCAAGTGGTCAGGATGATTATTGGGCCTAAAGCATCCGTAGCCGGCTCTGTAAGTTTTCGGTTAAATCTATACGCTCAACGTATAGGCTGCCGGGAATACTGCAGAGCTAGGGAGTGGGAGAGGTAGACGGTACTCGGTAGGAAGGGGTAAAATCCTTTGATCTATTGATGACCACCTGTGGCGAAGGCGGTCTACCAGAACACGTCCGACGGTGAGGGATGAAAGCTGGGGGAGCAAACCGGATTAGATACCCGGGTAGTCCCAGCTGTAAACTATGCAAACTCAGTGATGCATTGGCTTGTGGCCAATGCAGTGCTGCAGGGAAGCCGTTAAGTTTGCCGCCTGGGAAGTACGTACGCAAGTATGAAACTTAAAGGAATTGGCGGGGGAGCACCACAAGGGGTGAAGCCTGCGGTTCAATTGGAGTCAACGCCAGAAATCTTACCCGGAGAGACAGCAGAATGAAGGTCAAGCTGAAGACTTTACCAGACAAGCTGAGAGGTGGTGCATGGCCGTCGCCAGCTCGTGCCGTGAGATGTCCTGTTAAGTCAGGTAACGAGCGAGATCCCTGCCTCTAGTTGCCACCATTACTCTCAGGAGTAGTGGGGCGAATTAGCGGGACCGCCGCAGTTAATGCGGAGGAAGGAAGGGGCCACGGCAGGTCAGTATGCCCCGAAACTCTGGGGCCACACGCGGGCTGCAATGGTAACGACAATGGGTTTCGAATCCGAAAGGATGAGGTAATCCTCAAACGTTACCACAGTTATGACTGAGGGCTGCAACTCGCCCTCACGAATATGGAATCCCTAGTAACTGCGTGTCATTATCGCGCGGTGAATACGTCCCTGCTCCTTGCACACACCGCCCGTCGTTTCATTGAAGTGAGCTCTTAGCGAGGTGACGTCTGATTGGCGTTATCGAACTTGGGGTTCGTGACAAGGGAAAAGTCGTAACAAGGTGACCGTAGGGGAACCTGCGGTCGGATCACCTCCTTAGATAAGGAAAGTGTACGGATGCACTAATCTTCACATCAAATCATCGATGCAATGCATCACGAAAGTGGTGTATGAAGGATGTAGCGGGTCCCTGCCAGGGGACTTGCAATGATCGTCGTGCATAGTCGTGTAATATGTGGCTGAATTTGCCGGTGTAAAGACGGTAATAGGTGGATTGCTAGGCTTGAGGAGAGATGAAGGACGTGGCAAGCTGCGATAAGCTCGGGGTAGGCGCACGCATCCTATGATCCCGAGATGTCCGAATGAGAATCTTGCACTTATGTGCATTCCAGTACACTAGTATTGGAAGTCGAACCGTGGGAATTGAAGCATCTTAGTACCACGTGGAAAAGAAATCAATTGAGATTTCCCAAGTAGAGGCGATCGAAAAGGAAAGAGCCCAAACTGAATCCTTCGGGAGATGTGGTGTTTTGGTATGATAATATGGAATCTTGAAACACAGCTGAAATGTTCTGAAAAGTACTGACATAGAGGGTGATATCCCCGTAAGCGAAATGGGAAGAGTCCTATTCATACCCGAGTAGTTGTCCTTGGTAGTGGGCAATGAATACAGGTGAAAGTAGCATCTGAGGCTAAATATCTCTCAAGACCGATAGTGGACTAGTACCGTGAGGGAAAGCTGAAAAGTACCCCGGAAGGGGGGCGAAAAGTGCATGAAACCTATTACTTACAGACGTGCATGGCATGGAAGGTGATTTTTTCATTTTGGAGATTCTAGCAATAGAGTTGAAGATTTGATGTTCAAGTCATCAGTGTCATGCGTTCCGTCTCGAAACACGGGCCAGGGAGCTAACTGTCATGGCAAGCTTAAATCTTCAAAGATGAAGGCGAAGGGAAACCGAGTTCTCGCAGCATTGTGAGGAGAAGCGTGTGAAAGTGCGTAGAGTCATGGCGGCTAGGCTAGAAGCCAGTCGATCTATTCCTGGGCTAGATGAAGGCGGGCGAAAGCCCGCTGGAGGTCTTAAGACGTTCTGACGTGCAAATCGTTGTTGTGACCTGGGAATAGGGGTCAAAAACCAATCTAGACTGGCGCTCGCTAGTTCCAACCGAAGCGTCTCGCAGGGCGTGCTTTGTGGAGATAGTGTTTCCGGTAGAGCACTGATAGAGCGGCGCGGGGGAGAAATCCCTCACCGCTCATTCAAACTCCGAACGGATATACATCGTAGAAGCAAGGACACGGGTTCATGTGGCGTAAGGCTCATGACCGAAAGGGGTTTAACCCAGACTGAAGTTAAGGTCCCCAAATTTTTGCTAAGTGTCAAGCTAAAGAGCGTGTTCTCGCCAAGACAGCAGGGAGGTAAGCTCAGAAGCAGCTATCCTTTAAAAAGTGTGTAACAACTTACCTGCCGAGGGGGGATGCCTCAAAAACGGACGGGGCTAAAGCAAAGTACCGATACTTTAGATAATCATCAATGGATGATTCGTGGTAGGTTGGCGTAGTGATTGGGTCGAAGCAGGGCGGTGACGTCCTGTGGACCGGTTTCTATTGCAGATCCTGGCGGCAGTAACAGCATAGTATGGTGAGAATCCATACCACCGTAAGCGCAAGGGTTTCCAGGCAATGCGTTATCAGCCTGGAGGTAGTCGATCCTAAGATGTACCTCAACAGAGTACACCGAATGGGAAACTAGTTAATATTCTAGTACCTTGCATGGAGCGTTTGAGCTATATGATTCGCTTCCGGATAGGGATTGTACAATCGTCGTTGTATCCAACTATTCGAGAATTGGGGAGTGTCGTAATGACGAGAACCAGTTCGAGGTAGGAATGGCTCCGCGTTAGCGGAGTTTTCTCGATTCCAGGAGACCATGAAAGATTGTGTAGTTAGCAATGTGCAAGATCGTACCCAGAACCGACACAGGTGCGCTGGCTTAGTAAGCTAAGGTGCTACGGGTATACCGTATGGCGAGGGAATTCGGCAAATTAGTCCTGTAGCTTAGGTATAAGGGATGCCTGCGATCTTCATGAGGAATGGGGACCGCAGGTTGCAATGACAAGGGGGTTTCGACTGTTTAATAAAAACACAGGCGACTGCTAGTCCGAAAGGATTTGTATAGTCGCTGAATCCTGGCCGGTGCCGGTACCTAAAACTTGGGTTCAACCGAGCTAAGGGCCGGTTAACGCCGGGAGTAACTCTGACTCTCTTAAGGTAGCCAAATGCCTTGTCGGGTAAGTTCCGACGCGCATGAATGGAACAACGAGAGCCCCACTGTCCCCGCCTACAACCCGGTGAAGCCACATAAGGTGGACGAACAGTCCATCGCCTTCCATCGGGGAGAGAAGACCCCGTGGAGTTTTACTGCAGCTTGTGCTTGTGGTATAGTAAGAATTGCACAGGGTATCTGGGAGCCATGCTTAACACTCTCCGGGGTGTTAAGAAGCAACGATGTAACACCAGACTCTTTTTGCAGTACCACTTATCCAGTGAAGACCGGAGACACGTGCAGGTGGGCAGTTCGGCTGGGGCGGCACCCCTTTGAAAAGATATCAAAGGGGCCCAAAGTTGAGTTCAAACGGGGCAGAAATCCGTTGAAGAGGGCAAAGCCAAAAACTCGACTGAATGGATTTCCAAACGCACGGAATTCATAGACGAAAGTCTGGCTTAGCGATCCTTCGTGTGCCCACTATTGGGGCCCGGAGGTGACAGAAAAATTACCCCAGGGATAACAGGCTCGTCGCGGGCGAGAGCTCCTATCGACCCCGCGGTTTGGTACCTCGATGTCGGCTTTTCCTATCCTGGTCCTGCAGCAGGGGCCAAGGGTGAGGCTGCTCGCCTATTAAAAGGGAACATGAGCTGGGTTTAGACCGTCGTGAGACAGGTCGGTCTCTGCCTGATGGAAGCGTGAATAACTGAGGGGAAGTTGCTCCGAGTACGAGAGGAACAGAGCAGCGTGGCCACTGGTTTACCGGTTGTCTGACAAGGCAGGCCGGGCAGCTAAGCCGTTTAGGCTAAGTGCTGAAAGCATCTAAGCACGAATCCTATCCCGAGACAAGTTATTCTTTCGTAAGATGAAGGTCGGCAGCAGAAGACTGCGTTGATAGGAAGGTGGTGTAGATCACAAGCTTCGGCGAGTGGTGAGCCAGCCTTTACTAATAGACCAACACATCGGTTCAGCCACTTACATAGAGACTATGCGCGATGAATCATTTTATTCATCAAAGTGGAATATACACGACTTGTACGATGATTTCATTTTTAATCATGCTTAGCGAAGGCTATGCATTTTTTTATGATTTGAAATTCCCTAGTGAAAACTATGCACGACTATTTTACCTTGTTATTGAAAATAACACACAACCCTTTGTATTATATCCAATGGGATCGTAAACTGTACATGAAAACTTCGACAGCACTAAAGAAACTCAATCTAAATATTTCTGAATTTGAAGAACGACTTTTTGATCATTCTATTGTTGGAATTACTGATGAAGAAGGAACAATAATTTATGCAAATAAAAATTTCTGTGATATTTCAAAATACACTGCTGATGAATTAATTGGAAATGATCATAGAATATTAAAATCTAAAGAACATCCCCCTGAATTCTTTGCAGAGATGTGGGATACTATTACTGCTGGAAAAGTTTGGGAAGGTGAAATCAAAAACAAAGCAAAAGATGGCTCATTTTATTGGGTAAAAACAGTAATCATTCCAATCACTGGTGAAAAGGGAATCAAAAATTATGTTGCAATCAGAAATAACATTACTAAAGAAAAAGAGATTCAAGAAAGATTGCTAAGTATGGAAGATGCTCTTCTTAAACAAAATGTAACCTTGCTTTCAGAAGTTGAAAAGAAAAGCGAAGAGTTGGTAAAATCTGAAAGACTTGCAACTATTGGTACTATGGCAAGTAGAGTTGCACATGATTTGAAAAACCCTTTGACAATAATTCATACTTATGCTGATATGTTGACCCCTGAGATTCTTGCAAAACTAGATCCTCAAGACAAGGAAAAATGGTTTAGATTGCAAACATCTGTTTTGGATATGAATCGAATTATTGAAGATGTTTTGGATTTTGCACGAACTACAGAAATCAAAAAGAAAAAGGTTTCTTTCTTGAGTATCTTGAGATTGGCAATGAATCATGTAAAAACCAGTTATGGTATTGCCATTAATTTACCTGAAAATGATATTTCCATAAAATGCGATGCAAGAAAGATGGAAGGAGTAATGTCGAATTTACTTAACAACGCAGTTTATGCAGTTGATGGTCAAGGTGAAGTTGATGTGGAAATATCTTCAGATTCTAAAAACATTACAATCATTGTAAAAGACTCTGGACCTGGAATTCCTGAAAAAGATTTAGATAAAATATTTGAGCCTATGTATACCACAAAAACCACTGGTACAGGCTTGGGCCTTGTAATCTGTAAGAGTATTGTTGAGCAACATGGTGGAACTATATCTGTAAGTAACAAACCTACCACATTTACAATTACTATGCCTCTATCTTAGACTCTGATTTGGGATTATTCTTCTAACTCAATATCATTTTGAAGTTCTTTTGGTAATCCAATCCACCATTCTTTTTGATTTTCAGACATCAAAAAAACAGATCGAAGGTTGCTAATAGATCTGTTGGTAAAATCTTCAAAGTAATGGTTAAAGAAAATATGACAATGTTAGTCCTTCAAATATGTGGCATCTGAATTATCTTGAATATCTTTGATTTTAACAACAATCGTGTCTCCTAACTTGTTAAAGATTCTTTGTCTATTTTGATTTGTTAAAATCCATCCTAACACCACATCAAATGGTAACAAAAAGGATTTTCCAAAACTGCTAATTAATACACTTTTGAAATTTGGGGATTTGCCGTGCATGTTTACACTTTTCAAATTAAGAATTTTTTTACCAATTGTTTGTCCTGTTTTGTATTCTAGAATACTCCAATAAACAAAAAACATAACACTAGTTGGAATGTACTCGCTATTTTCTATCCAAAAAAAACTCTCTTTAAATTCATAATCTATTCCTCCAAATGATACAAAAATTATTGCAGTTGATATTGATGAAATTATGATAAAATCAATTAACCATGCAAAAAACCTGTCCGACCATTTTGCAAGAATAATTTTTGATGGTATCTTTGAGTCACTCACGAACTAATTAATTAATCCAAATTTATAAAACATGTTAATCATTAGTTAACCTCCATTACAACATATTTGATTTATCTCTCAACAACTATCAAAACACATGAAAGCAAAATTTGCAACATCTTGTGTTTCTTGTGGAGATAAAATTCAACCAGGAAAAGAGATCTCTAAAAACCACGATGAAAAATGGGTTCACAAGCATTGTGCTGAAGACTCTGAAGGATTACCCTAGAAATTAATATGACTCTGTTCAATTAATTTTGAATTTCTTTTTGGTATCAATTAACCCTCTTGATGTATTTTTGTGGACATTTCGTAGAAACGAAAAAGACACTGTAAATCTCTACAATACTTTATCCCCTGTTATGCAACTTGCAACTGGTGGATCTATGCTAAATTTTGGATACTGGTCTTCAGAGCATTCTAATCCTATATCTGCTCAGGCAAATCTATGCATGATTTTTGCAAATCTTGCTGAATTGTCTTCTGCCAAACATGTACTTGATGTTGGTAGTGGTTTGTCTGCCCCCTCTCATCTTTGGCAGCAAAAATTCCCACACATTCTCTTGTATGATGTCAACATCAACTATTCTCAATTATCATATGGGAAAAAACAAAAAATTGAATTTTTAAATTCCTCATCTACAAAACTTCCCTTTACAGATAATTCTGTAGATCGAGTTTTGGCATTAGAATCTGCACAACACTTCAAACCACTTTCTGATTTTATCTCTGAATCAAAAAGAGTGCTGACAAATTCTGGATTACTTGTAATTGCCATACCTATAACTCTTGGAACTTCTTCTCTCAAAGATTTGGGTATGTTGAAATTTACGTGGTCTTCTGAACATTATTCTTTAGATGATGTAAAAAACACCATAAACTCATCTGGGTTTGAAATTAAACATGAACAGTTAATTGGAAATTTTGTATATGATCCTCTTGCAGACTATTATTTGAAAAATAGAGAACAACTCAAAAAATCTATTTTACAAAAATATCCAAACTATGTTGAAAATATACTATGCAAATCAATCATTAAAATGAAAACTGCGTCTCAAAAAGGAATTATTGATTATGCGCTTCTCAAATGTAGTCCAAAAACTAGACAATGAGAATTCTTTTTTCAATCATGTATTCTAAGGCTTGAATGTATTCATCTTCTGAAGTCAATCCATCTATAAACCACATGGCACTTGTTTTCCACCATGAAGGAATTTTCAAACCATGATACTGTATCCCTTCTGATTCTTCAAACACGTTGGTCTGAAGTACTGATGTTTTTTCCCAGTTAGTGGTAATTTCAGTTTTCTCGAATTTTTCAGATAACAAAAGTCCTGTTTGTTTGTCAATTATTATTACCTTGGTTTTATCTTGATTTTCTGCAACCATTCCTTCTCTTAGAAGATTACCAATTGGGTATGTTGCAGTTCCATACACTTTGTATTTTTCATCAATTACATCCCCTATTTCTATTGGAACTTTATAGAGAAATTTCTCTGTTCTGCAACATTTTTCTTCAACAGGAATTCTTGATTCTTCATCTAGTAAGAACTGGTGATTTTTTATTCCTTCTTCTGAAATTATTCTTGAATTGATCATAATTCCCCCATCATCAATTTTTTCTACTTCAAACTTTTCTGTGATTGTGTTTCCGTATTTGCTAGTGTGAGAATAAGTAACATAATCTGTTTCTTTTGCACATAGTCCATCATAACATAATCTTTCACTAACATTGTCTATGACCTTTGGAGAAATTATGTTATTTTTTATTAGTGCCCTTACTCCATATGCATATAGGCTATCTTTGTATTTCCCATCTGTCCACCTTGCTGTGTCTTGAATTACCCAAACAGGCATGGTTGTGAATTCTTTGAGATGTCTTTCTTTAAGGAAACTTGAATCTCCCAAGTATTTTTCAATTTCAGCAATTAACACAATATCTCTTGCTTGATGTGTACTGCTCCATGCAATGTGATTATACAAAATAGCACATGCTCTTAGATTTGGATACTGAGGATGTAGATCAATTAATGTATCTAGGCCAAATATTCTATATTCGTCATAGAAAAATTCACAGAACTCTAAAATGTCTTCTGGAGTGTGTACTGTAAAATCCGGTTGATGCGCAAATGTGCTCTGTGCACTAAAACTCACTAATACAATAACTGATATAATTAGAATTATTGCAATTTTCAATACTGGTACTTTTCAGTTTTTACTTATTAATTCCATGTAAAAACTTGTTCAACTTTGTGACCAATTTGGAATTTTTTTTAATTGATAACATTGACTAGGTTTTTATTTTTGATATCCTAACTTACTTTGTCATGGCTAGTTCTGAAGGCACTTTGAATCTGTATGCTGAAAAATGTAGTAAATTACTTGAAGAAGAAGAAATTCGTTTTGCTGGGATTGTCGATAAAGATGGTCAATTGATTTCTGGTGGTTTTAAAGAAGGACTCACACCTTATGAGGGCGATGAAACTAGACTACAATCATTTTTGGAATTTGTCTCCAAGGCATCTATAAGAAAAGAATATGATGAAAGTTTAGGCCCAATCAACTATTTGGCTGCTAGAAGAGACAAAGCTGTTCTTGTTAGTTTCCCATTTCCTATAACTCAAATTCTCTTACTAATCTCTGCAGAACCTACTGCTAACATTGAAAATTTGGCCAAAAAGGTAGTTGAAATTTTTACTGATGTTACTAAAAGATTATCAAAACCTTGAAAATACTCTGATAAGGGGTTCTAGCAAATAGTTTTAATTCTGTTTATGTTTTAGATTTTTTGAATTGAAAGCAACATTTGGTGCGGGCTGTTTTTGGCATGTTGAGGATTTACTTAGCAAAACAAAAGGAGTCAAATCAACTCAAGTAGGATATATTGGTGGTAACCTTCCAAACCCGACTTATGAAGAAGTATGTACTGATAGAACTGGACATGCTGAAGCAGTAGAAATAGAATATGATCCTAACGAAATTTCATATGAAGATCTCTTAGATGTTTTTTGGAACAATCACAATCCCACAACACTGAATCGTCAAGGCCCTGACGTTGGAATACAATACCGTTCTGCAATTTTCTACCATGATGAAAAACAAAAAGAGATTGCAGAAAAATCAAAATCTAAACTTGCCTCTTCTGGAAAATATGATAATCCAATTGTAACTGAAATAACCCCTGCTCCTACCTTCTACAAAGCAGAAGAATACCATCAAAAATATTTCAAAAAAAATGGATTTTGAATTATTTTACAACAAGAACTGGAATCTTTGCTGTGTGTATGACATAATTTGATACACTTCCAAAGAATAATTCTTTTGCAGAACTTCTCCCTCGTGAACCAATAACTATCATATCGAATTTTCCTTTACCTTGTGCAATCTTGATTATGTTGTATCCTATGTTCCCGTACATTATTTTTTCTTTGAATACTATGCCATTTTTTGCAGCCAAAACCTTGGATTCTTCCATGATTTTTTTTACTTCTTTGTTTAATGCTTTTTCAACAGATCCTATTCCTCTAAATTCTGAGTGGGGTGCGGCATAAATTGAGAATACACCTGTAATGGTTGCCCCACATTGTCTGGCAAGTGTAATGGCCATCTCTAAACCTCTTTGGGAGTTTTTTGACCCATCTAATGGCACTAATATTTTTGAGATTTTTTTCGTTGTCATATATTCTCACTACCTTTGATCCTAAAAAAGATACTTTTTGAAAGTCTAATAGATTTTTCCAAAAACTCAAAATTACCATGATCGCTAAATTAACTAAAACTTATCTACTGATGATAATTGAAGCTAAAATGGTGGACGAAAAATTTCTTCAAATTGATGGAAACAAGATTCGTTATTTGGAATCTGGAGATTCTGATAAAACATTAGTTCTAATTCATGGCTTAGGTGCATCTGCTGAAAGATGGGATCAAGTTATGCCTATTTTTGCAGAAAAATTTCATGTTGTTATTCCTGATCTCATTGGGTTCGGATATAGCGACAAACCTCTTGCTGATTACACTATTGATTTTTTCTCAGATTTTCTCAAACAATTCCTAAAAACTGCAAATATTTCTAATACTAATCTAATTGGTTCTTCACTTGGCGGTCAAATATCTGCTGAATTCACTGCTGCAAACCCTGATGTTGTTGAAAAACTTGTCTTGGTTTCTCCTTCGGGTGTAATGAAACAATCTACTCCTGCACTTGATGCATACATTATGGCTGCCCTATACCCTAATGAACAAAATGCAGCAAATGCATTTGAAATGATGGAGGGCTCTGGTGAGAGCATTGATCAAAAAATTGTAAGTGGTTTTATTGAAAGAATGCAATTACCAAATGCAAAACTTGCATTCATGTCAACTATACTTGGTTTGAAAAATGCTGAAATTATCACAAAAAAATTGCCCTCCATCTTAACCCAAACGATGCTAATTTGGGGTAGTGATGATCCAGTGATTCCAATACAATATGCTGATGATTTCATCTCATCCCTAAAGGACTGTCGTTTTGTTCGCATGGATGGATGCGGTCATACTCCATATGTTCAAAACCCTCGTGTATTCTCTGAGAAAGTATTGGATTTCTTAGGTGTTTCATAGGTGCACTTAAATACCTGTTGATTCCAACTATTACCTATGAATGGTAATAATAACCAATATGACCCAACTACTATGTTCAAAGATTGGATCCAAAAAAGTGGACGTGCTCAAGCAGAGTTTATAAAAAATTTTGGCGCTTTGATGACTAATCAAACTAGTCAAACATTCAATCCTCTTGATACTCTAAAAGAAGTTTCAGATAACACTAGACAAGCTCAATCAAACATGATGGAAAACATGTCTTCTATGCAAAACAAAAGCATGGATACCATGTTTAGCATTGGACAAATGCTTCCATCTTTTATGAATTGGGGTGCATACAAAACTACCATAAGCAGTAATGGTAGAATTTCTATTCCAGAGGCAGAACGTAATGCCCTTGGATTAGGCGAAGGTGACTTGGTTCAAGTCATTGTTCTTCCAATAGCAAAAAAATCAAAAGCTAGGGAGGTGAAAAATTGAGTAAGAACGAACAGACCCAATCAAATCCAAAAGATCTATTTTCTGTATATCAACAAAACGTAGATAAATTCTTCAACGGTATTAGAACATCAGTACCGCAGTATCATCAAGCAATTACAAACGTACAACAGGAATTCATACAAGCTTATGAAAACGTTGCAGATTCAACCCTAACATTACAAAAAGAATTTGCAAAGAAAGCAGGTATTGCAGCAAACATTCCTGAAGCTACAATCAAAGTAATGCAAGATACAACAGAAGAAGTCGTAAAGGCTACATCAATTCAAAACCAAGTAACACTTGCAACTATTGATGCAACACAACAAAATATCAAAACCTTTAACGACAACGCAAAATCATTTGCTGAGTTAAACAGAAACATTCTACAATCTTGGATTTCTGCATTCACCACAAAGAACAACTAGTGGCGAATCAAATTTTTTAATTTTTTCTTTTTTATTTTATGATCTTTCAGCTAACCATTGTCCTAGCTCAGGTAATACCTTCTTTTGGGATAATGAACTGGCAATCATTCCAACATGTCCTGTTGGATACATTCGCAATGTCTTATCTTCACTGCCTACTGCATAATGAAGGGGCATGCTGCACTCTGGTGAAACTAGATGGTCACCTACTGCAACTTGTGTAAAAATAGGCATGTCGATCTTTTTCAAATCTACTAGTTTACCTTCTACATGCATTTTGTTTTGAATGAGTAAATTGTCTTGATAGATGTCTTTGATCCACTGTCTGAACAACTCTCCTGGAATTGGAGGTGTATCTCCTAACCATTTTTCTACTCTGAGGAAACTATCTACAAATTTTTTATTTTCAATATTTTTAAAGAAATTGACATATTTTTCAATCCCTTGTTCAAATGGTTTGAGAACTGAAAAACAATAATACATGAATTCTGGAGGCATATTGCCAATAATTTCAACCATTCTATCAACATCCATGTGCTTTGCAAGATTGCTAATTACTGTAGTGTCTCGCCAACCATCAATCACTGGTGCTGTTGCTATGTAATTTTTGACACTTTCAGGATGCAATGAAGCATATGTTGTAGCAATTGTTGCTCCTGTACAATATCCTTGCAATGAAATTTTTTCAGTTGATGTTTCATTTTTTATATATTCTACATATGCATCTAGATACCCATTTACATAATCATCAAAATCAAGATACTTGTCCATACTAGTTGGTGTTCCCCAATCCAACATATACACATCAAATCCTTGTTGGAGTAGATTTCTAACCCAACTCTTTTCTGGATGAATATCTAAAATATGATATCTGTTAATCAATGCATATGAAATCAATAATGGTGTTTTGTGTTGTTTATCTGTAATTGGTTTGTAATGTAATAATCTAGTTTTATCCATTTGTTGTACTGTATCATGTGGTGTGACCTCTAAACTAATTTCATCAGGGGCTGCCACTAATTTTGGCGCTTCAATCACATTCTTACTGAATTTTAAAATCTCTTCAATTATTTTTGGGTCTATTTTTGACTCACTTTGCATTGTTTTTCATCTCCTTTTTCTTTAACTCTAACTCAAGTTTTGCAACTCGTTTTTTCAAAGAATGTATTTCTTTGTAAACTTCATCAATTTCTTCTTTACTTGGAAGATTTACTGATTGTAATATTACATTTGTAATGTTGTTCCAATGTTTTGTCAATTCTAATTCTTTTGAAACAAGTTTCCCATAATTCTCTCCAAATTTTTCTGAATCAAATAATTCGGTAAAATCGTTATCAAAAATATCTATCCAAATTCTTTTCACTGCTTCCATTTGCTCAACATCTTGTGGAATTTCAGGTGCCTTGAGATTGACCTTTTTTTGTGCATCAGTCCAGGCATCTGCAAGTTGTTTATAATATTCTGTTAGGTGTTTGTTAAATTCCATCAAATCTTCATTAATCTCAATTAATTCAGTTGAGATTTTTTTAGAATTTGCTGCAAATGCTCGCATTGGGCCAATTGATGCTAAAGCCTGAGGCTTGCTTGACATCAAGTGTATAATATCTGTCCAGAAAAGTGAAAGGTGTTTGTAATAATCAGTAATATCTTTAGTAGATTCTGATTGCATAGACATCTATTGAAACAGATCGCAATAAATAGTTCGCTTGTATAATTAGACAAATGGAGAACATTGACGAACTAGAGAAACTCTGTAAAAAAATAACAAAATTAGATCCTAAGATGCGCTCTGCTAGGCTCATCAACAGCAGAGGCCATTTGATGGCTGGTGGTATGAGGGATGGACTACTCTCACTTGAGGCTCAAAAACAAGACGAAATGATGTTTATGGAATTGGCATTACGTGTTAGAATGAGACATGAATTTGATAAAGAATTTGGCATAGTTCATTTTTCAATGTCTTATCGTGATAAAGTAATTGTCATGAGTTTTCCATTATCTGGCGATGATGTATTGCTAATTTCTTGTGAGAAAGATATCGATTTTGGAAAAATACCATTTAAGATTCTCAAATTAATTGAACCCCTGAAAAATTCTCCTATGAAAACATTCTAAACATAACAACTTAATTCTACCAATATGATTTTTTTATATTGTCTCAAGATGTTACTTGGTCTGAAATTGAATCAATTGTAAAAAGACTGTCCGCTAAAATTTCAAAACTACCTCAAACCTTCTCAAGTATTACAACTCTTAGTAGGGGAGGACTAGTTCCTGCACGTTTAATTGCAGATCAATTGGGAATTGATAAAATTTTTGTTGATAAAAAGAAAATATCTTCTGATTCTTTGTTTGTAGATGATATCTTTGATACTGGTGACACATTTAATGGAATTATAAAACAAGTTGATGTTCCTTCAAAATTTATTTTTGCAACATTATTTGCAAGACCTGGAAAAAAATATCCTAAACAATTACTCTATGGTAAAAAAACAAACAATACTGCATATGTTGTATTTCCTTGGGATAAATTAGAGTTTAACCGTTCTAAGAATGATTAGTCATCATTAATCATTTTTCTTAATCCTGCACATCTATTTCTGATAGTAACTTCAGTTACCCCTGATGCGATGGATATGTCTTTTTGAGATTTTACTTCTCCAGTACTAATACATGCAAGATAAAGTGCTGCAGCTGCTATTCCCATTGGATCCTTTCCTGCAACTATTCCCATCTTTTTTGCTTCATCAAGTATTGCAATTGCTTTTCGTTTGCTTTTCTCACTAAGTTCTGCAATGCTGGCAATTCTTGAAACTCCTTTTACTGGATCTACTACTGGCATCTTTAGTTCTAGTTCTCTGAAAATCAATCTATAACATCTTGCAACATCTTTTCTTCTGATATTGATTCCTTTTGCAACATCATCTAGTGTTCTTGGTGTTTCTGTATTTCTACAAGATGCATAAAGGCATGCTGCTACTAATCCTTGAATTGAACGTCCTCTTACTAGTTTTTTCTCCATTGCCTTTCTGTAAATGTAAGCTGCTTTTTCAATAACTGCATCAGTTAATGCTAGTTTGTCTTTTAGTTTGTCCATTTCATTAAGTGCTTGTCTAAGGTTTCTGTCTGCTGAAGAATGTGCTTGACTTCTACTGTCCCAAGTTCTTAATCTTTCAATTGAACTTTTTACACTTGCAGATAGTGGTTTTCCTGTTGAATCTTTGTTAGCAGCACCAATTACTGTTGATAATCCCATATCGTGCATTGTAAGTGATGTACCTGCACCTGTTCTTGCTTTGTTTCCTTCATCATTTGAAAAAGAACGCCATTCTGCACCTGTATCTGCAATTTTATCCGATACTACAAATCCACATTTTCCACAAAATAATTCGCCTGTACTCTCATCTGTAATCATTTTTTTATCGCCACAAGCTGGACATTTTGAACCTGTAACCATTTGATTTCTAAGCATAATCTTGAATTTCCGCACTTGCCTTATTATTCATTTTACATAATTTCTACCGGTTATTTGTGTGTAGGTTGAGCTAACTATAATTTTTTTTAAAAATATTTGGAAATTTAACTCAATAAACAATATGCGTATGATGGTGTGAATGATGGATACATTATGCTAGTTTTATCCTCTACATGTTTCAAACCTATAGAATGACCTAACTCATGTGTCATGATCGTTTCAACACTATCTACATCATACAATTGAAAACTTCCATCGCAATTGTAATCTCCTAATGTAACTTCTACAACCCCTTTACCTAGATGTGCATGTCCTAAAACACCATCTCCTATGTTTCGAACTACCCATGTTACCCAAACATTTGCTTCATGTTTCAAGTCTGTAATCTCAAATTTCATTTTTGCTTTTTGGTTGTTTGTTGATAATTCTTGTTCTTCCCAAAATGCAAACGAATTACTTAATGTACTTACATGATCTAATGGCAATCCTGATGGCTGTTCATTAATGTACACTTTGTAGTAGATAATGTATGTGTCATCAATAATTTCGTATGTAGGATCTGGGAAACTACTGGATGCTCTTTTTACCTCGTCTTCAAAATTCCATTTTACATAATCTCTAAGGAATTTTTTAATTACATCTTGACTGGGATTTGGATATTCTATGTATCGTTTTTCTTTTGAAATATTATTTGAAATATCTCTGAGATATTTTGTAAATAAATAAAATTCGCGGTCTAATTCTTCTTGTGTTTTCTGTATGGTATCTTCTATTTTGATTACGATTAATCCTTTTTCTATCATGTATTGTATTCCTTGTACAAATGCCTCATCATCAATTTGATCATCTGCCCACCAACCTGCATTATTTTTTATCCATTCTGGAATTTTCTCCTCAGAAACATTTTGAGTTTCTACTGGTGGAATCTCAATAATTTTATTATTAATCATGTATATCAATGCAGAAACAAATTCCGAGTCTGCAATGTTATCTGTTGACCACCATTTTGCTATTGGTTTTACCCAATCTGGTATGGATGAAGTTGGCTGTTTTTCTAATCCTTTAGGTTTTTCTGTAGGTGTGTACGGGTATTTTGAAACTACCTTGTCTATGAATTCCTTGTAGTTTTGTATGACTGTACTATCAGGCTTTTCTTTAAGGGCTCTCTCAAAATATAATGTTGCTTCTTGATATTCTCCCAAATTCCCAAATCCCACTCCCATTCCAGCTAGTGATATGATGTCATTTGGTCTATGTTGTAGAACTGTAAAGAATTGTTCTAAAGACTTTTTGTGATCTCCCATGTTGCTATGTGCTATACCTTTCATCTTTAGCGTGGAGATGTTATTTGGTGCGATTTCTAATATCTCATCATAAATTGCTATGGCTTGATTGTAATTCCCATTAGAAAAAAACTCCATTGCTTGATTAAACATTATTTCTGGCTCTTCATTTGTTTGAGCAAATGAAACTCCTGCAATACTTTGTGTACTGAGTATACTAATAACTAAAAGACAAAAAATTTTTTTAAAATGACTTAACATAATTAGTAACTGTTTAGTGGTTTATTTCTATTTTCTACTAATTTGTACGCATGCAGTATTTCCTGTTTTCTTTATACCCTAGAAAATCTTTAATTTATTCGGAGTCTGTGTTTTGATATTGGAAAAAGTTGGGGCAGGTAACATTATCTATGATCTTCGCAAGAAAATACAACAGGCACAAGCAGACTTGGCACAATTAGGTGAGCCTGTATCTGATATTCCTGAATTAGTTGAAACTGCAAATCTCATAAGATCTAATGAATACTTGCAGAAAGCAAACCTAAAACAAAACGAATTACTTTCTGTTTATGAAAAATATTCTGAAGCACTTGAAGAATTACTTTCTACTGTGTTTGAAATCCAAAACGATCTCAAAGAAATTGTAAAAGAACAATCCTCATTACTCTCAAAACAAAAACGTACTTCTAGTAAACGAAAAACAAAAACGCCAAAAAAATGATTATTTTGTTACGTGGATAATATCACCAGCTATCACTTTACTTGTATTTTTGTTATTAGATACTACCAAGGCACCGTCTTCATCAATTCTAATTGCTTTACCTTTAACTTCTCCGTCAATCGTACTTAGTTTAACATTTTTTCCAATTGTTGATGATCTTTTTGTCCATTCAGAAATAATTTTTTTTGTTTGTTTTGAATCTAACAATTTGTATATTTTCTCCAACTCTATCAAAAATGATTGTACTAATTCAACTGGTCTAATTTTTGATTTTTGTTCATTAAGTGATGTGACTCCGTAAAAGTTTGGAGTCCCTTTAAGATTTTTTTCAATCTGTTTTACATCTACATCAAAATTAATTCCAACCCCCAATACCAAATTTTCGATTTTGTTTGATTCTAATGATACATCTACTAGCATACCTGCCAGTTTTTTGCCTTTGATTGTTATGTCGTTTGGCCATTTTAATTCTGGAGAAATTTTGAATGTTTTTTCTAGTGCTATTGATAATGCTAGTGATGATGCAATTGGAAATAATGTTGTTATGGTTATGTCAAATTTTGGATGTAAAATAACAGAAAACCATATTCCTCCTTTTGGCGACACCCATTTTCTTCCAGATCTTCCTCTTCCTCCAGTTTGTTTTTCTGCGACAATTATTGCACCATTCTTTTTAGAATCTTCTGCCATTTTTAATGCCTGATTTTGTGTAGAATCTGTTGAATCAAAGTAAAATGCCTGCTGACCAATCTTTTTTGTCTTTAATCCTGAAGTAATTTCCCAAGGAAGCAAGGCATCAGAGTTTTTTGTTAATTTGTATCCTAGTTTTTGTTTTGATTCCACTGTATATCCTAATTCTTGAATTTTTTTGATATGTTTCCATACTGCAACTCTGCTAATTCGTAGTACATCACTCAAGTCTTGTCCAGAAAGATATTCTGTATTGTGAGTTTGCAAAAATGTTAGAACTTTAACTAATCCTGGATTGTCAAAAGAATTGTAAATCAATTGTAATTTGTTTTTGTATCAAGTATAAAATTTACACTAGAAACCAATGTCTATGTCAAAACCACCATCGTCCATGCCTCCACCATCCATACCATCGTCCATGCCTCCACCCGCACCATCTGGCATGCTTTCAGCTGGAACATAATCTCCCATACTAGCACCAATCATACTAAACATCATACTAAACATCATGATATCCATTACTCCAAAAAACATCATCATTGGGAAAAATGATCTGTTATCGTCCATGAATCCTTGAAGTTTTTTCTTGTCTCCACTTTGGTATAGTGCCTGCATTTGATTCCATTTATCTTTAATTTCATGCAATCTGTGGTCTAATTCATTTGAACCTTTTTCAGTAACTTTTAACTCGATTTTTTTACCTAGCCATCCCTTCTTCTCTTCTACTGTGATGAAGCCTTTTTCTTCTAATTTTTCTAAAATTGTATCCAGCTCTTCAGGTTTAATTTGAGTTGATCTTTGAATTTTATCAAATTTTCTCTCTCCTCGTCTAATTGCTCCTAAAACTATGACGTCTTTAGCTTCTTCTTCCATGTATATTGTTTAATTTTCCTATTAAAAAATTCTTTGCGTAATTTTTCAAAAATTATATTCTTGATGATTATAGATTTGCCATGGAACAAGACAAACATTCTGATGAGCAAATTCAAGATATCTTGTCTCTGAAAAAAGTGGCAGTTATTGGAATGTCAAAAAATCCTTCAAAGGCTGCCCATTATGTGCCACGATATCTATCTGAAAATGGATTTGATATTACTCCTGTAAATCCTACTGCTGATGAAATTTTGGGAAGAAAATGTTATGGATCTATCACTGATATTGATGAAGACGTTGACATTGTAGATGTTTTTAGACCGTCTGAAGAGGTCTTGCCGTTTGTTCAGGATGCAATCAAGAAAAAACCCAAAGTCATTTGGCTTCAAGAGGGTATTCATAACCCTGAAGCAGAAAAACTTGCTAGAGACGCAGGTATTGATGTTGTCTTTAATCGATGCATGTTAGCAGAACACCAGAGACTGTGTTGATATGGAGAATTTTGAAAATTTTTACCATGATCTACTTGATTTGGCAAAAAAATATGAATCAAAAAATATTCCACTAAAGATTGAAAAAGATCTTGAAAATGATATTATCAAAATATTTGGGGAGAGAATTACTTCACTATCACGAGCAAAAAATGGCCTTAGTGATGTAACTGAGTTATCTTATACTACTGCAGAACATCACCCATACTGGAATTTGTTGTATAATTGCTCAGAAATTGCTACTAGTGTTTTAGAAAAATGGAAAGACTCACTTTCAGATGAGGATTTGTCTGATATAGAATGGGCAATTCGAGAACTAACTCAGTCACTTGAAAAAATCAAAAATAAAAACAATGTTGATTCCTAGGCAGAGATAAATATTCTGAGATGAAAATTATTGCATGCCCATCAAACTTGGATTAATTGGTAAAACCAATACTGGTAAAACCACTTTCTTTAACTCTGCAACTTTATCTTCTGAAGAAATTTCCTCTTACCCATTCACTACAAAATCACCTGTATCTGGAATTGCAAATGCAATTACTCTTTGTGTACATCCTGAATTCAAAATTCAAGATAACCCAAATAATTCAAAATGTGTTGATGGTTGGAGATACATTCCAATAGAATTAATTGATCTTCCAGGATTGATCAAAGATGCCTGGAAAGGCAAAGGATTAGGAAATCAATTTCTCTCAATTGCTGCCCAATCTGATGCATTACTACATGTTGTTGATGCTTCTGGCGGCATAGATTCTACTGGAAAAATTACTGAAGTTGGAACTGGTGATCCTATATCTGATTTTGCCGATATTGAAGAAGAATTGATTATGTGGTATCACAAAATTCTAGAAGGAAATCGTGAAAAAATATCTAAATTAATTAATTCTGGTACTGAATTCATTGATGCTGTAACTGATCTTTATCGTGGAATTGGTGTAAACAAATCTCATGTAAAGAAATCCCTTGTTGCAACTGGGCTTGAAGAAAAAAACTTTGATGATTTTGATGTAGTTGATAGCAAAAAATTTGCCTCTTATTTGAGAAAAATTTCAAAACCTACCCTTATTGTTGCAAACAAAATAGATGTAGAAGGTGCAGACAAAAATTTTTCCCGATTACGTGAACGTTACAATGATTCGATTGTAATTCCTGTTAGTGGAGATAGTGAATTTAGTCTAAGACGTGCTGAGCAAAAAGGCTTGATAAAATATTCTCCAGGATCTGAACAGTTTGAAATCCTAAATTCTGATGAACTAAATGAAAAACAAATCAATGCTTTGAATTTTATCAAAAAAGGAATTATGGGTGAATACATGCGTACTGGAGTTCAATTTGCAATCAATGTCGCAGTATTCAAATTACTTAAAATGAATTCCATATACCCAGTTGCTGATGAGAAAAAACTTGCTGATAAAAAAGGAAGAATTCTTCCTGACCTAATTTTACTCAAAGATGGTGCAACAATTAATGACCTTGCAAAAGAAATCCATACTGATTTAACAAAAGGGCTTCTTTATGCTAAAGATTTGAGATATAACCTTAGATTGCCCGTAGATTATCAACTCAGAGATAGAGATGTTGTATCTCTAGTTAGTGCTACAAAAAAATAGTTACTTTTTTTTTGCTTCTTGGTTTTGTTCTAAGTACTGCTTTACAACATATGCATCTGGGATCGTCTATTGCTAAGAATATCCCACAGAATGTACATCTTTTCTGACCGATCTCATATCTGATTTTATTTGGTGCTGGTACTGCCTTGTGCATTTCACAAATACCTCTACACGTTCTACCCATCAATTTCACCTCCTATCTTTTTCAAAATCTCCTTTGTTCTGTCTCTGATTGTTACTGCACTAATTCCCGACACTCTGGAAATTTTTAACTGCGAAATCTTTTCATCATTTTTTACTGATGCAAGATATGTTGCAGCAGCTGCCATTGCCATTGGATTCTTGCTTTCTAGTACCCTACTTCTTGCTGAAATATCTAAAATTCTGAATGCTAGTCTTTCTGTTTTCTCAGAAATATTTACTGCCTTTGCAATACGTGTTACAAATTCTGTTGGATGGTAAATTTCTGGAGTAATGTCTAACTCTCTGGCCAAGAATCTGTATGTTCTTTGAATATTTTTCTTGTTTACATTTCCAGCATTTGCAACATCTTGTAATGTTCTTGGCGTATTTGTCATTCTACATGTAATGTAAATTGCAGCACACAATATCCCTGCAGTAGATCTTCCTGCAAGAATCTTTTTTGCAGCGATTTTTCTAAACAGGTATGCTGTTTGCTCCACAACTGATTCTGGAAGTCCTAATTTTGCACTAATTCCATCAAGCATCGTAAATGCCTTTTGAAATGACTTGACAGAATTTGCTGAACGACTATTTCTATCCCACATTCTTAGGCGATAAAACATTCTTTTGTTCTCAATGGATAAACCCTTTCCAGTTGCATCCTTGTCTTTTGATTCAATTATGGTTGATAAACCCATATCTATCATTTTCAATGAAATTTTTCTTCCTACTCTGCTATTGGCCTGGTATTCTTCACCTGACATTACTAAACTTTCAGGACCATTATCTACTACTCTTTCAGATAATACTGCACCACAGTTTGTACATGCTACTTCTCCTGTATTAAGATCAGTCACAATTTTATTTTTTTTACAATTATTTTGATGCACAAGCTCTGTAATCATTTTATACTCTCCACAAAAGAACTCCACAATCCTCACATGAAATACCAAATTCATATGAATCAATTTTTGAATTTCCACAACTAATGCAAATTTTTATATCATTATTTTTGATTCTTAATTCTAATTTATTTTTTTGAATTAGTTCTTGTTTCATGCATTAACTATGCTCTGAAATTATATAAGAGAGAGAAAATATTTTTCCTAGTGCTAATTTATTCTATGTGTGCCTGCTTTTTGTAACCTAATAAAATAAATGAAATTCCCAATGCAATTACTCCAATAGAAATTTTTTCTGATGTTATTTCTGATGATATGTAAAAATGATGTACAAAATCAGGTCCCCAGATAATTAAATTTTGGATTGGAACTATAACCGCAGAGATTAAAAAAATTACTCCAAACGCAGTTAGTATATTTGGCTTGTATGGTTTTAATTTAAACAATTTATTTTGAAACCATTGCTATGGTTGCCATGGCATGCTCTAAATCTTTGTTTATTGATTTCTTTGAAATCATTTCAAGCAACTCTTTTTCCGTATCTACAATTTCTGCATATGTTGATTCTAATTTACTTACTTGTCCCATATGCTGTTTACACAATACTGATATTTTAATCTCTCAAAAATGTAATTCTAGTGCTAATTCATAACTATTTAATTTAAATATCTAAAAATGTTGGCACTATGAATATTTTTTGATTTTTATTAAATACTAAACACACCAAAAAAACTCATGCCGCATATTGTATTTGAAAATAGAATTGATCTAAATGATTTCTCACAGAAATTCTTACCTATATTCAAAAGAGATTCTACACTCATTAAAATTCAAACCATTTTTGTTGATAAATATAATTTCACTGCATTACTTCCAACAGTTGTTATTGATGAAAAACATCAGGAGTTCCTAATCGAACTTTCCACTAGAAAAGAAAAGACAACTATTCGTCTATATCCTAACACTGATCCTGAAAAAACTGATGGTGTAAAAATATCAATGGCCTTACTTGCAAAGCAAATCATGTGTATTTATCCTGATTTTAAAATTATCAAAACAAATTTGTCAAACTATTTGGAAATGGTTGTTGCATAATGAAACAATTCACACTTCAAAGATTATCAAAACTTTCTCAACCCCGTATTTTTCAAATTAGTACTGATGTGGAAAACTTTCACAACGTTATGCCTAATTATTTTAAATCCCTAAATGTGTTAGAAGAAAACAAATATGGAAAGATTGTTAATGAAAAAATCTATTTCTTAGGTATTCCAATTGAAATTAAAACAAAGCATATAATTATTCATCCTAACATACATGAAATTCATGTTCTTACTGGCCCATTGAAAGGAACATCTTTTGTTGAGTCTTATGTTGAAAAAGATAATGGTACATTGATTACTATTGATGTTACATTGAATTTTAATAATTTTTTAAAATTATTTCCCTTTCTGCAGAATCTTGTTGTCAAAAAAATGAGCAAGATTATGGATGAATTTATTCGATGCGCTGATAATCATGGCAAATAATATCTTCGTAATAGGTGCTGGTGTGGGTGGATTAACCACCGGTGCATTGCTTGCAAAAGAGGGGTACTCTGTCAAAATCCTTGAAAAATCTTCTAAATTAGGAGGTAGAACTGCTTCATTGCTCTACAAAAATCACATTTTGGATAATGGGTTTCATATTATGCCATTTTACAAAAAATCTGCAATTTTTGAAGTATTAAAAAACATAGGAATCGAATCCAAGTTAAAACTAGCAAAAGTTGAGGATATTGCATTTCATTCTGATACTGGATTTCATAAATATCCAAAAGGAATGGGTGATTTACTACAATTATCTTTAATTCCTATGATGAGTCGAATTCGTCTTCTAAAATTATTACTTCCAATGGCATTTGCTTCTATTGCAAAAACAGAAGAATGGGATGACCAATCTCTTACTGAAATAACCAAAAAATTAGATGATGATACAAAAGCATTTTTTGAAGCCGTATGTATGTTAGCCTTTGCAGATACTGCTGATCATATTTCATTAGGTGAATTTGCAAGAACCATAATACGCGCAAATCCATTTAGGGGTGGCACAAGCGAATTTGCATATCCTGATAATGGTGGATATGATTCTATCTCACATGTCTTGGCAGATTATATTATTGAAAAAAATGGAAAAATTGAGACAAATCAATCTGTAAAAAAAATTGTAATTTCTAATTCTAAAGTCACTGGTATTATCACTAAAGATGATTCATTTTTTCCTGCAGATTGTGTTGTAGTTTCCTATCCTGCATACATAGCATTAAACCAATTGTTTGATGATGGTGTCATTGACAAGAAATTCATAGAAAAAATTAATCGCTTAGATAAAAAAACAGCCGTAGTTGAGGTTCATTTTGCATTAAGTTCTAAAATTGATTCAAGACAAGTTGTTTTTCCTGTTGGTGATCAATATACTACAAAGGGAATATTTTTCATCTCAAATATCACTCCTTCTGTTTCTCCACCAGACGAACACTTGATTATTGCTGGTACTCCTGTAGACCCAACTGTTGCAGATGATTCTCATAAAATAAAACAAATTGTACAATTGATGAAAACAGAAATCTCTTCAATATATCCAAATTTTAACTCCTCTTTGTTGTGGGAGAGACCTATGGCGTGGAAATTAGTTGAATCTGTAGTTAAAGAACCTGGAATGGTGTGGAAATCAAAAATGCCTCATCAAATTCCAGGCATAGAAGGTCTGTTTTTTGTAGGTGATTCTACTGTTAGTTATGGAATTGGTACTGATTCAGCTGCTCATAGTTCTATTTTATGTCAACCAAAAATTGAATCCTTTTTGAAAATTCAAAATTAAATTTTTCTCAAAATTTTTGGGAGCTCCTCTAATCCACAATCCGGTATTATTGCTCCTCCAAACTTTGGTATTTTTTTTGCTTGAAATGCAAATCCTCCAATCAACACTGGAATCTCTATATGCTCTTTAATTTTTTTGACTAATCTTTGCCCTGACCCAAAATTGTCTTCTAGTGTAATTGAAATAAAAACCACATCTGGTTTGTTATTATCAATAAAACTAAGAATTGATTCTGTTGGCATTGATACTCCCATATTGTAAATTTTGAATCCTTTAATTGAGAGGTATGTTTCCATTACATCACATCCTAAACGATGCTCTTCTCCTAATGGTATGCAAATGAGAATTTTTTTCTTGTTTCCAATGGATGATATCGTGTCCATTATTATTTTGACTAGTGTTTGAGCAACATTACTTGCCACATGTTCGGTAGCTATGCTAATTTTATTTGTAGCCCAATCATCTCCAATTTTATACATTGTTGGTTTTAAAATTTTATCGAAAAAATCTGATGTGTTGAATATTTTTATATATTCTTCATAAATCTTTACGGCTTCTTGAATGTTGCCGTCTGTTAATTTTTTATATAATTGTTGTTTTGATTTTTTTGTTGCATCTTCCCTTTTCTTGATATCTTTTGGATTGTAAGATGCTAAAACTGATAATACTTTGGGGTCATTTCTATAATCTACTGGTATGTCGTCTTTAATTACTTCTGATGCTTTTCCCAGATATTTTATGATCTCTTGTTTTGACGTACTTTTTTTTGAATCCCACACACTTTTTACTAAATATAGATACTGATCTGATTTGACCTTTTTTGCTCGTATGTAGACCATAATTTTTTTTAGTGCTGTGCTATATAACTAATGCTAACCTAAATTTCTAGTGCTAAATTTATATTTTTAAGTAAACATACTCTTAATTTGTTCCTAAATTGAAAAATAACATCATTAATTTATCACTAGAATTTATTATTATCACTAGTTAAATAGTCTCAAATATGAAAATACCTATTGGTGTGCAAATAGATGGTAAGCCTTTCAATAAATGATGCCTATGTATCTAGACCTTTCTCCATATTAGTTACTGGTGCAACTGGTTTTATTGGTTCTAAATTAATTTCATTATTATCTTCCTCAGGATATTCTGTCAAGGGATTAACTCGAAAACAATTACCTGATAGTGAAAAGATAAAATATGTTCAGGCAGATGTTTTCAAATTTGATGAATTAAAAAATGCTTTATATGGAATTGATGTTGCATTCTATTTACTCCATTCTATGGAGGGTAACAAAGATAATTGGCAAGAGTTTGTTGAAAGAGAAAAAATACAAGCTAAAAACTTTCTTAAGGCTGCAACAGAATCTGGTGTTAAACGAATAATTTATCTTGGTGGTTTAGTTAATGATAGTTTAGAACTTTCTCCCCATATGCGTAGTAGGAAAGAAGTTGGAGAAATACTTGCCTCTGGCTCCATCCCTGTAACTGAGTTTAGAGCTTCTATAATTATTGGTGCCAAAGGTGGTTCTTATGCTATGCTTCGTTATCTTGTTGAACGATTAAGAATTATGGTTTGTCCATCTTGGGTAAAATCATTAGCTCAACCAATTGCTGTAGATGATGTAGTTCAATATTTGGGTGAGTCCCTCTCAAAACCTGAAACTATTGGAAAAATTTTTGAAATTGGTGGGCCAGATAAAATGACTTATGAGGAATTAATGTATGTGTATTCTGCATATTTGAACAAAAAACTGTTTGTTATTCAAATCCCTTTCTTGACTACTAGATTGTCTTCATATTGGGTTGATCTTATTACTCCTGTTAAGGCATCGCTTGCCCGACCTTTGATTGATAGTTTAGTTCATGATACTGTTGTTACAGATGATTCTATAACACAAATTATTCCCATTCCTCTAAAATCTGTACGTGAATCAATTGATATTGCTACAAAAGAGATGAAATCTGATCCTCCCGTTGTAGAGCAAAGAGAAGAGAAAACAGGTTTCAAAATGAATCAAAAATTAATTCAATTTTCTTTATTTGCATTGGCTATTATTGGTTCTAGTTACTATTGGTTAGATGGCCGATCTGATGTTTTCCAACCTATGTGGTTGATTGGTTCTACTGTTTGGTATTTTGCAATATTTTCTGCAATAATACTAATTCATAATAAAACTCGTTTAGGATATTTGATTGCAGGAATATTGTCGTGGGTGACCTTGACATTTTGGTTATTAGATAATTCTTATGTTTTATTTGAAACTTCGATAATCGCTAATACTCCAAATGAGTTAATGATGCTAAGAAATTTTGTTGGAATATTTGTAGTTTCATTGGCAATTATTGCTTCTCATAATTTATTTCACAAAGTGACTAATTATCAATACAAAGGCAAACCTATTTGATTGCATTTATTTGCAAACATTTGCAAAAGAATTTTTTGAAACATTAATGTTTTCAAATCTTTCTGGATGAAATATTTTTCCAAGTACTTCTATTCCTTCAATTGTTCTAATGCTAGGTTTACTAAAAAATGAATTGGCATCAACTGCAAAAACAGATTGATTTTGCACCGCCTTAAGACCATTCCATTTTTTATCTTTTTTTAGAATATTCTCATATTCAGAAATTGTACGTTTTGTATCAAATCCACATGGCATAAGAATTATGATATCTGCGTTAGAGTCTGATATTTCTTCAAAATCTATGCGTCTTGAATGATCTCCTGTTTTACTTATCAAATTTTTTCCACCTGCGATTTCTATCATTTCTGGCACCCAATGACCTGCCGTAAAAAATGGCTCTATCCATTCAATTGCTAGAACATTTGGTATGTTGAGATGTTCTGTATTTTTGATTTTTTGAATCCTTGTTTCCAATAGATGTAAAATTTTTTTTGCTTTTTCATTTTCTCCTAGAATTTCTCCTAATTTTATTACAGAGTCTAAAATTTCTGATATATTGTGAGGATCCATTGAATAAATTGTTGGTTTTTTATCAAGAATTTGTACTGCCCTGTTTACTTGGTTGGTATATGCTGCACAGACTTTACACGTCTCTTGTGAAATTATTAAATCCGGATTGGCATTTTTTAGATTTTTTTCATTTAAAATAAAAATATCTTTACCTTCATTTAGCAGTTGACATGTTTGTGTGTTAATTTCATTACTTGATAATTTGTCAGAATCTATCCTTGATTTAATTATCTGTGGTTTAAAAATTGCATCTTGCGGAAATTTACATTCATGTGTAACTCCGTAAATCTTATCTTGAACTCCAAATTCGTAAAGTAGTTCTGTTGCACTAGGTAAGAAGGAAACTATTCTGTTTATTGCCATGATGATTCTAACTATTTGGGAATAACAAGTGTTTACCTCTCGTCAATTTCAATAACTAGTCAAGTTATTAGGCTCAAATCAGGCATGAAACTCAATGACTTCTGACTCTCAGGATATACGTCGATCAATTTTGGCAAAATGGCATGAGACATTGTCAAAATATGGAAATTTGTTTTCTTCTGATTCTATCAGTGGAACTACCCCTCCTTCGGTATTTGTTGGGTCTTATAATTATCCCAAAGTCTTTGTTGGTCCAATGGTTCCGCCAATTCATGGAGATACAAGTTTACTTGACAGTCCTGAACAGTGGAAAGGAAAATCTTTGGAAGAAATTGTAAACTTTAGATTGAATTTGGTACGTGGTACCCAAAAATTGTCAATTGATAAAACTGATGGACGATACATTGAAAATCTTCAGGAAGTTACAATGTCATCAAAACCGACTGATTCTGATTTAATTTTTCAAAAATCTGTATCTTCTAATATTTCTCTAGATGGTGAAAGTGCACCATTTGGACCTGTTGGGGAAATAAAATCTGCTAAATTCTCTGGCACTTCTTCTGTAAAATCCATTGAAAAGGCATACTATGATAAAGATTTGAAGGCACAAGATGCTGTCATGAATCTATATTATTCTGGAATTGATATTTCAAAAATTCAAAAATGTTTTAGTATTGGAATGCTTGGGCAAAAACGAAAACTTGTCCCAACTAAATGGAGCATAACTGCTACTGATGATATTATTTCAAAATCACTTACTGATGAAATTTTGAATTATGGGCTTATTGATTCTTGTAAAGTTTTCTCATACGAACATTTGGGAAATCGCTTTTCTGTGATTTTATTTCCTCATAGGTGGATATACGAAATGGTTGAGGCTTGGTATTCTAATGGGATTCTTGGTTTTGGTTCTGATTATGAAGATGCCCGTGGTATTGATCATCCTCCTGTAATAGCTGGAGCATATTTTGCTGCTAAATTAGGAGTGTTGGAGTATCTAAGTATGAAAAAGGTTCAATCTGGAGTTGTAATTTTAAGAGAAATCCGGCCTGAATATGCAATACCTGTAGGTGTATGGCAGGTTAGAGAAGGTATTCGTGAAGCAATGAAACAGAAACCTGTCATTGAAAATGATTTTGATCGTGCTTTGAATTTGGCATCCGAGAAAATGAGTATTAGTAAATCTGAATGGTTATCTCATGGAAATATATCAAAACTAATGAAACAAAAAACTCTTTCAGATTTTTTCTAAATTTGTTTTTGTGATAACACCTGAAATAAATTATTTGGATGTGGGTCTGAATACAACAAAAAATACGTTTGACTTGCAAGATATGTATGATTGAATCGATAAATAATTGGATTTATTTCAGATAACATTTTACTAATTGTAATTTTTCCTTCTTTGAATTTATTTAGCAATTTGAAAAACTGTTCTTTTTCTAATTGACTCAAGTTTTTTGAAAAATAACCAAAAATATGCATTATGACGTTAGAATGTGATTTAATGGTTGGTGATTTTTCAAGTGAAATCTTTAGATGTTTTTCATATTCTGATATTATATCTGGTAATGAAATTTTTTTGTGATTGGCAACTATGTTTCCTAAAATTTTTAATTCATTTTGGTTGTGTGCCATAATCATGTATTTATTCATGGCTTGAAATGATACAAGATCTTTAATTTTTCCTTGTTTGACCTCTTCAAATCTTTCTAAAACATATTCTTTAACATCTTGTTCAGATAATCTTGATGTTGATTCTTGTTTTTTATTCACTCTAGAAAATCATTTTTTTTTACATATAAGGAAGAATAATCTAAAATTCATTTACCACTAGTTTTAGATATCTATCATTATTGGCACTAGTGAACCATTTACCACTAGCTTATATATGATTAATCAAAAAATGGTATAATGAAAACCGCAATAACTGCAATCGCAACAATACTGATAATTGCTTCAACTGTTTCTTATGCTCATGCAGAAGTTCCAGCTTGGGTAAAAAACAATGCAGGTTGGTGGGCTGATGGAACCATCTCAGAATCTGAATTCCTAACCGGAATTGAATTTCTAATTGGTGATGGCATAATCACAGTCCCTTCAACAACCGTTTCAACAACCTCTTCTTCTGAGGGCGTTCCAGCTTGGGTAAAAAACAATGCAGGTTGGTGGGCTGATGGAGTAACTTCAGATGGAGAATTTGTTAATGCAATTCAACATTTGATGTCAATTGGATTGATTTCAGTAACTACTGAATCTTCAAATGATATGGTCCCTGTAACTTCAACGATTGATGATTCTGAATTGGCAGCACTTGAAGCTGAATTAGAAGCATGCTCTGAAATTACAAAAGCATACAAGAGATTAGATTGTGAAAAACCAATCAAAAAAGCAATCATGCTTTATGAATACAAAAAAACTGCTCAAAAATTTGAAGTTGGTCCAATTAACTATTATTGGCAAGGAATTGGAACTGAGGGAAGTGAATTTAAAATAAGTCCCACAGGGCAAGCAATTTTATCTATTAGAATGCTAGCTGAAAATACAAGTTCTGATATTGCTACGCTGAATTGCACTAGTCCACAAATATGTAATTATGATGTTTGGGATGGAACTACTTCCTTCAAATATTCTGGCATGGACTTTACAAGTGGTCAAATTAGCATAAACCCTGGAGATACTAGGGAATTCAATATGTTATTTGGTCCCAACATCGGATATGGTGGAACTCAATTCCTTTATGATCCTTCATTGACCTATCATTTTAGAATCAGTGAGGGGTTTGGAAGTGCTAGTGTCTTATTGGACTTGGAGTAAATTCCAACATCTTTTTATTTTTTTAAATATTTTTTAAATTTGATAAATACGAGAGCATAAATCATGGATAATTCCACGACATCTAACATGAATGTTGAAGATTCTAACTTTTCAAAATATGGCTTTTATGAAATTGATGATGCTTTAGATCTGACCTTTCCAAATACTGAAATCAAAATTCGTAAAGTTGGTCATAATGTGTTTTCGTATGCTAGGAAAGATGCTCAAGATAATTTTATAGAAAGAATGATTCCTGTAAAATTCGAAACTCTCACTCTTGAACTAGCTCCTATTCGTCCTTTGAATTTTCCTGCCCGTAGAACCAGCTATGTCTATTTAGAATTAGAAAATCCTGTATTTTTGACTGAAGGCTCTTCTGCAACAGTTTTTGTTAGATGCCCAATTGAACTAGGCGTATTTGTTATTCATGATGAGAAAAAGGATTCTTTAGACTGCTTTACATGTGATCCAATTAACTCCAGATTTTGTTTGTACGGTTCTCCAGAATCTGGTACATTATGTAAATATTCAAAATCTGAGATAGTTGAATCTTATGAAGATTCCATTCCATTTGTAAACGCTGTATTGAAAATTGAGCTTAGTAATCACTTAACAAGAGGTTATTCTGTTGAGAAAGTTGTATTTGTTGTTTCAGAAAATTCTATTTATTACAAGGATTCAAAAGCTATGATGGATTCGATAACTGCTGTTTTGAAGAAAAAACTTACTATTGAAATTGTTGATGTTGATCCCTCTCCAATACAAACTAGTTGGGCTTTATCTCCAACTTATGAAAAACATGAAACATTGAAACGAGTGGACATGGGTGTAGATTAATGCCTTTTGAATTTTTACAAAATTTAGATCAGATTGAAATTACAGGTGGACTAACTGTGTTGTCTTTACTTATTGGTGGAATTATAATGGGAATAGGTGTCCTTATTGCAAGAACCATACGACTACTTTTCACAAGATATTATGCTCCAAAATTACCTGAGGATTCAGCAAAAAATTTTGGTAAACTACTTTATTTTGGTATAATCATAATTGCATTTTTAGTTTTTACTTCTACTACAGGATTTGATTTCTCTGGATTAGTTGTTGCAGGTGGAATTTTTGGTATTGTAATTGGTTTTGCAACACAATCTGTTGTTTCAAATCTGATTTCAGGAATTTTCTTAATGATAGAAAAACCTGTGAAACAAGGAGATAAAATTGAAATCCCTGGAACTGATGTATCTGGGACCTTATTGGATATCAGTACATTTTCAGTTCGTGTTCGACGATTTGATGGAACTGTTATTAGAGTTCCAAATGAATCTTTTTTTACTTCATACATTCGTTCTCTCTCAACATCTCCTGCACGAAGATCTAATGCAATTATTGGGATTGCTTACAAAGAAGATATTGACGGTGCAATCGCTGTGATTGGTAAAGAAATCCGTAAATCTATGCCATTTGTTTTAACATTGCCCAAACCTGATTTTCGTATAAATGAACTAGCTGATTCAAGTGTTAATATCGAAATTCTAGTCTGGCATCCAAGAGATGATTGGGATCAGGTAGGCCCAAATCTACTAAAAGTTGCAAAACAAGCATTAGATCATGCTGGAATAGAAATTCCATTCCCACAACGTGTTATCTGGAATGCAAAAGAATAGACTTATGCTGTCTTTGCAGTAATTCTCTCTTGAGATTTTCTTTTCTTAATTAGACTATACATGATCATTCCAACATTAACAATTGAAATTATTTCTATCAAGTCTACCCCATACAAGAACCAATCAATTACAGGGTGAACTCTTGAAACAAGTCCTGCTTCTAACATGATGTCTGCATTCCATATCATATGAGGAACTTGAATGAATTGTATAATTGCAATTACAATAATACTTCCAAGTATTTTATTTTCATACCATTTCCAAAATTTATTCCATGCATTCATAGACTAATTTAGTTTTTGATTCTATTAAACCTCTTGAAAATTAGATGTAACTAATTAGACCTAACTAATTTTTTTGTGCGTATTTTTTTTAAAATTAGCTCAAGCTTTTAATTTTTCTTTTTCTTTTTTTAAAAATAACAAATGCTGGAATACTACACAATACAATAATAATCACAAAAGCAATTACTATCGAAAAGTAATCGTTAACGAATAATTTTGTGTCCAGCCATGCTTTGGGTAACAATGTAAACATATTTTCTCCTGAAAAATCTTCTATTTCTCCAACTGCCAAGCTATATTTTCCACTTTGATTTTTTTCATCTGTTACAACTATGAAATAAATTCCATCTTGTGGTATTTCTGTTCTTAATTCTTGTCTCTCCCAATATGTCACCTGACCAAATGGCTCATAGAATTCATTTCCTGGAAATCCTTTTTCATAGATTGCTTTCTCAATAATGAAATTATCTTCTCCAACCAATACCATTGTAGGTGCATAGTTTTCTAATCCTTGAATTTTTGGAATTACAATACTTGCAAAAAATGAGTCACCTTTTTTTGCCTCAAATGTGTAAAATTTGGCTTCATTTGTGCCTAGATCATCATAAATTGCCCATGAAATCATGTGATCTGGAATTACTAAGGCTGAGTCAAAATCTCTGTGACTGTCATCATGGCTAATGAGTTTGTGGGCTGATGCATAATTTGTTGAAATTATTACAAGTGCAAAAATAATTAAAATAAATTTTTTCATTACGACCACGCCACAATTTGTTGTTGTTTTTTGAAAATTCCTACAAACATTCCTAGAGAAATTCTTGATGATTCTCCTTCGATTTTTGTTACCTGATGAAAATAATTTGGATTGATTATTACCAAATCCCCTACTTTTAGATTTGTTATTCTACAAAAATTTGATTTTGATATGATTTCGGGTTCATACCCAAAATCTATCTTTCTAAATTTTTCATCGCTTCTTCTCCAATTTTTGTCATAGATTATTAACTCTCCTCCTTTTTCTGATTCTTGAAGATGTAAAATACATGATAATTGACTGTCAATTTTTGATAATTCATATTCCTTTCCTTCATATTTTACATTATCTTTGTGTATTGGGATTGATTTTCCTTTATTGTGAATTCTAATGATGTATGGAGATAATTCATTTTTTGATTCTTTTGCTGTGGAAATAAAATATTCTGGAAATAGTTTTTGAAAGATGCTAAAAATTTTGGTAGTAGGTTCTGTTTCATTTGAAAAAACTTGTTGCCTTTTTATCTTATCTTTTTTTACACACTCGAAATATTCATCTTTCTTTGTTGTATGTGCCATTAAGAATGGTCCGATATGTTCTAGATTGCCATTCTTAAAATCTGATTTTTGTATTGAGTTAATTTTTTGAGAAATTTCATCACACTGACTTTTTTTGTAAAAATCTTTGATGATAATAGCTGATATCTCTCCTTGGATAAGTGATTGGAAATCTGTTCTTGTTATTTCATTTACATTTCCTTGTTTTGGCATCCACATTAGTATCCGCCAACCCCTGAATGTGATACTTTGGCTGACAAAATGCCTGAATCCTCTCTATGCTTAATTTCACATTTTAGGAAGGCATCATTTACGCATGATTTTAGAGATTCTTCACTCCAATCTACTCTTGAATGTGGTAGACCTGGGATGTCTGCTTCAGTTATTCTGATCTTTTCAGTATCTGAATAATTTTTACTATTACCATTTTTTCTGTGTGTTACATTTAGAACAAAAGTATCATTTGATATTGCATTTACTCCATTTCCCCAGATTATATCTGTCATGTTTTACTCATGGTCTTTTTTTAAATCTGATATTTAACTAGTGACCATAATTTTTACTAGTGCTAATATTGGCACTAGAAAGATTTTCTTTTTCATGTTATATACTCTAAAACCAATTTTTGTTATGAATCAAATCATATCCTCTTGTTTTAGATGTGGCAAAAAATATGAAGATTGGTCATGTGATTTTTGTTATACAAAATCTGTAATCAATAAAATGGAGAATAATTTTGCAAAAGTTTGAACAAAGAAATCGTAATCGAACCATCTCTGATCAAAAAATTCCAATTAGATTGGCATATACAAATAATGATGGTATTCCTAATGTGATCTCTCTTTGGTTTGTACAAATAAATGAAAAAATTTATTGTGCCACCCAAAAGTCTGCCAGAATTGTTCAATATTTGAAAAAAAATTCTGTGTGCGGGTTTGAAATTGCAGCTGATACCCTTCCTTACAAAGGTGTACGTGGAAATGGTTCTGCAAAAATCATTGATACTATGGGAAAAGATGTTCTGCAAATTTTAATGAAAAAATATTTGGGAGAAAAAAAATCTGGACTATCAAAATATTTGAAAAAAAATTCGTCTAATGAGATTGCAATTGAAATCACCCCTCAAAATCTGTTTTATTATGATTATTCAACAAGAATGAAGGATGTATCTTAGATGAGAGATAGGGGCTGTCCTACTTGTGGTTCTAATGACTATGGAACCGTAGAAATAAGAAAAAACTCTGATGTGCTAATTCACAAGAATCAATGCTATCATTGTAAAAAATTTTGGAGTTCATAAAAATGAGAATTTGGGATATACCTCCAAGTAAACTGTGCAGAAATCATTTGTTAGGTGAGCATAGAGAACTTCATGCTATGTGGACTGTAATTACTAAAAAAAAGAAAGGATACTCGTTACATCCTGAGACTCTGAGATGGAAAGGAAAACTAAAAGCTCTTTATTCTAGGCACGAGGAACTGGTTTCTGAGATGACTCGTAGGGGATATTCTCACCAAAGCCCACTTGATAAGCGAAAAGCAACTGGTAATTCAATACAGGATTTTTTTATTGATTCACCTTCTAAACAAATTCAAATTTTAAAACAAAAAGGCTGTAATTGTAAAATCTGAATTAGTTAGCACTAGATCATAAAGTTTCCTCTTGGTTATATTCTATAACGTCTAAATGATAATGAGGAGAAATGCAACAAACCACACAAACAAAAACACCACAGCTAAAATTCATACTGATTTTGGCTGCTGCAACTTCAGTAATACTAGTTCTCACATTAACTCCTTGGAATATAGTTCCAACACTAGTTACTGAAGATGTATCGGTCATTGCTGTTACTGATTATGGCTGTGTTGGCGAATCTGTTTTGGGTCATTCTGTCATTGTGGCAGATTGTAGTGCAGGTGTTGGAGATGTAATTTCTGCAACATTTTATGTTCCTGCTATGGATCAAAACGGATACTATGACAGAATTGAGGCAAAATTAACCCTGGTTAATCCTTAATTCTTTTCTTTTTTATTTTTCAGCTTTGATATTTTCTTTTTTCATCCAGATTGTTTTTCCTTTATGATCAATTAACTCAATATTCATCTCATTGAGTTTGTCACGAATTTCATCTGCTTGTTGGAATTGTTTTTCTTGTCTGAACTTTTCTCTGTTCTCAATTATGGTATCGATTTCTTGTTTCATGTTATCAGTCATTTCTGGAATAACTAATCCCAAAATTTTGAGCATTCTCTGAAACTCTGGTTTAATTTTTTCTGCATCTTTTTTTCCTAATTTTTCTTCAGCAGATAATCTGTTTGTTTCTTTGACTAGTTGAAAAAATGCTGATAATGCCAGATGTGTGTTAAAGTCATCATCTAATGCTTTATCAAATTCTGAGCCTAATTTTTGAACAATTTCAGCTACATTTTCGTTATTTTGGCTATTTGCGTGAATTAGTTCATAGTAGCAGGTTTCAGATTGTCTCCATTTGGTTAGATTCTCTTTTAGTAATTCTTCTGAATAATCAATTGGTTTTGAATAGTGCCCAGATAAACAGAACAATCTGATGATGTTTGGTCCCCAGTTATCTAATACATGTTTGATTGACTTTATGTTTCCAATAGATTTTGACATCTTTTCTCCATCAATAGTGACCATTCCTACATGCATCCAGATTTTTGCAAACTGATTGCCTGTAAATGATTCAGATTGTGCAATTTCATTTTCATGATGAGGAAATATCAAATCTCTTCCTCCACCATGAATATCAAAATTCTCTCCCAGATACTTTGTACTCATTGCTGAGCACTCAATATGCCAACCTGGTCTCCCTTTTCCCCATGGGCTATCCCAAACAGGCCCTACATCTGAGAACTTCCATACTGCAAAATCTAATGGATTGTTTTTTGCCTCATCAACTTCGATTCTTGCGCCTGACTCTAACTCATCGATCTTCTTTTTTGATAATTTTCCATATTCTGGGAATTTTGATACTGCAAAATACACCCCATTCTTTGATACATATGCAATTTCTTTTTTAATTAATTTTTCAATAAACTTGATAATATCATCAATGTGCTCTGTTGCCTTTGGATAGTTTGTTGCATGTTTTACATTTAGGCCATCAAAGTCATGAAAATAATTTTTAATGTATCTGGTACTGATTTCTTCAGCACTGGTATTTTCTGATTTAGCTTTATTGATAATTTTATCATCTACATCAGTAAAATTTTGAATAAATTCAATCTCTATTCCCTTGTCTTCTAGGTATCTTCGAAGCACATCAAAGACTATGATTGTTCTTGCGTGTCCTATGTGTGATTCATCATATACTGTTACTCCACAAAGGTAAATTTTGACTTTTTTTGATACATCTAATTCTTGCTCAGAATTTGATAGCGTATCTTGTAGTTTCATTTCTATTCTCTATTTGGTTTTTGTGTTGTCAATCTTTTATGTTCACTGTTTTTGTTTAATTCTTGAATTTTTACTATTACAGAAAACTCAATTCCTGTTACTTTGTGAGTCTCTTCTGCTGAGAGTTTCTTTTCAAATAAACAGTAAAGAATAGAATCTATTTCCTCATATGATACTCCAAGCTCGTTTTCTGCTTCATGGTCTTTCCATAAATGGGGACTGCTCTTTTTTGAAATCACGTTTTCTGGCACTCCTAAATATTTTGCAATCTCTCTTACTTGGAGTTTGTACAATGAAACAATTGGTGTTATGTCTGATGCACCATCTCCAAACTTTGTGAAATACCCAATTAGATACTCACTTTTGTCACTTGATCCTAATACTAGATAGTTTTTGGCATTTGCATAATAATACAAAATGTTAGCTCTGACCCTTGCACGAAGATTTCCCTTTGCTCTTTCATTTGGTTCCAAGTACATAGAGTACTCATTTACTATTGGATTGATGTCAATTAACTTGTATTGGATTCCAGTTAATGAAATCATCTTTAGTGCATCTTCTGTTTCAGTTTTTGGTGTAATTGCAGTATCTGGCATGACTATGGCTATTGTTTTGTCTGCAAATTTTCTTTTGCAAATGTATGCTAGAACTGCTGAATCAATTCCCCCACTCAATCCTAAAATGAGTCCTTTGGTGTGATTTTTTTCTATTTGCTCTTCTAGAAAATTTTCAATCCCACTTACAATGGAAGAATAATCTTGATTTTTTATCTCATCAATGATTTCTTGATTCAATGATTGATTTGTAAAAACTGAGAATAAAAATTGTGCCTAAATTTTCTAAACATCTACGTAGATGCCATCATCTCTTGCTTCAACAGGATATGTTTCTAATTTTACATCTTTGAGATAATCTGTCAATTCCCCTGTTTTGATGTTGTAGTGCCAAAAGTGTAGTGGACACTCTACAATGTCTCCATCAAGCTTACCTGGTGCAATTGAACCATCTTGATGAACACAGAGATCATCTATTGCATGATATCCGTCTTGATTAAAAATTGCAATCTGTTTTCCGTCAATCTTAAAGGCCTTGCCTTTGCCTGCATCAATCTCTCCTTTCTCTGCAATTTTCTTCCAAGCCATGATTTTTTGCCAACTTTGTCATTTATTTACATTCGCATGATAGGATTTTATATCTGAGAACAAGGGTTTTTTTATTGAGCAAAGTAAAGTCTAGCCCAAAACTGATCAAAGAGGGTAAACTCTCCTATGAATGGGCAAGATCACATATGCAAATTCTAGATAACACAATTAATCGATTAAAAAAATCAAAACCGCTCAAGGGTGTAACCCTTGGATTTTGTCTCCATATCACAAAAGAGACATCTGTACTATTAATGGGTGCAAAAGAACTTGGAGCAAATGTTGCATGCTGTGGAGGAAATCCATTAACTACACAAGACAATATAGCCGCATTTTTGGCATCTCAAGGAATTCATGTTTATGCATGGTATGGTCAATCTGTAAAAGAGTATGATTGGTGTATTGACCAAGTCCTAAAACACAAACCAACAATTCTCACTGATGATGGAGCAGACATGAACATCAAAGCTCATTTTGATAAACGATTTAAGAATATGAAAATTCTTGGCGCAACTGAGGAGACTACTGCTGGTGTAACTAGAATTAGAGCAGTTGAAAATCAAGGAAAATTACGATATCCTGTAATCCTGGTAAATGAAGCATATACAAAACACATGTTTGATAACAGATATGGTACTGGTCAAAGTACAATCGATGGATATCTTCGTGCCATGAACTTGCTTATGGCATCAAAACGTGTTGTGGTTGTAGGTTATGGTTGGGTTGGACGCGGTGTTGCATCAAGGTGTCATGGAATGGGTTCCAAAGTAATTGTAACTGAGATTGATCCTGTAAAAGCTCTTGAAGCTCACATGGATGGTTTTGAAGTAATGCCAATGACTCAAGCTGCAAAACTAGGTGACTTTTTTATCACTTGTACTGGAATGACTAGTGTAATTAGAAAAGAACACATTCTAAAAATGAAAGACGGTGCAATCATGGGAAATGTTGGTCACTTTGATGTCGAAATTGACAGTGAATTTTTACTAAAGAAATCAAAATCTGTTAAAGAAGTCAGACCTGCACTTGATGAATGTGTTCTCAAAAATGGAAAGAAAGTTTACTTGATTGGACAAGGTCGTCTTGCAAATTTGGTTGCAGCAGAAGGACATCCTCCAGAAGTAATGGCGCAATCATTTTCAAATCAGATTCTATCTGTAATGTATATTCTCAAAAATCATCAAAAGATGGAAAATAAAATTATTAATGTTCCTGAAGAGATTGACACTCAAGTTGCAGTTGACGCATTAAAGGCAATGGATGTAAAAATTGACAAACTTACTCCTGAGCAAGTAAAATATGCAAACAGCTGGTAAAACTTCTTAACCCTAATACTGCTTTTGAGAATATCTAATGAACAAAAAAGCTATCATTACTAGTGCATTACCTTATGCAAACGGTGAGATTCACCTGGGCCATGTTGCATCTACGTACTTACCTGCAGATGTCACAACTAGATTTCTAAAACAAAATGGCGTTGAAGCATACTATGTTTGTGCGTCTGATGACTTTGGAACTCCTATTCTGATTCAATCTGAAAAAGAAGGAAAAACTCCTGCAGAATATGTTGCTTATTGGAATAAACGTGATTATGAAGATTTTAGCGCATTTAACATTGATTTTGATTATTTTTACAAGACTAGTTCTCCTGAAAATATAAAATTTGTTCAAGATGTGTTCAAAAAACTCAATGACGCTGGACACATCTATGAACAAGAAATCATTCAGTTCTATTGTAATAATGATAAAAAATTCTTACCCGACAGATATGTTAAAGGAATATGCCCATACTGTAAAGCTGAAGACCAATACTCTGATCTTTGTGAGAGTTGTGGTCGTGTACCTGAAGAAATCACAGATCCAAAATGTTCATTGTGTAATCAACCTCCAACAAAAGAAAAAACAACACATTACTTTTTCAAACTCAAAAATTTTAGAGACTCTCTTTCAAAATGGTTAGATGAAAATGAACATCTGCAAAAAGATGTAAAAAAATATGTCCAAAATTGGATAAAATCTGGTTTAATTGATTGGGATATCACGCGAGACATTACTTGGGGAGTTCCAGTGCCTCTTGATGGTGCAAAAGACAAGGTATTCTATGGCTGGTTTGATAATCACTTGGCATACATCTCTACTACCCTAAAATTTCTAAATGACAAAGGCATTGATGGAAAAGAATTTTGGAATTCAGCTGACATTTATCATTTTATTGGAAAAGATATTGTGTATCATCACTATCTGTTTTTGCCTGCAATGAGATTGGGTATTGACAGTGAGTACAAGTTACCTGATTACATTCCAACTAGAGGTCATTTAACACTACAAGCAAAAAAAATCTCAAAGAGCAGAAATTGGTACATTGGGTTAAAACAATTTTTAGAATATTACCCTGCAGACTATTTGCGATTTTATCTTGTATCAATTAATCCGTATTCTCAAGATGACTTGAATTTTGACTGGGATGATTTTACTACTAGAATCAATTCTGAGTTAATTGGAAATCTTGGAAATTTTGTAAATCGTGCATTAGGATTTACCAAAAAAGCCTTTGATGGAAAAATTCCAGACCCTGAAGATTTTGATGAAAAAGATTTAGAGATAGAACAAAAAATAAAATCACTTGCATCTGATGTTGGTACTTTGATGGAACAAAATCATCTTGATAGGGCATTAAAAAAGATCATGGAATTTTCATCTTACTTTAATCAATACTTTCAACATAAGGAGCCTTGGAAGAAAGGTCCAGGCACTTCAACTTGTGTTTATCTTTCAGTAAATGCCGTTAGAAGCTTGGCAATAGCAACATTTCCGTTTATCCCTGAATCTGCACAAAATATCTGGGAACAACTTGCATTGGATGGCAAAGTAAATGAACAAAGTTGGAGTGATATGTCTGATTTGGGCATCTCTTCAGGACATACACTTGGTGATGCTTCTCCGTTATTTGCCAGGGTTGAGGAATCTGATATTGAAAAATACAAAAAACAACTAGGCCTTTCTTAAGAATAGTCTCATATTATCACATTAGAAGATCATATTTGAATACTATTAGTTTCATTGATTTTTGTGGCAGAAATAGCACTTGAGGTATGGGCACAATTAGCAACTGCTGGTGCAACAATTACATTGGTGATTTTGTTGTATTTTACAATCAAACAATTTGAATCTCAAGTGGAAGTGAGTAGAATCCAAACTGAATTTAGATTTAGACCTTGGATAGGACCTACTGGACCAATAACTAAAATGGAAAAATCAATCGGTGATGATTGTCAATTTGATATTGCCATAAAAAACTATGGAGAACTTCCTGCAAACTATGTTGTTGCAAAATTTGTTAAGAGTAATGAACCATTAACTCGTGATTCTATAAAGTCTGGTGATGCTACCTCTTATGATTTGGGTCCAGTGATGCCTACTATGGAGAAACATTATTGGTTTTTTATTGATTCAGAATTATGGCAAAAGGCACTTTCTGGAAGTGTTCATCTTCACACGGCATTATATTTTGAATATGAACATTCAGGAAAAAAGAACGGTTATGGAATGTTAAGCGAGTATAGTCCTTCAGCAAAAAATTTCATTCACAAAGACATGTGGATTGATAGTTGATTTGGCTACCAATCAATTCTAAAAGTTCGACCTTTGGGAATCTCTGTGATTTCCCATTTTACCTTCTCAATGTTTCCATCTTTGGTAATTTTTGGAGTGACTTTTGATGGTGTACTTTCTTCTGTTTCTTGATTGATCTCTAATAATTCAGGACGTTTGATTCCTTTATCTAGTGGATAGTGAAATGACATGTTAAATTTCTGGCAGTCAATCAAAAATGCATTTTCAAAATATCTTTCAGGTTCTGGAACCTCATATTCTAGAGTGTATTTTTTACCCTTGTCGTCCTTAATGATGGGCTCACTGAATTCTGTAGTGAACTCCTTAGTGTCTGGCTTGTCTACATTGATGCTTGTAATTTTACACTCTCTGTTTTTTTCATCATATACTTTGATATTCAAATCATTAAAGTCTGGAATGTCTACGTCAAATGCAATTCCATGTAAGACATTTTTTATTGGCTCATTTGAAATGTTTGCAACTTCATATGTTCTCTTGTGTTGTACAATCATTTTTTCAGGATCTTGTACTGTCAAAACTAAATCAATTGAAGGGTATAGTGTAGTTTTTTGTAGTCTGAGAATTTCTTCTCCATACTTACTTCTAACGGATGCTCCTTTTTCAGGATGTTTCTTGTTTCCAAAACCTTCTCCATAAGCTGAATAAAGTAACATGGTAGTTCCATGTTTTAGAACGACATCGTGAACTGGTTTGATAATGTCTCTATATTCATCTGATAATGAACGTAAATCTTCAGCTAGCGTAGGTGAAAGAAGAATATGCCCATCATCTCCAAAATCCATTACTCTACGTGCATAAATAATTCCTGGACCCCACGTGTTTCTCTGACCTAGCAAGTCATTTACCAAAAAACAATTTCCACTATGTAATCCGATTCTTACACGAACTGTTTCACTAGGGATTTTTGCTTTGTTGTAAGCTGCCAATTTTTGGTGTAGCTCAACTGCTACCAATAATGGAAGTTCTGGTCCTTGCAAAAATCCGATACAACAACCGTCTCCCGTAGGTAGTAACAATAATGATTCTTTAGGAACTGATTGAAATGATTGGCATTCAGAAATACATTTGTTTAATGTTTCAATTTTTTTAATCTGAGTTTTTGTAGACATTGATGTATCTGATAATCCTACAATATCTACAAAGAAGAAATTAGCATGAATTAATCGTAGTGAGGCTGTAAAATCCAATATTTTCAGAGAAATTTTGTAGCAAATAACATTTTTGCTAAATAACACGATCTTAGATTATTATTTTCACATAATTTTTGAAATCCTCAAGAATTTTATACACTCAAAATTATTTTTGTATAAAATTGAAACAAATCATTCCACGAATTTCAACTAGAGGATATTATGATCTTTCTACTGGAAAAACTTTGAAAAAGAACAATTACTATCTATACCCAAAAAAGTCATTTTCATCTTTGAAAGACACTCCTGAATTTACAATCATGATTCATGGTTTGAGAAATGATAATGCAGGTGCAGTGGCCAAAGTAAAATTAGCTAAAAACAGATTACGTAATCTGGGATATCTCTACCCAGTAATTGGGTTTAGTTATGATTCAAACACTACTGGTGCTCATTTAATAAAACATGCAAAAAAATCACTTGCAGTTGGGCAAAGCATTGCAAAAAAGAATGGACGTAATCTTGGTAAATTCATTGAGGATTTCAAAAAAGATAACCCAAAAACAAAAATTCGTTTAATGGGTCATTCACTTGGCTCTCAAGTAATCTTGAGTACTATAGAATATCTTGCAAAAAAGAAACAAAATGTAGGAATCATTGAAAGTGTATATTTTTTTGGTGCATCAATAACTGAAGATGTCCCTTCCTCAAAAAAATATGGAAGATTACTTCAAAACATTGTCAACAAAAAAATAATCAATCACTATGCCCCTACTGATGAAGTTCTCAAGTGGGCAAATGCCAAAAAATATGTTTTAGGACCATTGGGTTTGAATGGGTCCGTTGGAAAAACTATTCCTAAATATCATCAAAAGAAAGTACAGCCTAAAAACCATAGATTTGCAAACTATGCCAAAGTTTTAAAATCATTTCCTTAAGTTTTGATTTAGTATGGTTTTTAGTGCCTAAAATTGAGGTTTTTTCATTGGTAAAATCAATAAATTTTGTAGTTTTAGGAAAACAAGACATTGCTTCAGAATTTGGAAAAAAAGGAACTGTGACTGATCTTTCTCTTTATGATAGAAAAGAATCAGAAATTATCAAAACATGGGTTACTCCGAGCGGATTTCCTGAAAAAATTCAACCATTATTTCAGGCAATAAATCTAGCTGAATATGTAATCTTTCATGTTGACACATTAGACAAATTTACTGGTGAGCAAATTATTGCACTTGATTCCCTAAAAAAAGAAAATGGTATCTTGTCTCACACATTTGATGTTGATGAATCAAAACTTGATGCAATGATTAAAGGAACTGTTGTTGAGAATTACAAAAAAGTTGAACAAGACAAAATCAAAGAAGAGATGGATAAGCTTGAACCCCTATCAAGTGATGGTAAATCTGAAATGGTAATTGATCATTGTTTTGATGTTAAAGGTGTTGGAACAGTAATTTTAGGTAAAGTGACAAATGGCAAAATAAAACAATATGATAATCTAAAACTCTATCCTGCTGGAATTGATGTTTTGATAAAATCTATTCAAATGCATGATGATCCTGTTGAAGAATCTATTTGTCCTGCTAGAGTTGGTCTTGCAGTAAAGGGTGCAAAACCTGATGAAGTTGGACGTGGTGATATTATTTCAGAAGAAGGAGTTTTTGATGTTGGAACTGATATTGAACTTGATTTTCAAAAAAGCCCTTTTTACAAAAATGAAATTGCTGAGAATCAGGGATGTCTTGTTTGTGTTGGATTGCAAATAAAGGCTGCAAAATTCACTTCAATTTCTCCTTTGAAATTATCTTTTGAGAAACCACTTGTCTACAAAAAAGGACAGATTGTAGTTATTCTCAAGCCTGAGTCTGCTACAATTAGGATTCTTGGTAGTGGTAAAATTATTTAGCATTTGTACGATCTTTTCTTAATCTTTTCTTAAAATATGATTTTTTCAGTAAATAATGAACGTATGTTTAGAAATTATTATGGTATGGACATAATTGTATACTGTTATGTGCTTGTATTTTTTTCATAAAAAATGATGATCATATTAAATATCATGATTTCCTTAAAAGAGTGGCAAAATGGGTCTAGGGGCGCACGTAGCGGTATTGTTAGTAGTGGGTGTAGTGATAACTCTATTCGGAGTTTTACAATATTTTGATTTTGGATTATCTCAAATTGACACAAAAATATTTTTGATTCCTATCTTTTTGTTTTCTCTTTATGTAATTTTGAAACATGAAATTCCAAAATTAAAATTAGAAATTAGTTCAAAAATTCTAACTGTCTTTTTATGTGCAATTCTTTTAAGCTCCACTGTTACGGGATTTGCAAATTTTGTAACCCCTGAATCCTTTGCAGAAGAATCTTTTGAAGGAATCATTGAAGATTCTTCTAATGTAAATT